>NZ_JABWDV010000381.1 GCF_013362995.1 Streptomyces sp. TRM64462 | reverse complement strand
AGTGCGCCGGGGCAGCAGGGGCTGTTCTCGCGGCTGAAGGATGCTTTCAACGGCCGCTGAGCGCGGCGCGCGGGTTCCCCGGCTGTCGGCTGGGGGTCCGGGGGTCGGCCCCCGGGTGAGCGCAGTGCGCCGGGGCAGCAGGGGCTGTTCTCGCGGCTGAAGGATGCTTTCAACGGCCGCTGAGCGGCTCTGAGCGGGCGCTGTGCGGCCGTTGGCGGCCACCGGCGCCCGCAGTCGCTCCTGCGACCGGTTCGGGGCCGCAGCGGGGCTTCGGCGGGGGCGTGGGGGCGTGACACCATGCGTGCATGTCCTCCGCGCTGACCGCTCTGTGCCGTTACCCGATCGTGCAGGCCCCCATGGCGGGCGGCGCCTCCTGCCCGGGCCTGGCCGCGGCCGTGTCCGAGGCGGGCGGGCTGGGCTTCCTGGCCGCCGGGTACAAAACGGCGGACGGCATGTACCAGGAGGTCAAACAGATCCGCGGGCTCACCGCGCGCCCCTTCGGCATCAACCTGTTCATGCCGCAGCCGGGCCTGTCCGACGCGTCGGCCGTCGAGATGTACCGGCACCAGCTGGCCGGTGAGGCGAGCTGGTACGAGACACCGCTCGGCGACGCGGACGCGGGCCGCGACGACGGGTACGAGGCCAAGCTGGCCATCCTCCTGGACGACCCGGTGCCGGTCGTGTCGTTCACGTTCGGCTGCCCCAGCCGCAACACCATCGCCGCGTTCGCCCGGGCCGGTACGGTCACCGTGGTCACCGCCACGAGCCCCGAGGAGGCCGCCGCGGCCGAGCGCGCGGGCGCCCACGCGGTGTGCGTCCAGGGCATAGAGGCCGGCGGCCACCAGGGCACGCACCGCGACGACCCGCAGAACGGCGGGTCCGGCACCGGACTGCTGACGCTGATCGCCCAGGTACGCGAGACGGTGCAGCTCCCGGTGATCGCCGCGGGCGGCCTGATGCGGGGCAGTCAGATAGCGGCCGTCCTCGCGGCGGGTGCCGAGGCCGCGCAGCTCGGCACGGCGTTCCTGGTGTGCCCCGAGTCGGGGGCGCACGACCTGCACAAGCGGGCCATGACGGACCCGCTGTTCAACCGCACCGCGCTCACCCGGGCGTTCTCCGGGCGGCCCGCCCGCGGGCTGGTCAACCGGTTCATGCGGGAGCACGGGCCGTACGCCCCGGCCGCGTACCCCGAGGTGCACCATCTGACGAGCGGCCTGCGCAAGGCCGCGGCCAAGGCGGGCGACCCGCAGGGCATGGCCCTGTGGGCCGGGCAGGGCCACCGGCTGGCCCGGGCCCTGCCCGCGGCGCAGCTCGTCGAAGTCCTCCACTCCGAACTCCGGTCGGCCGTCTCGGCGTCGACCCAGAGAGGTATGTCATGACCGCGCCCGTCTTCGTCACCGACGACCTGACCGCCGCCGCGCCCGGCGCGACGATCACCCTGGACGGCCCCGAGGGCCGGCACGCGGTGTCCGTACGGCGCCTGCGGGCCGGCGAGGACATCGTGCTGACGGACGGCGCGGGCCACGGCGCGTACGGCACGGTCGCCGCCGTCGAGGGGAAGGACCGCCTGGACGTCACCGTCACGGAGGTACGGGCGGAACCCGCGCCCACGCCCCGTATCACCGTCGTCCAGGCGCTGCCCAAGGGCGACAGGGGCGAGCTGGCCGTCGAGACGATGACCGAGACGGGCGTCGACGCGGTCGTGCCGTGGGCGGCGTCCCGGTGCATCACGCAGTGGAAGGGCGACCGCGGCATGAAGGCGCTCGGCAAGTGGCGGGCCACCGCGCGCGAGGCGGGCAAGCAGTCCCGCAGGCTCCGCTTCCCGGACGTCGCGGAGGCCGCCACCACCCAGCAGGTCGCCCAGCTCCTCGCGGGCGCCGACTTCGCGGCCGTCCTCCACGAGGAGGGCGCCGAACCGCTGGCCACCGCGGCGCTGCCCGCGACCGGCGAGATCGTCCTCGTCGTGGGCCCCGAGGGCGGCGTGTCGCCCGACGAACTCGCCACCTTCGCGGAGGCGGGCGCCAAGCCGTACCGCCTCGGCCGCAGCGTCCTCCGCACCTCCACGGCGGGCACAGCCGCCACAGCCCTGCTACTCGCCCGCACGGGCCGCTGGTCCTGACGCGCCCGGGCGACCGTTCTTCTCCACGTCCACCCCCACCGGCGGGCTCCCGCCATACGGCGGGAGGGGACGCGCAGGGGGCGCCCCCGCAGGGATGGCGGTGCTGAAACGCTTCACGGGAACGGGACCCGCACGAGCCATCCCGAGGAGGTGGCCCCGGAGCGGCACCGACCCCCGACGCACGGGACTGCGCGCCGTCCCGGCCAGGAGCACGGTGTGGGCGGCCCGGCCCACACAGGGCACCCACGCATGCGCACGCGGACGGGGCGGCATGCCGGGGATAGGGTTACCGGCGTATCTGTCGTCCGAGCCGAGAGAGGGCCGAGCATGGCCGGAGAGCCGCAGAGCGACTGCCTGTTCTGCAAGATCGTGGTGGGGGAGGTGCCCGCGACGATCGTCCGTGAGACCGACACGACCGTCGCGTTCCGCGACATCAACCCGCAGGCGCCCACCCACGTGCTGGTCATCCCGAAGGCCCACCACCGCGACGCGGCCGCGCTCGCCGCGGCCGACCCCGTGCTCGCCGCCGACGTGCTGCGCGAGGCCGGCGAGGTCGCCGCGCAGGAGAAGACCGACACCACCGGCTACCGCATCATCTTCAACACCGGCACCGGCGCGGGCCAGACCGTGTTCCACGCCCACGCGCACGTCCTGGGCGGCCGCGGCTTCGAGTGGCCCCCCGGATAGAGCGCCGTGTCCGTCCGTGAACTGGTCGTGCTGGGCACCGCGAGCCAGGTGCCCACACGCCACCGCAACCACAACGGCTACCTGCTGCTCTGGGACGGCGAGGGCCTCCTCTTCGACCCCGGCGAGGGCACCCAGCGCCAGATGCTGCGGGCCGGCGTCGCCGCGCACGACATCCACCGGATCTGCGTCACGCACTTCCACGGCGACCACTCCCTCGGCGTCGCCGGCGTGATCCAGCGCATCAACCTCGACCAGGTCCCGCACCCGGTCACCGCGCACTACCCGGCCAGCGGCGGACGCTTCTTCAAGCGGCTGCGGTACGCCACGGCCTACCGCGAGCGCGCCGAGATCGTCGAGGTCCCGGTCGACACCGACGGCGTCATCGCCGCCACGCGCGCGTACACCCTCGAAGCGCGCCGCCTCTCGCACCCCGTCGAGTCGTTCGGCTACCGGCTGACCGAGCCCGACGGCCGCCGCATGCTGCCCGAGAAGCTCGCCGCGCACGGCATCAAGGGCCCCGACGTGGGCCTCCTCCAGCGCACGGGCGAACTGCGCGGGGTGCGCCTCGACGACGTCAGCGAGCTACGGCGCGGTCAGCGCTTCGCGTTCGTCATGGACACCCGCCTGTGCGACGGCGTCCACACCCTCGCGGAGGGCTGCGACCTGCTCGTCATCGAGTCGACGTTCCTCGACCAGGACGAGTCCCTCGCCGTGGAGCACGGGCACCTGACGGCAGGTCAGGCGGCGGGCGTGGCCCGGGACGCGGGCGTGCGCCACCTCGTCCTCACCCACTTCTCGCAGCGCTACCACGACCCCGCCGTCTTCGAACAGCAGGCCCGCGACGCCGGTTTCACCGGCGAACTCACCATCGCCCGGGACCTCGTCCGCGTCCCCCTCCCCAAGCGCCCGTAGGGACAACCCCCATGAACCTCCCCGAGGACCTCCCCAAGGCCGAACTGCACCTCCACATCGAAGGCACCCTCGAACCCGAACTCGCCTTCGCGCTCGCCGCCCGCAACGGCGTCACCCTGCCCTACGCGGACACCGACGAACTGCGCAGGGCCTACCTGTTCAGCGACCTCCAGTCCTTCCTGGACGTGTACTACGCGCTGACGGCGGTCCTGCGCACCGAGGACGACTTCGCGGAGCTGGCGGACGCCTATCTGGCGCGCGCCGCCGCCCAGGGCGTCCGGCACGCCGAGATCTTCTTCGACCCGCAGGCGCACACCGCACGCGGCGTCCCCCTCGGCACCGTCGTCGAGGGACTCGGCCGCGCACTGGACCGCAGCGAGGAGCGGCACGGCGTCTCCACACGCCTGATCATGTGCTTCCTGCGCGACCAGCCCGCCGACGCGGCCATGGAGACCCTCGACGCGGCCAAGCCGTACCTGCACCGCATCGCCGGCGTCGGACTGGACTCGGCCGAGGCCGGCCACCCGCCGTCGAAGTTCCGCGAGGTGTACGAGGCGGCAGCGGCGCTCGGTCTGCGCAAGGTCGCGCACGCGGGCGAGGAGGGCCCGCCCGCCTACATCCGCGAGGCCCTCGACGTCCTGGGCGTCGAGCGCGTCGACCACGGGCTGCGCGCCATGGAGGACCCGGACCTCGTCGACCGCCTGGTGCGGGACCGCGTCCCGCTGACGCTGTGCCCGCTGTCCAACGTCCGCCTCCGCGCCGTCGACGTCCTGGAGGACCACCCGCTGAAGGCGATGCTGGACGCCGGGCTGCTGGCCACCGTCAACTCCGACGACCCCGCGTACTTCGGCGGTTACGTGGGCGACACCTTCCACGCGGTCCGCGAGGCCCTCGCCCTGACCGAGGACGACCTGCGCACCCTCGCCCGCAACTCCTTCCAGGCGGCCTTCCTGGACGACGACGAGCCCCGCCGCGCCCGCTACCTCGCCGAGGTGGACGCCTACACCTTCGGATGAACGGCCCACGGCGCCCCTGAGCGTGCGGGCCCCCTGAGCGTGCGGGCCCCCTGATCGTGCGGCGCCTCGCTGATCGTGGGGCGGCGGCGGGGCGCATCCGGCAGACTGTCGGGATCCGCACCGTGCGACCGGGGAGCTCGCCGTGACCTCATCCTTCACTCCCGGAGGAGACCAGCCGAAGCGCCAGCACACCGCGGGCGTCGACCCGTTGGGCACGCTCCGCACACCCGCGGACCCCGAGTGCGACGTGTTCCTGACCGGCACCGTGTTCCTCGACATCATCTTCACGGGCCTCGACAGCGCCCCCGTTCGCGGTACGGAGACCTGGGCGCGCGGCATGGGCTCCAGCCCCGGCGGCGTCGCCAACATGGCGACCGCCCTCGCCCGGCTCGGGCTGCGGACGTCGCTCTCCGCCGCGTTCGGCGACGACCACTACGGCGAGTACTGCTGGGACGCGCTCCACCAGGGCGAGGGCATCGACCTGTCCCGGTCGCGTACCGTGCCCGGCTGGCACTCGCCGGTGACCGTGTCCATGGCGTACGACGGGGAGCGCACCATGGTGTCGCACGGCCACGAGGCCCCGCCTCCGGAGGGCGCCCTGCCCGCCTGCCCGCCACGCGCGCGTGCCGCCGTCGCCTCCCTCGTACCGGGCCGCCCGGAGGAGTGGGTGGCGCACGCCGCACGCCAGTCCACGCGGATCTTCGCGGACGTCGGCTGGGACGAGACCGGCCGCTGGGACCTCGCCGCGCTGGCCGGCCTGGAGCACTGCGAGGCGTTCCTGCCGAACGCCCAGGAGGCCATGCGCTACACCCGCACCGACTGCCCCCGCGCCGCCGCCCGCGCCCTCGCCGACCACGTACCGCTCGCGGTCGTCACGCTCGGCGCCGAAGGCGCGTACGCCGTGGACGGCCGCACCGGCGAGACCGCCGAGGTCCCCGCCATCGCCGTCGCCGCCCTCGACCCCACGGGCGCCGGGGACGTGTTCGTGGCCGGGTTCCTCACCGGCACCCTCGCGGGCTGGCCGCTCGCCGACCGGCTGGCCTTCGCCGGGCTGACCGCGGCGCTCTCCGTGCAGGAGTTCGGCGGCTCCCTGTCCGCGCCCGGCTGGGTCGAGGTGGCCGCCTGGTGGCAGTACGTGCAGAGCTGCTCGGGCCAGGATCCCGCCGCCCTGCGCCGGTACGCCTTCCTGGACGCCCTGCTGCCCGCGCCGACCCGGCCGTGGCCGCTGCGGCGCGCCGTACCGACGATCGGCTTCCGCCGCTCCGCCTGACGCCGACCCGGCGGTACGACCGGTACGACCGGTACGACGCCCGGCGGGCCGCAGCCGGGCCTGTGGAAAACCCTTCGGGGTTGTCCCCCGTACGCCGTACCCTGGAGAGTCCAGAGGTTGTCGAGCGGCGAGAACCCTGCAACAGGAGGTATGCGCAGGCCAGAGAGCCGGCCCATGACTCAGACACCCACAGACCAGGTACGAGCCCACTTCACCGTACCCGCCAAGCATCCGATGGTGACCGTGCTCGGCTCGGGTGACGCCCTGCTGCGTGTGATCGAGCGGGCTTTCCCCGGCGCCGACATCCATGTCCGCGGCAACGAGATCAGCGCCGTCGGCGACGCCACGGAAGTCGCCCTGATCCAGCGCCTGTTCGACGAGATGATGCTGGTGCTGCGGACCGGACAGCCCATGACGGAGGACGCGGTGGAACGCTCGATCGCCATGCTCAAGGAAGAGACCGGGGGAGCCGCGGTCGAGACCCCGTCGGAGGTGCTCACCCAGAACATCCTCTCCAGCCGGGGGCGCACCATCCGCCCCAAGACGCTCAACCAGAAGCGGTACGTCGACGCGATCGACAAGCACACGATCGTCTTCGGCATCGGCCCCGCCGGTACCGGCAAGACGTATCTGGCCATGGCCAAGGCGGTCCAGGCCCTGCAGTCCAAGCAGGTCAACCGGATCATCCTGACCCGGCCGGCCGTCGAGGCGGGCGAGCGGCTCGGCTTCCTGCCCGGCACGCTCTACGAGAAGATCGACCCGTATCTGCGGCCGCTGTACGACGCGTTGCACGACATGCTCGACCCCGACTCGATCCCGCGCCTGATGGCGGCGGGCACGATCGAGGTCGCGCCCCTGGCGTACATGCGGGGCCGGACGCTCAACGACGCGTTCATCATCCTCGACGAGGCGCAGAACACGAACCCCGAGCAGATGAAGATGTTCCTCACCCGGCTCGGCTTCGACTCGAAGATCGTCATCACCGGTGACGTGACCCAGGTCGACCTTCCGGGCGGCACCAAGAGCGGTCTGCGTCAGGTGCAGGAGATCCTGGACGGCGTCCCGGACGTCCACTTCTCCCGCCTCACGTCGCACGACGTCGTACGGCACAAGCTGGTCGGCCGTATTGTCGACGCGTACGAGCAGTACGACACCCGGAACGGGAAGTAGACCAGAGAGCACCATGTCGATCGACGTCAACAACGAGTCCGGCACCGAGGTCGACGAGCAGGCGATCCTCGACGTCGCCCGCTACGCGCTCACCCGCATGCGCATCCACCCGCTCTCCGAACTCTCGGTGATCGTGGTGGACGCGGAGGCGATGGAGCAGCTGCACATCCAGTGGATGGACCTGCCGGGCCCGACGGATGTCATGTCCTTCCCGATGGACGAACTGCGCCCGCCGGCCAAGGACGACGAGGAGCCCCCGCAGGGGCTCCTCGGTGACATCGTGCTCTGCCCCGAGGTCGCCGAGAGGCAGGGCCGCGAGGCCCCGACGCAGCACTCCATGGACGAGGAGCTCCAGCTCCTCACCGTCCACGGAGTGCTGCACCTCCTCGGCTACGACCACGAGGAGCCCGACGAGAAGGCCGAGATGTTCGGACTCCAGGCGGCGATCGTCGACGGCTGGCGCGCGGAGAAGGGCCTCACCGGACCGTCTCCGGCGCCGACCGTGTCATGACCGCCCAGATCGTCGTCGGCGCGGTCGCGCTGGTCGTGATCGCGTGGCTCGCCGCGTGCGCCGAGGCGGGCATGGCGCGGGTCTCCAGCTTCCGCGCCGCCGAAGCCGTACGGTCGGGCCGGCGCGGCGCCGCCAAGCTGGCCCAGGTCGCGTCGGACCCGACGCGTTATCTGAACGTGGCGCTGCTGGTCCGCGTCGCCTGCGAGATGGCCGCCGCGGCCCTCGTCACGTACGTCTGCCTGGAGCAGTTCGACGAGACGTGGAGCGCCCTGGTCGTCGCGATCGGCGTGATGGTGCTCGTGTCGTACGTCGCCGTCGGTGTCTCGCCGCGCACCATCGGCCGCCAGCACCCGCTGAACACGGCCACGGCCGCGGCGTACGTGCTGCTGCCGCTGGCCCGCGTCATGGGCCCGGTGCCGCAGCTCCTCATCCTCATCGGCAACGCGCTCACCCCCGGCAAGGGCTTCCGCAAGGGCCCGTTCGCCTCCGAGGCCGAGCTGCGCGCCATGGTCGACCTGGCCGAGCAGGAGTCGCTCATCGAGGACGAGGAGCGCCGTATGGTGCACTCGGTGTTCGAGCTGGGCGACACCCTGGTCCGCGAGGTGATGGTGCCGCGCACGGACCTGGTGTCCATCGAGCGGTACAAGACCGTCCGGCAGGCGCTGACGCTGGCCCTGCGCTCCGGTTTCTCACGCATCCCGGTCACCGGTGACAACGAGGACGACGTGGTCGGGATCGTGTACCTCAAGGACCTGGTCCGCAAGACGCACATCAACCGCGACGCCGAGACCGACCTGGTCTCCACGGCCATGCGCGCCGCGACGTTCGTGCCCGACACCAAGAACGCCGGCGACCTGCTGCGCGAGATGCAGCAGGAGCGCAACCACTGCGCGGTCGTCATCGACGAGTACGGCGGCACGGCCGGCATCGTCACCATCGAGGACATCCTGGAGGAGATCGTCGGTGAGATCACCGACGAGTACGACCGGGAACTCCCGCCCGTGGAGGAGCTGGGCGACGGCCGCTACCGCGTGACGGCCCGCCTCGACATCGGCGACCTGGGGGAGCTGTTCGGCCTCGACGCGTACGACGACGAGGACGTCGAGACGGTCGGCGGCCTCCTCGCCAAGGCCCTCGGGCGCGTCCCGATCGCCGGGGCGACCGCCGTGGTCGACCTGCCCGACGGGCGGGCACTGCGGCTGACCGCCGAGTCACCGGCCGGGCGCCGCAACAAGATCGTGACGGTGCTCGCGGAGCCCGTACCGCCGAAGGAGGAGGACGAGGCGGCGTGACCCCGGACGAGCTGAGGGTGTTCTGCCTGGACTTCAACGCGGCGGTGGAGGACTTCCCGTTCGGCCCGGAGACCTCCGTCTTCAAGGTCGCCGGGAAGATGTTCGCGCTCAGCGCGCTCGACGGCCGGCCCCTCACCGTGAACCTCAAGTGCGAGCCGGAGAACGCGCTGCGGCTCCGCGCCGAGCACCCGGAACTGATCGTGCCGGGCTGGCACATGAACAAGCGTCACTGGAACACGGTCAGGGCCGACGCACTCCCCGCGGGCCTGGTCCGCGAGCTCGTCGAGGACTCCTACGACCTGGTGGTCGCCGGGCTGCAGCGCGCGCAGCGGCTGCGCCTCGACAAAGCCTGAGGCGGTTGTCGGTGGTGCCGGGTAGTCTCGGCGCGACCACAAGGCGGGGAGGGGGGAACGTACTCCCCACGATCACCAGTGAAGTTGGGGAGTTCTTTTTCTTCATGCGTACGCACATACGCGCGGCGCGGCCGTCGCGCTCACCCTGTCCGTGCTCACGCTGACCGCCGCGTGCGGCGGCTCGTCCGACTCCGGCAAGGGCGGTGACGCCGCCGGCGCGAAGGCGCTGACGGCCGAGCAGATGAAGGCCGGTCTCCTGGAGGCATCGGAGCTTCCGGCGGGCTGGACGGAGGACGCGGCGGCCGGCGCCGGTGACAAGTACAAGGCCGAGAAGGCCGAGTGCCAGCCGCTCGCCGCGCTGATGGGCGACGAGATCGAGGGTGCGACGGCGGGCGCGAACCGCGAGTTCAGCCGGGCGTCCGACAGCGGCATCTTCGCCCAGCAGATCTACACCTACAAGGACACCGCTGCCGCCACCGGCTTCGTGAAGGGCGTCGCGGACGCCGTCGCGTCCTGCGCCACGTTCACCGTGGGGGAGGGTGACGAGAAGATGGAGATCAAGGCCGAGAAGCTGGAGACGGCGAAGGTCGGCGAGGAGTCGGCCGCCGTACGGCTGATCACGAACATCCCCCAGCTCGGCATGAAGATCGAGTCGGACGTCCTCGTCGCCCGCCAGGGCGCCGGCCTGACCCGCGTCGCGTACGCCCCGATGGGTGCCAAGCCGGACCACGCCTCCTTCGACGACCTGGCCAAGCGCGCCGGCGAGAAGTTCGTCAAGGGCGCCACGAGCTGACGCTCACGGCGTTCGAGGGGCGGCCGGGGTGAACCCGGCCGCCCTGCCTATGCTCGGGGCATGACACAGAGCACCGACCTGGACCCCGAGGACCGCAAGATCGTCACCCTGGCGCGCAGCGCCCGCGCCCGCAACGGCGTACCCGAGGGCGCGGCCGTACGGGACGAGACCGGGCGCACGTACGTCGCCGGGACCGTCGCCCTGGAGTCGCTGAAGCTCAGCGCCCTGCAGACCGCCGTGGCGATGGCCGTGGCCAGCGGCGCGAAGTCCCTGGAGGCGGCGGCCGTGGTCTCGGAGGCGGACGCCGTGTCCGACGCCGACCGCGCCGCCGTCCGCGACCTCGGCGGCCCGGAGACGCCGGTGCTGCTGGCCGGGCCCGACGCCGTCGTACGCGCCACGGTGACGGCGGGCTGACGGCCCGCCCGGCCGCCGCCCCACGCCGTGGTGCGTGGGGCGCGGCGGCATCAGGGACAATGGCCCTCATGAGCGTTCGCAACCCTGAATCCGAAGCGACCCACCGGTCGGGCTTCGCCTGCTTCGTCGGCCGGCCCAACGCGGGCAAGTCCACCCTCACGAACGCTCTGGTCGGACAGAAGGTGGCCATCACCTCCAACCGTCCCCAGACCACGCGTCACACCGTGCGCGGCATCGTGCACCGGCCGGACGCGCAGCTCGTGCTCGTCGACACCCCGGGGCTGCACAAGCCGCGCACCCTGCTCGGCGAGCGGCTCAACGACGTCGTCCGCACCACCTGGGCGGAGGTCGACGTGATCGGCTTCTGTCTGCCCGCCGACCAGAAGGTGGGGCCCGGCGACCGGTTCATCGCCAAGGAGCTCGCCGGGATCAAGAAGACGCCGAAGGTGGCCATCGTCACCAAGACGGACCTCGTCGACTCCAAGACCCTCGCCGAGCAGCTCATCGCCATCGACCGGCTCGGCGAGGAGCTGGGCATCGAGTGGGCCGAGATCGTGCCGGTGTCGGCCGTGGGGGACAAGCAGGTCCAGCTCGTCGCGGACCTGCTGGTCCCGCTGCTGCCCGAGGGCCCGCCGCTCTACCCGGAGGGCGACCTGACGGACGAGCCGGAGCAGGTCATGGTCGCCGAGCTGATCCGCGAGGCCGCGCTGGAAGGCGTACGGGACGAGTTGCCGCACTCGATCGCCGTCGTCGTCGAGGAGATGCTGCCCCGCGAGGACCGCCCCGCCGACCGCCCGCTGCTGGACATCCACGCCAACGTCTACATCGAGCGCCCCAGCCAGAAGGGCATCATCATCGGCCCCAAGGGCAAGCGCCTGAAGGAGGTCGGCATCAAGTCCCGCAAACACATCGAGGCACTCCTCGGCACACCGGTCTTCTTGGACCTCCACGTCAAGGTCGCGAAGGACTGGCAGCGGGATCCGAAGCAGTTGCGGAAGCTGGGGTTCTGAGGGTCCGCGCTGAGCGGGCTCACGCGCCTTCCTTCAGGACGCGGGTGATCAGGGTGCGCTGGGCCTCGCTCAGGCGGGGGTCCGCGCAGTACACCGTGCGGCCGTCGACCGTGATCGTGTAGCTGAAGCCGTCCGGGACGCCCATGGGCGGGGCCGGGCGGCCGTCCGCGAGGGCCGCCTCGGCCAGCGCGTGCCACGCGCCCGCGTCGGCCCGGCCCGCCGTGTCCACCACCGCCCGCCGCTCGATTCCCGCGAAGCCGCCCGTGCGCCGTACCTCGATCCGCATGGCCACCGCCTACCCCCTGGTGGGCACGCCCACCGTCGACCAGGCCTTCACCACCGCCTCGTCCTCGGCGCCGCCCTCCCCGTACCGCTCGCGCGCCGCCGCGACCGTCAGCCGGGCGAAGGCCGCGAAGTCCGCCGTCTCCTTGAGCTTGCCGCCCGTCAGCACGTCGTACCAGATCTGGCCCGCCCGCTCCCAGGCATAGCCGCCGAGGGCGGTCGCCAGCAGGTAGAAGGCGTGGTTCGGGATGCCCGAGTTGATGTGCACGCCGCCGTTGTCGCGGCCCGTCTCGACGTAGTCGGCCATCGTCGCGGGCTGCGGGTCCTTGCCGAGCAGATCGTCGTCGTACGCCGTCCCCGGGGCCTTCATCGACCGCAGCGCCACGCCCTCCACGCGCTCCGCGAGCAGGCCCGCGCCGATCAGCCAGTCGGCCTCCCCGGCGGTCTGCCGGAGCGCGTACTGCTTGACCAGCGACCCGATGACGTCCGACACGGACTCGTTCAGCGCGCCCGGCTGGCTGAAGTAGGCGAGGTTCGCGGTGTACTGCGTGACGCCGTGCGCCAGCTCGTGCGCGATCACGTCCACCGGGATGGTGAAGTCCAGGAAGACCTCCCCGTCGCCGTCGCCGAACACCATGCGCTCGCCGTTCCAGAACGCGTTGCCGTAGTCCCGGTCGTAGTGGACGGTCGCGTCCAGCGGCAGCCCCGACCCGTCGACGGAGTCCCGCCCGTACACGTCGAGGAGCAGGTCGAAGGTGGCCCCCAGGCCCGCGTACGCGCGGTTGACCGTGGCGTCCTGCGTGGGGTCGTCGCCCTCGCCGCGCACCTTGCGGCCCGGCAGGCGGGTGCCGTGCTCGGCGTCGAAGACCGTACGGCGCGGCATGCCGGTGGCCACCGGCCGGTCGAGCGTACGGACGCCGGTGACCGTGCTCAGCCGGCGGCCGGTGCGGTGCGCGGAGTCGGAGACGAGGGTGCGGCGGGCGGCTTCGGCGATCGCCGGATCGGAGGCCTGCGCCAGCCGGTCGAGGAGATGGGGCGGCACGATCGTGCAGAACACGGGCGGCGTGGGAGACGAAGTCATGCTTCGCAATGTGGCATTGCGTCACCGCACTGTCACTCCCTGCGGCCAGAATTGACGAAAAGGAGTGATAGGTCACTGTTTGGGTGTTACTCACCAGGAATCCCGCATACTGAAACGGCACCCCCGCCCCCGGCGACACTCGGCTACGCTGCTGCACATCATGCGTTTCGGGCTGCTTCTTCTTAGCTGCCGCGGCGAGGGCCTGTAGTCGTAGGCCGACCCCCTCCCCGCGGAGTCTGGTGCTGCTTCGAACAGTCGGCCGTCCCCTAGTCGGACCCGAGGAGCCCTACGCAATGTCCCAGCCCGTTGGCCGTCGCACGCCCGTCACCAACACGACGCACACGCAGAAGCCGTCCGGCATGCCGATCCACAAGTACCGCGGCTACGAGCAGGTCGACCTGGCCGGCCGCACCTGGCCGGACCGGCGGATCACCAAGGCGCCCCGCTGGCTCTCGACCGACCTGCGCGACGGCAACCAGGCGCTGATCGACCCCATGTCGCCCGCCCGCAAGCGCGAGATGTTCGACCTGCTGGTGCGCATGGGCTACAAGGAGATCGAGGTCGGCTTCCCCTCGTCCGGCGAGACGGACTTCGCGTTCGTCCGTTCGATCATCGAGGACGGCGCGATCCCCGATGACGTGACGATCTCCGTACTGACCCAGGCCCGCGAGGACCTGATCGAGCGGACCGTCGAGTCCCTGCGCGGCGCCCACCGCGCCACGGTGCACCTGTACAACGCGACCGCGCCCGTCTTCCGCCGGGTCGTCTTCCGCGGCTCCAAGGACGACATCAAGCAGATCGCCGTGGACGGCACGCGTCTGGTGATGGAGTACGCCGACAAGATCCTCGGCGACGAGACGGTCTTCGGCTACCAGTACAGCCCCGAGATCTTCACGGACACCGAGCTGGACTTCGCGCTGGAGGTCTGCGAGGGCGTCATGGACGTCTGGCAGCCCGAGGCCGGCCGCGAGATCATCCTCAACCTGCCCGCCACCGTGGAGCGTTCGACGCCGTCCACGCACGCGGACCGCTTCGAGTGGATGTCGCGGAACCTGTCCCGCCGCGAGTTCGTCTGCCTGTCCGTCCACCCGCACAACGACCGCGGTACGGCCGTGGCGGCGGCCGAGCTGGCGATCATGGCCGGCGCCGACCGTATCGAGGGCTGCCTGTTCGGACAGGGCGAGCGCACCGGCAACGTCGACCTGGTCACCCTGGGCATGAACCTGTTCAGCCAGGGCATCGACCCGCAGATCGACTTCTCGCAGATCGACGAGATCCGCCGCACCTCCGAGTACTGCAACCAGATGGAGGTCCACCCGCGCCACCCCTACGCGGGCGACCTGGTCTACACGGCCTTCTCCGGCTCCCACCAGGACGCCATCAAGAAGGGCTTCGACGCCATGGAGGCCGACGCGGCCGCCGCCGGCAAGACCGTCGACGACATCGAGTGGGCCGTCCCGTACCTGCCGATCGACCCCAAGGACGTCGGCCGCTCGTACGAGGCCGTCATCCGCGTCAACTCGCAGTCCGGCAAGGGCGGTATCGCGTACGTCCTGAAGAACGACCACAAGCTGGAACTGCCGCGCCGTATGCAGATCGAGTTCTCGCGGATCATCCAGGCCAAGACCGACGCCGAGGGCGGCGAGGTCACGCCGGGCGAGATCTGGTCGGTCTTCCAGGACGAGTACCTGCCCAACCCGGACAACCCGTGGGGACGCATCCAGCTGCGTTCCGGCCAGACCACGACCGACAAGGACGGTACGGACACCCTGACCGTCGAGGCGGTCGTCGACGGCGCCGACACGGTGCTGACCGGCACCGGCAACGGCCCGATCTCGGCGTTCTTCGACGCCCTGAACACCATCGGCGTCGACGCGCGGCTGCTGGACTACCAGGAGCACACGATGAGCGAGGGCGCGTCCGCGCAGGCCGCCTCGTACATCGAATGCGCCATCGACGGCCGGGTGCTGTGGGGCATCGGCATCGACGCCAACACCACCCGCGCGTCCCTGAAGGCGGTCATCTCCGCGGTCAACCGCTCCGCGCGCTGACCCGGCACCGCACGGCCACCGCACAGGCACCGCACAGTCCTGCGAACCCCGTCCACTCCGTGTGGACGGGGTTCGGCCATGTCCGTGGCGTTCTCATGACGAGGTGCTGACGGCACATCACGGATGTGGCTAACATCACGTGCACGTCGGCAAAGTGGCCGAGGCGTCTGGAGGTGCGACGTGCAGCCAGCACGGGGAACACGCGGATCACATGGCCGAAAACTCCGCATTTGCTCCGTACACACCTCTTGGCACACCGTCGGCGACGGAGAGTTCTTCTGCCCCGGCTGCGGCGGCGACCGCAACTACCGCCGGCGCACCGGCCGCCGCCGCTTCACGGTGCTCGGCGTCCCGCTCGTGCCCCGCGGCGCCGTCGGCCCCGTCGTCGAATGCGCCGCCTGCCACGACCGCTTCGGCCTCGACGCCCTCGACCGCCCCACCACGGCCCGGTTCTCCGCGATGCTCCGCGACGCCGTGCACACCGTCGCCCTCGCCGTGCTCGCCGCCGGCGGCACCTCGTCGCCCACCGTCGTACGGACCGCCGTCTCCGCCGTCCGCGCCGCCGGGTACGAGGACTGCACCGCCGACGGCCTCACCGCGCTGATCGAGGCGCTCGCCGCCGACACCGGCCGGTTCCTCACCGACACCGAAGGGCCCTGCGGCGCCGCCCTCGCCATCGAACTGCACGAGGCGCTCGAACCGCTCTCCCCGCACCTCGCCCCGACGGGCCGCGAATCGATCCTCCTCCAGGGCGCCCGCATCGCCCTCGCGGACGGCGCGTACATCCCCGCCGAGCGCGAGGTGCTCGCCACCGTCGGCAACGCCCTGGCGCTGCACCCCGACGACACCGCACGGCTCATGGAAACGGCCCGCGCCCCGTTCTGAACGAACGGGACACGGGCCGGAAACCGTAGCCGAGCGGGGCCGGGCGTCAGACCTCCACGCCGCTCGCCCGCAGCATCTCCTCGCGCTCCACGATCTTCACGCGCTCACGGCCTTCCGCCTCGCCGCGCGCCCGCTCGGCCGCGTCCAGCCTGTACCAGCCGTCCCACGTCGTGTACGCGACGCCCCTGCCGTCCAGGAACTCCACGACCGCGTCCTCACCCGGCGCGTCCGGCGTGTGCAGCCGGCCCTCGCGGTGGTCCTCCAGGAGGTTCGCGACGGTCTCGTTGGCGTCGCCCTTGGTGTGGCCGATCAGACCGATCGGGCCGCGCCGGATCCAGCCCGTCACATACGTCGACGGGACGTGCTCGCCGCCCTGCACCACACGGCCGCCCTCGTCCGGGACGGTGCCGGAGTCCGCGTCCCACGGCAGCTTCGGCAGCTCCTCGGAGAGGTAGCCGACCGCGCGGTAGACCGCCTGGACGTCCCAGGTGGTGAACTCGCCGGTGCCCTTCACATTGCCGGAGCCGTCCAGCTCGGTGCGCTCGGTGCGCAGCCCCACGACCCTGCCGTCCTCGCCGACGATCTCGGCGGGCGACTCGAAGAAGTGCAGGAACAGCTTGTGCGGCCGGTCGCCGACATCGCGGATCGCCCAGTTCTCCAGGGTCTTGGCGACCATGTCGACCTGCTTGTTGGAGCGCCGCGCCTCGATGGAGCCCTGGTCGTAGTCGATGTCCTCGGGGTTGACGATGACCTCGATGCTCGGCGAGTGGTCCAGCTCGCGCAGCTCCATGGGGCTGAACTTCGCCTGGGCCGGGCCGCGGCGCCCGAAGACGTGGATCTCCAGGGCCTTGTTGGCCTTCAGGCCGTCGTAGACGTTCGGCGGGATCTCGGTCGGCAGCAGCTCGTCCGCCGTCTTCGCGAGGATGCGCGCCACGTCCAGGGCCACGTTGCCGACACCGAGCACGGCGACCTTCTCCGCCTCCAGCGGCCAGGTGCGCGGCACCTCGGGGTGCCCGTCGTACCAGGAGACGAAGTCGGCCGCGCCGTACGAGCCGTCCAGCTCGATGCCCGGGATGTTCAGCGCGCGGTCGGCCTCGGCACCGGTCGAGAAGATCACCGCGTCGTAGAAGGCGCGCAGGTCGTCGAGCGTGATGTCGGACGGGTACGAGACATTGCCGAACAGGCGGATCTGCGGCTTGTCCAGGACCTGGTGGAGGGCCGTGACGATGCCCTTGATCCGCGGGTGGTCCGGGGCGACCCCGTACCGGATCAGACCGAACGGCGCCGGCATCCGCTCGAACAGGTCGATGGAGACACCCGGGTCGGTGGCGGCCTCGGACTTCAGCAGGGCGTCGGCGGCGTAGATGCCGGCCGGGCCGGCACCGACGATCGCGACCCGCAGGGGGCGGGGCATGGCAGGTTCCCTTCGAAAGTCAGCACTTCTCGCCTGCCAGACTCACAAGTTCAGGGGCGGAGCAGTACCCGGTTCAGATCTATGACCACATAAGTATGGCTTATGGGCATCCGACGTCTTTCAGTGGGCTGCCACGACGAAACCCAGCGCGACCAGGGCGGGCACGGTCTGTACGAAGACGATCTTCCGGCTCGCCGTCACGGCACCGTACACGCCCGCCACCGCCACGCACACCAGGAAGAACACCCGCGCCTGGAACCCCACGGGGTCCGCCGCGACGGCACCCCACACCAGACCGGCCGCGAGGAAGCCGTTGTACAGGCCCTGGTTGGCGGCCAGCGCCTTCGTCCGCTCGGCGAGCTCGACCGTCGTACCGAACGAGGCCCGCGCCCTGGGCGTGGTCCACAGGAACATCTCCAGGACCAGGATGTAGACGTGGAGCGCGGCGATGAGGAGGACCAGAACGGTCGCGGTGATCGACATGGCGTAAGCATGTCAGCAAGCGTTCTCCCGCAGCGGAAGCCCCTCCCGCACCGGGCGCCCCGTCCCGTACGGGACAATGGAGCCTATGAGCCTGTTCCGTGATGACGGCGTCGTGCTGCGCACCCAGAAGCTGGGCGAGGCAGACCGGATCATCACGTTCCTCACGCGCGGGCACGGGCGGGTGCGCGCCGTCGCGCGCGGGGTGCGGCGGACCAAGTCGAAGTTCGGGGCCAGGCTCGAACCGTTCTCGCACGTGGACGTCCAGTTCTTCGCGCGCGGCAGCGAACTCGTCGGGCGCGGGCTGCCGCTGTGCACGCAGAGCGAGACCATCGCCCCGTACGGCAGCGGCATCGTCAGCGACTACGACCGCTACACCGCGGGCACCGCCATGCTGGAGACCGCCGAGCGGTTCACCGACCACGAGGGCGAACCGGCCGTCCAGCAGTACCTGCTGCTCGTCGGCGGCCTGCGCACCCTCGCGCGCGGCGAGCACGCCCCGCGCCTCGTCCTGGACGCCTTCCTGCTCCGCTCGCTCGCCGTCAACGGCTACGCCCCGTCCTTCGAGGACTGCGCCCGCTGCGGCATCCACGGGCCGAACCGGTTCTTCTCGGTCGCGGCCGGCGGAGTCGTCTGCGGGGACTGCCGCGTCGCGGGCAGCGTCGTACCCTCTGCGGAGGCCGTCGGTCTGCTCAGCGCGCTGCTGACCGGCGACTGGGAGACGGCGGACGCGTGCGAGCCGCGCCACGTCAGGGAGGGGAGCGGACTGGTGTCCGCGTATCTGCACTGGCACCTGGAGCGCGGGCTGCGCTCGCTCCGCTACGTGGAGAAGTAGAGAACTAGGAGAAGTGAGCCGCATGGCCATCGCACGACGCGGAATCCTCGGGCGCTCCAGGCGCGACTACCGGGACCCCGAGCCGCACCCGTCCGGCGCGCGGCCGCCGAAGCTCCCGGGTGAGCTGGTGCCGGGCCACGTGGCGATCGTCATGGACGGCAACGGCCGCTGGGCCAAGGACCGCGGCCTGCCCCGCACGGAGGGCCACAAGGTCGGCGCCGAGCGTGTCCTCGACGTGCTGCAGGGCGCGATCGAGATGGGCGTCGGGAGCATCTCCCTGTACGCCTTCTCCACCGAGAACTGGCGGCGCTCGCCGGACGAGGTGCGCTTCCTGATGAACTTCAACCGGGACTTCATCCGCAAGACCCGCGACCAGCTCGACGCCCTGGGCATTCGGGTGCGCTGGGTGGGCCGGATGCCCAAGCTGTGGAAGTCGGTGGCCCAGGAGCTCCAGATCGCCCAGGAGCAGACCAAGGACAACGACCGGCTCACGCTGTACTTCTGCATGAACTACGGCGGCCGCGCCGAGATCGCGGACGCGGCGCAGGCCCTGGCGGCGGACGTGAAGGCCGGGAAGCTCGACCCGTCGAAGGTCACCGAGAAGACCTTCGCGAAGTACCTGTACTACGCGGACATGCCGGACGTGGACCTGTTCCTGCGGCCGAGCGGTGAGCAGCGCACCTCCAACTACCTGCTGTGGCAGAGCGCGTACGCCGAGATGGTGTTCCAGGACGTGCTGTGGCCCGACTTCGACCGCCGCGACCTGTGGCGTGCCTGCCTGGAGTACGCCCAGCGCGACCGCCGCTTCGGCGGTGCCGTACCCAACGAGCAGCTCCTCGCGATGGAGACGGCGATGAGGGGCCGTCCCGAGGGCTCCGCCGAGGACGTCGCCGAGGACGTCGCCGAGGGCGCCGCCGGGGGCGCGGCCCGCTGACCGACGCCTTACGATCTTGGCCTGTTCCTGTCACAGAGGAGGGGCCCGATGACGGCAGAGGCGCGGGACGTCCGCGAGGCGGTGGAGCTGGTCTACCGGCCCACCGCCCAGGACGCCACCGAGATGCTCACGGCGCGGATGCGCAGGACTCCGTCGGGACGCCGGCTGCGGTGGCTGCTCTGGTCGAGCGGGGTGGCCGGCGCGCTCCTCGCCGTCGTGATGGCCGCCGGCCCCGGCACGGGCAGTCCGGCGCTGGTGGCGGGAGCCGGCGGGCTCAGCGGCGCGGCCTTCGGCCTGCTGTTCCTGTCGCCGCGCCTCCAGGCGCGCCAGGTCCAGCGGCTGGCCGCGACGCACGGCGAGCACCGCGCCGTGGTGGACGACTCGGCGGTGCGGTGGACGACCTACGCGTCGGAGGTCTCCTGCACCTGGCAGGCGCTGCCCCGGTACACGGAGACGCCCCGGCTCTTCGTGCTGTTCTCCGGCGACCGCGTCGGCCTCAACGTGGCCTGCCTGCCCAAGCGGGGGATCAGCGGCCCGGACGGTGCCGACCGGCTCCGTACCCTCCTCGACCGGAACGCGGAACGGGTATGACACCGCGCGGCTGCCTCGGCGCCCTGTTCTTCGCCCCCGCCCTGTGGCTGGCGCTGCTCAGCCTCGGGGGCACCAATGACCTGGACATGCTGGGCATGGACGGGAACAACGGACCGGTGGTCGTCGTCATGTGCGGGCTCGCCGTCGCGCTCGGTCTCGCCGGTTACGCGTCGCTGGGGTGGCGTTCCGTCGTCGGGGCCGCCATGGCGGTGATCCTCTCGGCGGTCGTCTGCCTGAGCCTGTACATCGTCGCGCCGATCCTGCACTGCTGGTCGTACGACACCGTCGCGACGAACGACGACGGCTCGTACTCCTGTCTCAACCGCGACATGAGCATCCACTAGCGCCCCGGCGGGCCGTGCCGCGCCGCCGGGCTCAGCGCCGCCGGGCTCAGCGCCGCCGGGCTCAGTCCTCCGCGGCAGCGGCCGCGCACTCCGCGCAGGTGCCGAAGATCTCGACCGTGTGGGCCACGTTCACGAAGCCGTGTTCCGCCGCGATGGCCTCGGCCCACTCCTCCACCGCCGGGCCCTCCACCTCGACGGCCTTGCCGCAGCCGCGGCACACCAGGTGGTGGTGGTGCTCACCCGTCGAGCAGCGGCGGTACACCGCCTCGCCGTCGCTGGTGCGCAGTACGTCCACCTCGCCCGCGTCCGCGAGCGACTGCAGCGTGCGGTAGACCGTCGTCAGGCCCACCGAGTCGCCGCGGTGCTTGAGCATGTCGTGCAGCTCCTGCGCACTGCGGAACTCGTCCACCTCGTTCAGCGCCGCCGCCACCGCGGCGCGCTGCCGGGTCGACCGGCCGCGTACGCCGGATCCTGCCGTCGCCACAGGTGCCTCCTTGCCCTCGGCCCGCTCAGTCGTACGTCGGGCCATTCTGCCAGGCCCCTCAGCGGGGCCCGACAGCCGTGACAGCCGTGATTCAGACCCTGACGTCGTCCGCGCCGTCCGGGACGGCTCGCACGCGCCGGTCGTACGCCTCCGCGGCAGCCTCGGCCGCCCGGGCGCGGCGCCGGGCCAGTGGCGCGGCGAGGGCGGTCATCACCACGAACACCGCGATGGCCAGCAGTACGATCGTCGCACCCGGCGGCACCTCCTGGTAGTACGTGACGACGGTGCCGGTCAGCGAGACCGCCGTACCGATCACGACCGCCACCGCGAACGTCGCGCGGAAGCTCCGCGTGAGCTGCTGGGCCGCCGCCACCGGCACCACCATCAGCGCGCTCACCAGCAGCAGCCCGACCACCCGCATGGCGACCGTGACGGTCACCGCCGCGGTCACCGCGACCAGCAGGTTCAGGGTGCGCACCGGCAGCCCGGTCACCCGGGCGAACTCCTCGTCCTGGCTGATCGCGAAGAGCTGCCGGCGCAGCCCCAGCGAGACCGCCACCACGAACGCCGCGAGCAGGCAGATCGCCGTCACGTCCTCCTCCGAGACCGTCGCCAGCGAGCCGAACAGATAGCTGACCAGCTTGGCGTTGGACCCGGTGTCGGAGAGGTTCATCAGCAGCACGCCGCCCGCCATGCCGCCGTAGAACAGCAGCGCGAGCGCGATGTCGCCGCGCGTCCTGCCGTACGTACGGATCAGCTCCATCGCGACCGCGCCGACGACGGAGACCAGCGCGGCCATCCACACCGGGTTGGCCGACAGCAGGAAGCCGAGGCCGACACCGGTCAGGGCGACATGGCCGATCCCGTCGCCCATCAGGGCCTGCCGGCGCTGCACCAGGTGGATCCCGACGGCGGGCGCGGTGATGCCGACCAGCAGGGCGGCGATCAGCGCGCGCTGCATGAAGGGGAGGTCGAGGATTTCCATGGTCAGGTCAGCAGTCCCGTGCGGAGCGGCTCGTCGGCCGCGTGCGGATGTACGTGGTCGTGGCCGGGCAGGGCATGCTGCCCGACGGCCTCGGGCGGCGGCCCGTCGTGGACCACGCAGCCGTCGCGCAGCACGACCGCGCGGTTGATCAGCGGCTCCAGCGGGCCCAGCTCGTGCAGCACCAGCAGCACGGTCGTACCGCCCGCGACCTGCTCCCGCAGGGTCGCCGCGAGCACCTCCTGGCTGGCCAGGTCGACACCCGCCATCGGCTCGTCCATGATCAGCAGCTCGGGCTCGGAGGCCAGCGCCCGCGCGATCAGCACCCGCTGGTGCTGGCCCCCGGAGAGCGCCGACACCGAGTCCTTGGCCCGGTCGGCGAGACCGACCAGCTCGATGGCCCGCTCCACGGCGGCCCGGTCGGCGCGGGACGGCCACCTCAGCTTCGTACGGGACAGCCGGCCCGACGACACGACCTCGCGGACCGTCGCGGGCACCCCGCTCGCGGCGGTGGTGCGCTGCGGTACGTAGCCGACCCGCGCCCAGTCGCGGAACCGGCTCAGGTGGGTGCCGAACAGGGACACCGAGCCGCCGGTGAGCGGCACCTGGCCGATGACCGAGCGGACGGCGGTGGACTTGCCCGAGCCGTTCGCGCCGAGCAGCGACACGACCTCGCCGCGGCGGACGGTGAAGTCCACGCCGCGCAGCACGGGGCGGGCGCCGAGCGCGGCCGTCGCCGCCTCGACCGAGATGACGGGCTCGGTGGTCACCGTGCCTCCAGGGGGTGTGCGGGGCGGGAGGGCCGGGCTGTTCCGCAGGTCACTTGGCGCCGAGCGCCTTCTGCAGCGCGACGAGGTTGGACTCCATGACCTCGATGTAGTCGGCGCCCTTGGACTTCTTCGTGATTCCCTCCAGCGGGTCCAGGACGTCCGTCTTCAGGCCGGTGTCCTTGGCGAGGGTCTTCGCGGTCTTGTCGCTGGCGAGCGTCTCGAAGAAGACGGTGCTGACGTTGTCCTTCTTCGCGACGTCCTGGAGCTGCTTGATGCGGGCGGGGCTGGGCTCGGACTCGGGGTCGAGACCGGCGATGCCCTCCTGGTCGAGCTTGTAGCGCTCGGCGAGGTAGCCGAAGGCGGAGTGCGTGGTGATGAACGTGCGGGTGGTGGTGTTCTTGAGGCCCTGGTCGAACTTGGTGTGCAGGGCGTCGAGCTTCTTCACCAGCTCGTCGGTGTTCTTCTTGTACGCGGCCGCGTTGTCCGGGTCGGCCTTGGCGAGGGAGTCGCCGACGCCCTTGGCGACCTCGGCGTACTTCACCGGGTCCAGCCAGATGTGGGGGTCGGCCCCGGCATCCTCGTGCCCGTGTTCGTCGGCGTGTTCGTCAGCGTGCTCCGCGTGCTCGCTCGCCGTCTCGCCTTCGTGGCCCTCGTGTCCTTCGTGGCCGTCGACCTCGGCGCCGTGGTCTTCGAGGGTGGTGAGGGTGGCCGCGTCGACCTTGTTCTTGACGTCCGCCTGCTGGATCGCGTCGTCGACCGCGGGCTGGATGCCCTTGAGGTAGAGAATGTAGTCGGCCTCACCGAGTTCGCCGACCTGTCGGGCGGTGAGTTCCAGGTCGTGCGGTTCGGCGCCCGGCTTCGTGAGGGTGGTGACGGAGACGTGGTCGCCGCCTATCTGCTCGGCCAGGAACTGCATAGGGTAGAACGACGCCACCACGTCCAGTTTGCCGTCCTTGCCGCTCTTGTCCTTCCCGGTCGCACCCGAGGAGCCGCCGCAGGCGGAGAGGGTGACGAGACCGAGGAGGGCGGCGCCGGTGGCGGCGGTGGCGGATATGGAGCGTCGTACGTTCATGACACTCATTTTCAACTTTTCTGGAAACGATTGTCAACAAGGGTCCCAAGTGGCCTGAGCCACCCACCGATTTGATCCGGAGGGTGCACGCGCCGCTAATCTGAGGCATTCGCTTCGCCGTCGTCGTAATGAAGAGAGCACCGTGGCCGCCGACAAGATCGACACCATCGTCAGCCTGAGCAAGCGCCGTGGCTTCGTCTACCCCTGCAGTGAGATCTACGGCGGCCAGCGCGCCGCCTGGGACTACGGGCCGCTCGGCGTCGAGCTGAAGGAGAACATCAAGCGCCAGTGGTGGCGCTACATGGTCACCTCCCGTGAGGACGTCGTCGGCATCGACTCGTCGGTGATCCTGGCCTCCGAGGTGTGGGAGGCCTCCGGCCACGTCGCGACCTTCACCGACCCGCTCACCGAGTGCACCTCCTGCCACAAGCGCTTCCGCGCGGACCACCTGGAGGAGGCGTACGAGGAGAAGCACGGCCGCCTGCCCGAGAACGGCCTCGCCGACCTGAACTGCCCCAACTGCGGCAACAAGGGCACGTTCACCGAGCCCAAGCAGTTCTCCGGCCTGCTCTCCACCCACCTCGGCCCGACCCAGGACTCCGGCTCCGTCGCCTACCTGCGCCCCGAGACCGCCCAGGGCATCTTCACCAACTTCGGCCAGGTGCAGCAGACCTCGCGCAAGAAGCCGCCGTTCGGCATCGCGCAGATGGGCAAGTCCTTCCGTAACGAGATCACTCCGGGCAACTTCATCTTCCGCACCCGCGAGTTCGAGCAGATGGAGATGGAGTTCTTCGTCAAGCCGGGCGAGGACGAGACGTGGCACGAGTACTGGATGGAGCAGCGCTGGAACTGGTACACCGGCCTGGGTCTCCGTGAGGAGAACATGCGCTGGTACGAGCACCCGAAGGAGAAGCTCTCCCACTACTCGAAGCGCACCGCCGACATCGAGTACCGCTTCCGCTTCGGCGGCAGCGAGTGGGGCGAGCTGGAGGGTGTCGCCAACCGCACCGACTACGACCTCTCGGCCCACGCCAAGGCGTCCGGCACCGACCTGTCGTTCTTCGACCAGGACGCCGGCGAGCGCTGGACCCCGTACGTGATCGAGCCGGCCGCCGGTGTGGGCCGCACCATGCTGGCCTTCCTGCTCGACGCGTACGTCGAGGACGAGGCGCCCAACGCCAAGGGCAAGATGGAGAAGCGCACCTCGCTGCGGCTCGACCACCGCCTCGCCCCCGTCAAGGTCGCGGTCCTGCCGCTCTCCCGCAACCCGGAGCTGTCGCCCAAGGCCAAGGGCCTCGCCGCCGACCTGCGGCAGAACTGGAACATCGAGTTCGACGACGCGGGCGCCATCGGCCGCCGCTACCGTCGCCAGGACGAGATCGGCACGCCGTACTGCGTCACCGTCGACTTCGACACCCTCGAGGACAACGCGGTCACGGTCCGCGAGCGTGACTCGATGAAGCAGGAGCGCGTCTCTCTCGACCAGATCCAGGGCTACCTCGCCGCGCGTCTGATCGGCTGCTGACGTACCACGCCGTACCACGCCGTACCCCGAGAAGCCCCCGGTTCCGCAGCGGAACCGGGGGCTTCTCGGGGTGATGTCGGCGGAAAACCGGATGCCCTGACCGGTGAGGGCGCGCTAGCGTCGCCCTCATGTCCTCCTTCCTCCCGATCTACGAGTGAGAGCGCGCCGGGCCTTCTGACGCCCATGGCGCCCTGCAGAGACCTTTCGGACGACTTCTCACCCTTGAGGGAGACCCCATGGCCAAGAGCCGCAACAACCTGCTCGGCGTGGGCGGGCAGCGCAAGAAGCTGTCCCGCGGCGACCGGGGCCAGAGCTCCGCCCCTCCCCGCGCCGCCGGCAGCACGGCAGACGGCGGTGACGCGAAGCAGGAGCTGCTGCGCAAGATGCGAGAGCGCACCCGTGCGCCGGAGCAGAACAGCTGAACAGCTGACATCGACACCCGACCCTGATGTGTGGGCCCCGGCCGCCGCTTCCGAGGCGGCCGGGGCCCACGCGCACGTACGGGACAATGGGGGGCATGACCGCGTTCAGCCCCCTCTCCATCGGCCCGCACACCGTGCAGCCGCCGGTGGTGCTCGCCCCGATGGCCGGTATCACCAACGCCCCGTTCCGCACCCTCTGCCGGGAGTTCTCCGGCGGCAAGGGGCTGTTCGTGAGCGAGATGATCACGACCCGGGCGCTGGTCGAGCGCAACGAGAAGACCATGCAGCTCATCCACTTCGACGAGACGGAGACGCCCCGGTCGATCCAGCTCTACGGAGTGGACCCGGTCACGGTCGGCAAGGCGGTCCGGATGATCGTGGACGAGGACCTCGCCGACCACATCGACCTGAACTTCGGCTGCCCGGTGCCGAAGGTGACCCGCAAGGGCGGCGGCTCCGCGCTGCCGTACAAGCGGCCGCTGCTGCGGGCGATCCTGCACGAGGCGGTGACCAACGCCGGGGACCTGCCGGTCACGATGAAGATGCGCAAGGGCATCGACGACGACCACATCACGTACCTCGACGCGGGGCGGATCGCCGTCGAGGAGGGCGTGACCGCGATCGCCCTGCACGGGCGCACCGCCGCCCAGCACTACGGCGGCACGGCCGACTGGGACGCCATCGCCCGGCTGAAGGAGCATGTGCCGGAGGTGCCGGTGCTCGGCAACGGCGACATCTGGTCGGCGGACGACGCCCTGCGGATGATGCGCGAGACCGGCTGCGACGGCGTGGTCGTGGGCCGCGGCTGCCTCGGCCGGCCGTGGCTCTTCGGCGACCTCGTGGCCGCCTTCGAGGGCACGGGCACGGCGGCGACGCCGACGCTGCGGCAGGTCGCGGACGTGATGGTGCGCCACGCGCGGCTGCTGGGGGAGTGGATCGGGGACGAGTCGCGGGGCGTCATCGACTTCCGCAAGCACGTGGCCTGGTACCTGAAGGGCTTCGCGGTCGGCTCGGAGATGCGAAAGCGCCTGGCCGTCACGTCGTCCCTGGACGAGCTGCGCGCTCAGTTGAGCGAGCTGGACCTGGACCAGCCGTGGCCCACCGGCGCCGACGGCCCACGCGGCCGGACATCCGGAAACAACCGGGTCGTCCTCCCGGACGGCTGGCTGAAGGACCCGTACGACTGCTCCGCCGTCAGCGCGGAGGCCGAACTGGACACCTCCGGGGGGTGAGGGCGGCACGCCGTCGGTCCGCCCCGAGTCGGCGGACGGAGTCCGCCGCAGCCGTCCCGAAGCCTGTGAGGCCCCTGGGCCGAGCAGTGCGAGGGCGGCGTCGAGGATTGGGTCCCGTACGACTGCTCCGCCGTCAGCGCGGAGGCCGAACTGGACACCTCCGGGGCTGATCCCGGGGCTTCTGGGGGCCCTGAGGGGCCCCTCAGGGCGCGTCCGGATCGTGGGATTCCGGGCCCCGCGACGGCGTGATTCTCGCCACCCTTGATCGGGGTTGCGCTCAGATGAGCGTGTAATGGGCGGGTGTACTTCTCAAATGATGGCACTGAGTGCCACTCATTTTGCGTTCAAGAGTTGAAGGCAAGTGTGCGGGGTGCACGCTCAGATGAGCGGTCTTTGGGGGCTTCTTGACCATGTCGGTTCAAGGGGTGAACCTTCCGCCGCCCTGACAGAAACCGCCGCGTAACTTTCGATCTGCTGGCGGACGGGTGGTTAACCCCCTATGACGGGTAGGCGTACGTACCCAGAAGCCTTCGATCTGGGTATGTTCCTCGCCGTCAGGGCAGCCACGTCGTCCTCGAGGAGTCGAGACCCGTGTCGGAAAACAAAGATCAGAAGTTCGTGTACGACTTCACCGAGGGCAACAAGGACCTCAAGGACCTTCTCGGTGGTAAAGGCGCCAACCTCGCCGAGATGACCAACCTCGGTCTCCCGGTGCCTCCGGGCTTCACGATCACCACCGAAGCGTGCAAGGTCTACCTGGAGAGCGGCTCCGAGCCCGCCGAGCTGCGCGACGAGGTGAGTGCGCACCTCGACGCCCTCGAGCGGAACATGGGCAAGAAGCTCGGCCAGGCCGACAACCCGCTCCTCGTCTCCGTCCGCTCCGGCGCCAAGTTCTCCATGCCGGGCATGATGGACACCGTCCTCAACATCGGACTCTCCGACACGTCCGTCGAGGGCCTGGCCAAGCAGTCCGGCGACGAGCGCTTCGCCTGGGACTCCTACCGCCGCCTCATCCAGATGTTCGGCAAGACCGTCCTCGGTGTCGACGGCGAGCTCTTCGAGGACGCCCTCGACGAGGCGAAGCAGGCCAAGAAGGTCACGGTCGACACCGACCTGGAGGCCGCCGACCTCAAGAAGCTCGTCAAGCACTTCAAGAAGATCGTCAAGGCCGAGGCCGGCCGCGACTTCCCGCAGGACCCGCGCGAGCAGATGGACCTGGCCATCAAGGCCGTCTTCGACTCCTGGAACGGCGACCGCGCCAAGCTGTACCGCCGCCAGGAGCGCATCCCGCACGACCTCGGCACCGCCGTCAACATCTGCTCCATGGTGTTCGGCAACCTCGGCCCCGACTCCGGCACCGGTGTCGCCTTCACCCGCGACCCCGCCTCCGGCCACCAGGGCGTCTACGGCGACTACCTGCAGAACGCCCAGGGCGAGGACGTCGTCGCCGGCATCCGCAACACCGTGCCGCTCGCCGACCTGGAGTCGATCGACAAGAAGTCGTACGACCAGCTCATGGGCATCATGGAGACGCTGGAGAACCACTACAAGGATCTCTGCGACATCGAGTTCACCATCGAGCGCGGCCAGCTCTGGATGCTCCAGACCCGAGTCGGCAAGCGCACCGCCGGTGCCGCCTTCCGGATCGCCACGCAGCTCGTCGACCAGGGCCTCATCGACGAGGCCGAGGCGCTCCAGCGCGTCAACGGCGCGCAGCTCGCCCAGCTCATGTTCCCGCGCTTCGACGAGAACGCGAAGGTGGAGAAGGTCGCGCGCGGTATCGCCGCGTCGCCCGGCGCCGCGGTCGGCAAGGCGGTCTTCGACTCGTACACCGCCGTCAAGTGGTCCCGGTCCGGCGAGAAGGTCATCCTCATCCGCCGGGAGACCAACCCCGACGACCTCGACGGCATGATCGCGGCCGAGGGCATCCTGACCTCGCGCGGCGGCAAGACCTCGCACGCCGCCGTCGTCGCCCGCGGCATGGGCAAGACCTGTGTCTGCGGCGCCGAGGAGCTGGAGGTCGACACCAAGCGCCGCCGTATGACGGTGCCCGGCGGGCACGTCGTGGAGGAGGGCGACGTCGTCTCCATCGACGGCTCCACCGGCAAGGTGTACCTCGGTGAGGTACCCGTCGTACCGTCGCCGGTCGTCGAGTACTTCGAGGGCCGGATGCACGCGGGCGCCGACGACGCCGACGAGCTGGTCCAGGCCGTCCACCGGATCATGGCCTACGCGGACCGCGTCCGCCGGCTGCGGGTGCGCGCCAACGCCGACAACGCCGAGGACGCCCTGCGCGCCCGCCGGTTCGGCGCCCAGGGCATCGGCCTGTGCCGCACCGAGCACATGTTCCTCGGCGACCGCCGCCAGTACGTCGAGCGGCTCATCCTCGCCGACACCGACAGCGAGCGCGAGGAGGCCCTGGAGCAGCTCCTGCCGCTGCAGAAGAGCGACTTCGTCGAGCTGTTCGAGGCGATGGACGGCCTGCCGGTGACGGTCCGCCTCCTGGACCCGCCGCTGCACGAGTTCCTGCCCGACATCACCGAGCTGTCGGTGCGCGTCGCGCTCGCGGAGTCCCGCAAGGAGCCGCACGAGAACGAGCTGCGCCTGCTCCAGGCCGTGCACCGGCTGCACGAGCAGAACCCGATGCTGGGTCTGCGCGGTGTCCGCCTCGGTCTGGTCATCCCCGGCCTGTTCACCATGCAGGTGCGGGCGATCGCCGAGGCCGCGGCCCAGCGGATCGAGGCCAAGGGCGACCCGCGCGCCGAGATCATGATTCCGCTGGTCGGCACGGTGCAGGAGCTGGAGCTGGTCCGCGAGGAGGCCGAGCAGGTCATCGCCGAGGTGCAGCAGCGCACCGGCGTCGAGCTGAAGCTGGCGCTCGGCACCATGATCGAGCTGCCGCGCGCCGCCGTGACCGCCGGGCAGATCGCGGAGGCCGCCGAGTTCTTCTCCTTCGGCACCAACGACCTCACGCAGACCGTGTGGGGCTTCTCGCGGGACGACGTGGAGGCCAGCTTCTTCACGGCGTACCTGGAGAAGGGCATCTTCGGCGTCAGCCCGTTCGAGACGATCGACAAGGACGGCGTGGGCTCGCTGGTGCGCAGCGCGGTCCAGTCCGGGCGGGCGACCCGCCCCGACATCAAGCTCGGCGTCTGCGGCGAGCACGGCGGCGACCCGGAGTCGGTGCACTTCTTCCACGAGGTGGGTCTGGACTACGTGTCCTGCTCGCCGTTCCGGATCCCGGTAGCGCGTCTGGAGGCCGGCCGCGCGGCCGCCCAGTCCTCCGGCAGCGACAGCCGCTGAGCCACCGGCCGTTCGAGTCGACGGCCGCCGATCCGGCGGCTGTCCACCGGCCGCTGACGCGGCCCGCCGTATCCGCGGCGTAACCCCCCGGCCACCGGAGCCGCCGTCTGTCACCCGACCCTCACCGATCGGCGGCGGCTCCGGTACCACGAAACGGGGCGGACACCTTGTGCGGAGGTGTCCGCCCCGTGCTCTTTTGTCCCCGGTCGACTTCCGGCGGAAATGTAAGTTCCTGTTGAATCAAGACCGTTTGAATTCCCGGCAAGTTGAAGTCCGGACTTTTTACGGACGGGTCACATCGCGTCAATTCCCGGGCTTGGTGCCCGCAAACAACGGGCGGAGCGCGGCCACCGGATCCCCACCCGCCGACCGCGCCCCATTACCCCTGCCAGACAGGAGAGCCGCAACCTTTCAGGTCCGCCGCCGGGCGCGAGAAGCCCCCCACGGTCTTCCGACACGCCACCTCGGTCCTGAAGGTTTCCTGTCCGACGGCGTACAGCTTTTCGGTTCAGGGCCGCCGCCCGCGACGCGTTTCAAGTGTGGCTGAAATGCCGTGGTAACAACCTGTGATGGCATGCATACTCATCGGTGGGGGGTGATTGCGGATGCAACAGGTGGGGGTTCAGTGCTTCGTATACATTTCACCGGTGCCGATCTGGCCGGGGTCAGGATGGCGGCCCGGCCCGACGTGCTCTGGGAAACGGTTCTCAGCTTTCACCGTTTGCGGGACCGGCGCGGCGCCCTGGTCTACGGGGAATGGCGCTCCCAAACGCGGACGCGGCTGAACGGGGAAACGCGGCTGCTGGGCGCGCTCGTCCCGGCCCGGGGCTATTTCCCGGACTTCCTGACTCCGCCGCAGGGCCTGCACGGCCTCGACACGGCACTCGAAGCCGTACGGGAGACCCCGCCGGCCCGGCTCCACACCGAACTGGCGCTGCTCGCCGCCGAGCGCCCCGCCGCGGCCCCGCTGCCCTCCTGGACGGCGGCACTCGCGGAGGGCCGCCCGGAGGCCCTCAACCGCCTCCTGGGCGCCCTGCGCGGCTACCACCGGGCGGCCGTCGAGCCGTACTGGACGTACATCCAGGCACGCGTGGAGGCCGATCGGGCCGTGCGCGGCCGGGCGCTGCTCGACGGCGGCGCCGACGAACTGCTCGCCTCCCTGCCGCCGATGCTGCGCTGGCGCGCGCCCGTCCTGGAAGCCGACTACCCGGTCGACCGCGACCTGCGGCTCGACGGACGCGGGCTGCTGCTCCAGCCCTCGTACTTCTGCCGCGGCACCGCCGTGATGTACCGGGACCCGGAGCTGCCGCCGGTCCTCGTCTACCCGGTCACGCACACGGACGCCCCGGCCGCGTCCGGGGAGGTCTGCGGGTCGCCGCTCGGCCGGCTCGTCGGCCACACCCGCTCCGCCGTCCTGCGGGCCATAGGCCACGGCGGCACCACCAGCGAGCTGGCCCGCCGCGCCGGCGTCTCCCTCGCGTCGGCCAGCCAGCACGCGGGCGTCCTGCGCGACGCCGGCCTCGTGGTCACCCTGCGGCAGGGCAGCTCCGTGCTGCACACCCTGACGCCACTGGGCGCCGCCCTGCTGCACGGCGGCGCCCAGCCCGAGCTTCGGGAGCGGCCGCGCCGCTACGCGCGGAACGGCCCCGTCACCTCGTAGGTGATGCCGCCGGACGAGCTGCCGGTCGTGCCGCGCTGGCTGGAGAAGTACAGCCGCTTGCCGTCCGGCGAGAACGCCGGGCCGCAGATCTCGGAGCTCGACTGGCCGTTGATCCGCAGGAACGGCGCCACCACGTCGTCCGGCGTGATCAGGCAGATCTCCATGTTGCCGCCGTCCTCGGCGACGTACAGGTCGCCCGAGGACGCGCCGGTGACGTTGTCGACACCGGTGAGCGGGGCGGTGCCCGACACCAGCGAGTCGTCGTAGGCCAGCTCGTACGTGCTGCTCGCGAGGTTCAGCTGCCAGACGCGGTTGTCGCCCTTGGTGGTGAACCAGACGGTGTCGTTGGCGTAGTGGCAGCCCTCGCCGCCGTTGAACCGCTTCGCGCCGGAGACCTGCTTGCGGGTCGCCGTCGGGGACCCGTCCGGGTCGGGCACGGTCGCCCAGGTGAAGCTGCCGGACGTGCCCGAGCCGGCCTTGAGTACCTGGAGGGTGCCGGACGACAGATCGCCCCAGGTGCTCGGGACGAACCGGTAGAAGCAGCCGTCCGACGCGTCCTCGGTCAGGTACACCACCTTGCGGACCGGGTCGGCGGCGGCCGCCTCGTGGTTGAACCGGCCCATGGCGGCGCGGCGGACGGCGGAGTTCACACCCCACGGGTCGGTCTCGTACACGTACCCCGAGCTGACCTCCTCGCAGGACAGCCAGGTGTTCCACGGCGTCGCGCCGCCCGCGCAGTTGCGGTTGGTGTTGGAGAGGATGCGGTAGGCGCTGGTGATGGTGCCGGACGAGTCGAACCTGATGGCGCTCGCCCCGCCGGTGCTGGAGATCTCCGAGTTGGAGACGTAGATCCAGCCCGAGCCGTCGGCGAAGCACGCGCCGCCGTCGGGGGCGCTGTGCCACTTGTAGGAGGTGGAGCCGACGTTCTGGCCGGAGCGGGCTATGACCCGGCTGGTGAAGCCGGCCGGGAGCTGGATGCCGTTGGCGTCCGCGGCGCCGAGCGCACCGTACGGGCCGGGGCCGGGCTGGGCGGGGGCCGCGTAGGCCGCGCCCTGCATCAGGGTGTAGCCGAAGGCCGCTGCGGTGCCGCCGGCGACCGCTCCACGCAGGAAACTGCGACGTTCCACTGTCACTCCAGAGGGGTGTCGTGACGCCCCGCCGCACCGTGCGGCGACGGGGTCGCGCGATGCCGGAACCTATGAGTCCCGGATTGACGGTGCGTCAACGACCGATGAAGGGGAAGCGGCGTGCGTCGGTCAGCTCTCAAGGAGCTCCTTGAGCGCGGCCGGCCGCTCGCTCCAGACCTCCGGCCGGTGGAGCCCATGCGGACGACGCTGGATCGGAGGACCGGGCGTCGCAACGCGGGAAAAGATCTTCCCGGCCGGCGATGAGTTCTGCCGGGGCCCCCGGTCTACCCCTGCGTAAGCGACACACCGGATGGAGAGAACCCGCCATGACCGCTCAGATGATCTTCGTGAACCTGCCCGTGAAGGACCTGGAGGCGTCCAAGGCCTTCTGGACGAAGCTCGGCTACTCCTTCAACCCGGAGTTCACCGACGAGAACGGCGCCTGTCTGGTCTTCAGCGACACGATCTTCGCGATGCTGCTGACCGAGCCGTTCTTCAAGAGCTTCACGAAGAAGGAGGTGGCGGACGCGTCCACCAGCACCGAGGCCATCATCGCGCTCAGCGCCGAGAGCCGCGCCAAGGTCGACGAGCTCGTCGACGCGGCCCTCGCCAACGGCGGCGCCCCGTCCAACGAGCCCCAGGAGTACGGGGACTGGATGTACGGCCGGTCCTTCCAGGACCCGGACCACCACCTGTGGGAGGTCGTCTGGATGGACGTCGACAAGATGCGTGCGGCACAGCAGTCCGAGGGCTGAGCCTCAGCCCGTCCGGCAGGGCGGGGGCAGCGGCCCCCGCCCCGGAACCCGAGCCGTCCGTCGGCTAGGCCGTCCGTACCGGGTACACCGCCACCGTCACCTCGTCGTCGTCCAGGCACCGCCCCGTCTCCAGGTCGAAGCGCTGCTTCAGCAGCGGCGACGCCACGAACGTCCGGCCGTCCGCCGAGCCGATCAGGCCCCGCGACAGCACCTGGGCGCCCGTGAACGGGTCCCGGTTGTCGATCGCGTACAGCTTCCCCGACCGGTCACGGAACAGTGCCGCCTGCCGGCCGTCCGGCAGCAGGGCCGCCATGCCGCGGCCCGGCGTCAGCGCGTCCATGTCGCACACCGTCAGCCAGCTCCCGTCGACGGGGGAGAGTTCGAGCTTCATCGGGCGGTGACCCCTTCCAGGGTGAGGACCGTCAGGTCGGGCTTGATCTGGTCCCGCTCCGGCATGAACCGCACCGACGGGTCCGGTGTCTCCGGGGCGTTCACGAAGGACACGAACCGGCGCAGCCGCTCCGGGTCCTGAAGCGTCTCGGCCCACTCGTCGCGGTACCGCGCCACATGCCGGGCCATCAGCGCGTCCAGCTCGTCGCCGATGCCCAGAGAGTCCTCGACCACGACCTCCCGTACGTGGTCGAGACCGATCCGCTCCACCCACGGCGCCGTACGCTCCAGGCGCTCCGCCGTGCGGATGTAGTACATGAGGAACCGGTCGATCAGCCGGATCAGCTCGGCGTCGGACAGGTCCTTGGCCAGCAGGTCCGCGTGGCGCGGCGTCGCGCCGCCGTTGCCGCCGACGTACAGGTTCCAGCCGTTGGCCGTGGCGATGACGCCGAAGTCCTTCGACTGGGCCTCCGCGCACTCGCGCTGACAGCCGGACACCGCCGACTTCAGCTTGTGCGGCGCCCGCAGCCCCCGGTAGCGCAGCTCCAGGTCGATCGCCATGCGCACCGAGTCCTGCACGCCGTACCGGCACCAGGTCTGCCCCACGCAGGACTTCACGGTCCGCAGCGCCTTGCCGTACGCGTGCCCCGACTCGAAGCCCGCGTCCACGAGCCGCGCCCAGATCGCCGGGAGCTGCTCGACGCGCGCTCCGAACATGTCGATCCGCTGACCGCCCGTGATCTTCGTGTAGAGCCCGAAGTCCCGGGCCACCTCACCGATCACGATGAGCTTCTCCGGCGTGATCTCACCGCCGGGGATGCGCGGCACGATCGAGTACGAGCCGTTCTTCTGCATGTTGGCGAGGAAGTGGTCGTTGGTGTCCTGCAGCGCCGCCTGCTCGCCCTCCAGGATGTAGCCGTGCGACAGGGACGCCAGGATCGAGGCGACCACCGGCTTGCAGATCTCGCAGCCCTCGCCGCCCCTGGCCGCCTCCCGCCCGTACCGGTCGAGGAGTTCGGCGTACGACGTGATCCGCAGCACCTGCACGATCTCGTACAGCTCCTGGCGCGTCTTGGCGAAGCACCCGCACAGGCCGCCGTCGCCGCTCTTCGGCAGGAGCTGCTGGATGACCTTGACGCAACTGCCGCAGCCCGTACCGGCCTTGGTGCACTTCTTCACCTCGGGCAGCGTGGTGTGCTCGCAGATCGCGCCCTTGGTCACATTGTGGCAGGAGCAGATCACCGCGTCGTCCGGCAGCGCCTCCGGGCCCAGCGCCACCGGCGCGCCCGCGCCCGCCGGCAGCACCAGCTGCTCGGGCGAGACCGGCGGCACCGACCCGGTCAGCGGCCGCAGCATCCCGTACGAGTCGGCGTCGCCGACCAGCACACCGCCCAGCAGCGCGCCCTCCGGCGACACGACCAGCTTCTTGTAGATCCCGGCCCGCGAGTCCGCGTACACGACGTCCAGGCAGCCCTCGGCCGTGCCGTGCGCGTCACCGAACGACGCCACGTCCACGCCCAGCAGCTTCAGCTTCGTCGACAGGTCCGCACCGGTGAACGCCGACTCCTGCCCCGCGATCGTGTCCGCCGCCGTCAGCGCCATCTCGTAGCCCGGCGCCACCAGGCCGTACACGCGGCCGTCCGCCGCGAGCGCGCACTCGCCGATCGCGAACACCGCCGGGTCCGACGTACGGCACTGCTCGTCGACCTTGACGCCGCCGCGCTCCCCGACCTCCAGGCCGCAGTCGCGGGCGAGCTGGTCGCGGGGGCGGACACCGGCCGAGAACACCACCAGGTCCGTGGCGAGCTCGGAGCCGTCCGACAGCCTCATCCCGGTGACCGCGCCGTCCTCACCGACGACGACCTCCTGCGTGCCGACACCGGTGTGGACCTGGAGGCCCATGCCCTCGATGGTGCGCAGCAGCGCCGCGCCGCCGCCCTCGTCGACCTGCACCGGCATCAGCCGGGGCGCGAACTCCACGATGTGCGCGTCCAGGCCGAGGCCCTTGAGCGCGCCCGCCGCCTCCAGGCCCAGCAGACCGCCGCCGACGACCGCGCCGGTCGTCGAGTTCTTCGCGTACTCCTCGATCGCGAGGAGGTCCTCGATCGTGCGGTAGACGAAACAGCCCGTCGCGTCCTTGCCCGGCACGGGAGGCACGAAGGGGTACGAGCCGGTCGCCAGGACCAGCGTGTCGTACGCGAACGTGGCGCCCGACCGAGCCGTCACCGTGCGGGCCGCGCGGTCGACGGCGACCGCCGGGTCGTCGGTGTGCAGCTCGATGCCGTGCTCCGCCATGAAGCCGTCGGGCACCATCGACAGGTCGTCGGGCGTCCTGCCGGAGAAGTACGAGGTGAGCTGGACCCTGTCGTACGCGGGACGGGGCTCCTCGCACAGGACGACCACCCGCGCCCGCTCGGTCGTGCCGCGCTCGGCGAGTGCCTCCAGGAAGCGCTGGCCGACCATGCCGTGGCCGACGAGGACGATGGTGGGCGTGTTCGCAGCCCCGGGCGTGTTCGGCATGTCAGGAGCCTCCGTCATGGGTGAGCAGGTGGAGCAGGGGCGCGTCCGGGAGGGCCTCGTCGCCCTCCCACGCCCGGGCGAGCGTCCCGACCGCACCGAGGTCGCCCAGCAGGACGCCGCCGACCAGGCGGTCGCCGCGGACGACGACCTTCCGGTACGCCCCGCGGGTCGCGTCGGCCAGCTGGACCGTGTCGTCGCCCGGCTGCGGTACCGCGTCGCCGAACGCGGCGAGTTCGAGGGCGTCCAGGCTGAGGCGGGTCAGGGCGCGGGTGCCGCGGTAGGCGGCGGTGCCGCCCGTCAGCAGGTCCGCGAGGACGTCGGCCTGCTCCAGGGCGGCACCCGCCAGGCCGTAGAGCCGGCCGTCGTGCTCGGCGCAGTCACCGACGGCGTGGATGTACGGGTCGGAGGTGCGCAACTCGTCGTCCACGACGATGCCGCGCCGCACGTCCAGGCCCGCCTCCAGGGCGAGGCCCACCCGCGGGCGCACCCCGCACGCCACCACGACGAGGTCCGCGTCCAGCACGAACCCGTCGGCCAGTTCGACGGCCCTGACGGCGCCGTCCTCGACCTTCAGGCCGCGCACCCGGCACTCGGTGTGCACCTCGACCCCGAGGTCGGCGGCCAGGTGGTGGCGGAGCAGTCGCGACGCGTTCGCGTCGAGCTGGCGCTCCATGAGGTGCTCGCCCTGCTGGGCCAGCATCACGTCGGCGCCTCTGGCCGCCAGGGCGCGGGCGGCGGAGACCCCGAGGAGGCCGCCGCCGATCACCACGGCCCGCGCCCCGGGGCGTACCAGCGCGTCCAGGGCCAGACAGTCGTCGAGCGTGCGGAACGCGTGCACCCCTGCGGGCAGCCTGCCGGTGCCGGCCAGGCCGCGCAGGGGCGGCAGCACCGGGTTGGAGCCGGTGGCCAGAACCAGCCGGTCGTATGCGACCCGGGTGCCGTCGTCGCAGTGCACCTCGCGGGCCTCCCGGTCGACGCGGGTGACGCGTACACCGCGCCGCACCGCCGCGCCCCGGGGTGCGGGGAGGGCGATGACCTCGGGCCCGTACCGGCCGGCCAGGACGTCCGCGAGCAGCACCCTGTTGTAGGGGGCGTGCGGCTCCTCGCCGAGCAGGGTGACGGGCAGCCGCTCGGCGAGGCGTGCGCCCGCCGTACCTCCGCCGACCACCACGATCCGTGAACTCATGTCCAGCAGCGTGCGTCGGCGGTGTTACCCGGCGGGATCCCGTTTGTTTCACGGGAGGAAAGCTGACCTCAGCGGGGAGCGGCGGGGGGCGTGAGGGGCTGCCGCCCACGCCCCCGCGCTCGGGTCATAGGGTCATGCGCATGCCGGACATCTCGCTCACCGCCCTCGTGCTGCTCTGCCTCGCCGCGCTCCTGGCGGGCTGGATCGACGCCGTGGTGGGCGGCGGCGGGCTGCTGCTCCTGCCGGCGCTGCTGCTGGGCGTGCCGCAGGTCCCGGCGGCCCAGTGCCTCGGCACCAACAAGGCGGTGGCCATCGTCGGCACGACCGGCGCCGCCGTCACATACGTGCGCAAGGCGCCGGTGCAGGTGTGGACGGCCGTACGGATCGGGCTGGCCGCGCTGGCCGGGTCGATGGGCGGGGCGTTCTTCGCGGCGGGGATCAGCAGCGAGGTGCTGAGGCCGGTCATCCTGGCCGTCCTGGTGGGCGTCGCGGCCTTCGTGCTGCTGCGGCCCTCCTTCGGGACCGGGCACGCGCCCGACGGGCCGGTGCGGCGGGCCCGGGTGGTCACCGCGATCGTGCTGGTGGGCGGCGGGATCGGCTTCTACGACGGGCTGTTCGGGCCGGGCACGGGTACGTTCCTGGTGCTGGCGCTCACGGCGGTACTCCACCTGGACCTGGTGACCGCGTCGGCCACGGCCAAGGTCGTCAACGTGTGCACGAACGCGGGGGCGCTGGCGATGTTCGCGTACCAGGGCAACGTGCTGTGGCGGCTGGCGGCGCTGATGGCCGTGTTCAACCTGGCGGGCGGGACGCTGGGGGCGCGGACGGCGCTGCGGAAGGGCGCGGAGTTCGTGCGCGGGGTGCTGCTGGTGGTCGTGTTCTCGCTGGTGGTGAAGCTGGCGTTCGACCAGTGGGGGTAGGTCGTGTCCGGGGGGCGGTCCGTCACCGGGCGCCGATGAGGTGGGCGTACGCGACGACGTTGCCCTGGTAGCCGCTCTTCGGCGAGAACGCGCCGCCGCAGGTGATCACGCGCAGCTCGGCGCGGTCGGCCCGCCCGTACACCTTGTCGTCGGGGAAGGCGTCGTTGTCGTACACCTCGACCGCGTCGACCGTGAACACCGCCGTGCGCCCGTCGAGCCGGGCGACCTCGATCCGGTCGCCCTTCTTCAGGGAGCCGAGCGCGTAGAAGACGGCCGGGCCCTGGGCGTTGTCGACATGGCCGGCCATGATCGCCGTGCCGAGGGCGCCCGGCGGGGTGCCGTCCTTGTACCAGCCGGCCACGTTGCGGTGGCCGGCGGGCGGGACGTCCAGGCTGCCGTCGGGGCCGAGGCCGAGCCGGATGACCGGGGCGTCGACGCCGATGCGCGGGATGCGGACGCGTACGGGTGCGGAGGCGGGGAGCGGTTCGGCGGCCGCCGACGTGTGCCACCCGGGTCCGGCGGCGAACGCCTCGGCGGCGGACGGGACCGGCGGCGTGACCTCGGCGGAGCCGCTCTGCACCAGCCACAGGCCGACGCACGCCGCCACGGCTATGCCCCAGCCCTTGCTGCGGGCCGGCGACTCGACGGGACTGCTCATGCGGTCGTCCTCCGGTGCGGGGCCCTGGAATCGGGGCCCCCGGACGTCGGTACGGGGTCCCCCCGCCCCCGCCGCCGTCTCGGGGGCCGCGCGGCGGGGGCGGGGAGCTGGTGGGGGCGCGGGGGCCGGGGCTGGACCTGGGGGCCGGTGGCCGGCTCGGTGGCCGGGGGCCGGGACCTTGGGAGTGCCGGTGCCCACGCCCGGGGGCGTCAGCCGCCTGGGCCTGTGAGCTGCTCGGGCGCGTCAGTCGGCGGGGCCGGCCCGTCGGTCGCCCGGTCGGTCAGCCGCCCTGGCCGCCGTTCGCCCGGCGGCGCAGCAGCCACGCGCCACCGCCCGCGGCCGCCAGGAGCACCGCCACGCCGGCCGCGACCCGGGTGGTGTCCGGGCCGACGCTGCCGCCCACGCCGGTCTTCACATGACCGCGCGGCCCGTCGTGCTCCTGGTGGTGGGGCGGCTCGTGGGTGGGGCGGTGGTGCTCGTGCCCGCCGCCACCGCCGTGCTTGACGACCAGGTCGCCGGTGGCGGTCTTGCCGTTGTCGCAGGCCACGCCGATGCCGTAACGGCCCGGCTTGGTGTGCTTCGGGACCTCGAACTGGCCGACCGCGAGCTCCTTGTGCGCGCCGGGCCGCAGCTTGAACTCGCCCGCGCCCAGCGCCTGCGCGTCGCCCACGCCGTGCCCCTTCGGCCCGCACGCCCGGGTGCTGACGGTGACGGTGGTGCCGGGGGAGGCGGTGGACGGGTTCACCTCCAGCGCCCCGAAGTCACCGGCGTACGCCGACGGCGCGGTGAGGGCGGAGAGGGCGCCGAGGCAGACGGCCGCGAGCGCGGTACCGGTCAGCGAGCGGGCAGTGGGGCGCATGGGGGGTCCTCCGGGCAGGCGCTTCGGGCGGGTGTGTCTGACTCCGAGGTAAGGCGCGAGCGCCGCGCTCCGCCTGCTGATGCCCCGTCAGGCAAGCTCGCATCCGGCCGTATCCGCGCAGGTCAGGGCGGTGACACGCGGTCAGGCGGAGGGCGTTCCGAATGGGTGACGTGATCGGCGCTTGACCTCAAGTTTGGTTGAGGTGTGAGGCTCCTGCGCATGGACCTCACCACGCATGAGACGCCCGCGAACCAGCCCGCGCCCGCCACGGAGGCCGCGCCCGCGCCCGCCACGGGGCCCGCGCCCGCCACGGAGCCCGCGGCCGCCACCGCCACGGAGGCCGCGCCCCTGCGGGTCGCCCTCATCCTCGGCAGCAACCGCGAAGGCCGCTTCGGCCCCGTCGTGGCCGACTGGTTCCTCTCCCGGATCCGTGAGCGCGACGACCTCACCGCCGACGTCGTCGACCTCGCCGAGACCGACCTCCCCACCGCCCTCTCCTTCAACCCCGCCCCCGCCGTCCGCGCCGAGCTCGGCAAGGTCAGCCCCCGCCTCGCCGCCGCCGACGCGTTCGTCGTCCTCACCCCCGAGTACAACCACTCCTTCCCCGCCGCCCTCAAGAGCCTCATCGACTGGCACTACCAGGAGTGGCAGGCCAAGCCCGTCGGCTTCGTCTCGTACGGCGGCGTGTCCGGCGGCCTGCGCGCGGTCGAGCAGCTCCGCCAGGTCTTCGCCGAGCTGCACAGCGTGACCGTCCGCGACACGGTCTCCTTCCACAACGCCGGCGCCCTCTTCGCCGACGACGGCACCCCCAAGGACCCCACGGGCCCCGACGCGGCCGCGAAGAAGCTCCTCGACCAGCTCGCCTGGTGGGGCGGCGCGCTGCGCACCGCCCGCACCGCCCACCCCTACGCGGCCTGAGGGCCGTATCGTCGAGCAGGGCACGCACGACGAACCGCCCGGCGGCGCACGGGGCGCACGCCGGGCTGTACGCGGCCCGGTTCGAAGGAGCGACGGCGTGACGAACGAGGCACAGGCCCGGAACACGGCACAGGCACTGACCGTACTGACCACCACCGACGCCGCGGCGAAGGCCGAGGCGCTGGCGAGAAGCGCGGTGGAGGCACGGCTCGCCGCCTGCGCGCAGATCAACGGGCCCGTGACCTCGGTCTACCGCTGGCAGGGTGCCGTCGAGACCGCCGAGGAATGGCAGGTGCTCTTCAAGACCGCCGATGACCGGTACGAGGCGCTGGAGGCGCACATCCGGCGGCACCACGACTACGAAACACCGGAGATCATCGCCGCACCGGTGGTGCGGGGAAGCGCCGGCTACCTGGAGTGGATCGCCGCGGAGACCGACCGGGCATGAGCGAGCTGCCGTTCTTCGTGTACGGGACGCTCCGCCCCGGCGAGCCCAACCACGACCGGTTCCTGAAGGGGCGCACGGCGGCCGAGGAGCCCGCCCGGCTGCCGTGCGCCGTCCTCCACGACGGCCCCGGCTACCCGTACGCCGTGCGCGGCGGCACCGGCGGCACCGGCGGCACCGGCGGCACCGGCGGCACCTGCGGCACCACCCACGTCGTCGGGGAGCTGGTGCACGCCGCGCCCGGCCGGTACGGGGAGCTGCTCTCCGTACTGGACCGCCTGGAGGAGTACCTGGGGCCGGGCCATCCGCTCAATCTGTACGAGCGGGAGGCCTGCGACGTCGTCCGCGTACGGGACGGGGCGACCGTCCGGGCCTGGGTGTACGTCGCGGCGCCCCGCGCCGCGCTCGGCGCGGTCATCGCGGGCGGCGACTGGCTCAGTCCCGGGCCGGTTCCAGACGTACCGCGCACACCTTGAACTCCGGCATCCGCGACGTCGGGTCGAGCGCCGGGTTCGTGAGCGTGTTGGCCCGGCCCTCGCCCGGCCAGTGGAACGGCATGAACACCGTGTCCGGGCGGATCGACGTCGTGATCCGGGCCGGCGCGACCGCCCGCCCGCGCCGCGACACCACCGCGACCCGCTCGCCCTCCGCCACGCCCAGCCGCTCCGCGAGCCGCGGGTGCAGCTCCACGAACGGCTCGGGCGCCGCGGCGGTCAGCTCCGCGACCCGCCGCGTCTGGGCGCCCGACTGGTACTGGGCGACGACCCGGCCCGTCGTCAGGACCACCGGGTACGCCTCGTCCGGCTCCTCGGCGGCCGGCCGGTGCGTGACCGGCACGAACCTGGCCCGCCCGTCCGGTGTCGCGAACCGGTCCAGGAACAGCCGCGGCGTACCCGGGTGCCCGGGGTCGGGGCACGGCCAGAAGACACCGTCCTCCTCCGCGATCCGCCGGTAGCTGATGCCCGAGTAGTCCGCGAGGCCGCCCGCCGACGCGCGGCGCAGCTCCTCGAAGACCTCCTCGGCGTCGGTCGGGAACCCCTTCTCCCAGCCGAGCAGCCCGGCGAGCCCGTGCAGGACCTCCAGATCGCTGCGGACCCCGTCGGGCGGGGTGATCGCCCGGCGGCGCAGCAGCACCCTGCCCTCCAGGTTGGTCATCGTCCCGGTCTCCTCGGCCCACTGCGTCACCGGAAGCACGACGTCCGCGAGCGCCGCCGTCTCCGACAGGACGACGTCCGCGACGGCCAGGAAGTCCAGCGACTTGAGCCGCTCCTCGATGTGCGCGGCGCGCGGCGCGGACACGACCGGGTTGGAGCCCATCAGCAGCAGCGCCTTCACGTCCTGGCCGAGCGCGTCGAGCAGTTCGTACGCGCTGCGCCCGGGTCCTGGCAGCGTCTCCGGGTCGACGCCCCAGACCGCCGCCACGTGGGCGCGGGCGGCCGGGTCGTCGAGCTTGCGGTAGCCGGGGAGCTGGTCGGCCTTCTGACCGTGCTCGCGGCCGCCCTGGCCGTTGCCCTGCCCGGTGAGGCAGCCGTACCCGGACAGCGGGCGGCCGGCGTGGCCGGTGGCCAGGCACAGGTTGATCCAGGCGCCGACCGTGTCGGTGCCCTTGGACTGCTGTTCGGGGCCGCGCGCGGTGAGCACCATGGCGTTCTCGGCGTCGCAGAACATCCGCACCGTCTCGCGCAGCTGCGGCACCGGCACGCCCGTGATCCGCTCGACGAGCGTCGGCCAGTGCGACATGACGGCGGCCCGCGCGTCGGCCCAGCCGGTGGTGCGCTCCTCGATGAACGCCTCGTCCGTGCGCCCCTCCGCGACCACCAGGTGCAGGAGTCCGAGCGCGAGCGCCAGGTCGGTGCCGGGGCGCGGCGCGATGTGCAGGTCGGCCTGCTCGGCGGTGCGGGTGCGGCGCGGGTCGACGACGATCAGTTTGCCGCCGTTCTCCTTCAGCTCCGTGAGGTAGCGCAGCGCCGGGGGCATGGTCTCGGCCAGGTTCGAGCCGACGAGGATCACGCACCCCGTGCGCGGGATGTCCTCCAGCGGGAACGGCAGCCCCCGGTCGACGCCGAACGCCTTGGTGTGCGCGGCCGCCGCGGACGACATGCAGAAACGGCCGTTGTAGTCGATCTGCGAGGTGCCGAGGACCAGCCGGGCGAACTTGCCGAGCGTGTACGCCTTCTCGTTGGTGAGCCCGCCGCCGCCGAACACCCCGACCCCGTCGGGCCCGTGCGTGTCGCGGGTGCGCCGCAGTCCGTCGGCGACGGTCCGCAGTGCCTCCTCCCAGGTGGCCGGTTCGAGCGCGCCTGTGGCGTGGTTTCGGATCAGCGGCCCGGTGAGCCGCACACGGGAGGAGAGCACGGCGGGTGCGGTACGTCCCTTACCGCACAGGGCACCCCGGTTGACGGGGAAGTCCGTGCGCTCCACGACGTCGACCCCGCCCTCCTGGGCGGGCCTGAGGTTCATCCCGCACTGAAGGGCGCAGTACGGGCAGTGCGTGGAGGTGGTGGCGGCGGCGAGCATGCCATCGAGCGTGCGACGTGTGTGTTACGCGCGAGGTCCGGCCGTATTACGCACGAGGTACGTCGGGCTCCGGGCGGCCGGCCGGAAGCCGTGAGCGCCGGGCTGTCGTGGCGCCGTGCGCGTCAGCCCGCCGAGGCGAGGGCCTCGTGGACGCCGCTCTCCTGGCGGCCCAGGAACGTCGGGTCCGGCTGGAACGCCGCGTCGAGCGCCGCCTTGCCGGCCGCCGCCAGCTCCCGTACGCCGCCGTAGTACCAGACGGAGTCGTGCGGCTCGGCGACCCCGACACCGTACGACTCGACGCCTGCCGCCTGGCAGAGGGCGACGGCCCGCCGGATGTGGAAGCCCTGCGTGACGAGGACCGCCCGGTCGACGCCGAAGATCTTCTTGGCGCGGACGCAGGAGTCCCAGGTGTCGAACCCGGCGTAGTCGCTGACGATGCGCGCGTCGGGCACGCCGCGCTCGGTCAGGTACGCGCGCATCGCGTCGGGCTCGTCGTACTCGGCGCGGCTGTTGTCGCCGGTGACGAGGACGACCTTCACCTTCCCGTCGCGATAGAGCGCGGCGGCCGTGTCGAGCCGGTGCGCCAGGTACGGGGTCGGGCGGCCCTTCCACAGCCCGGCGCCGAACACCACGGCGACCTCCCGCGCGGGCACGTCGGCGACGGCACGGAGGCGGCTGTCGGCGGCGGCGTGCATCCAGGTCGCCGGGGCGAGGGCCAGGACGCAGCCGAGCGCGGCGCCCTGCACCAGCCGCCGCTGCTTGCGCCGGGTGTCCGGCACCAGCGTGCGCAACCTGCCCCTGAACCCCATCGACGGACCCCTCCCTGTGGCATGTTCCACCTGCTCCGACGCGTACGGACGGGTGTGCGGTTCAGCAGGACGACTGTGACGTACGAGACGGGGGAGAGGTGCCGGGCGTGGGTGAGGCGCCGAACAGCAGCGCGGCCAGTACGGCACCCAGCAGCCCGCCCAGGAGCTGCGCGGCGATGAACCCGGGCAGCGAGCCGGGCGCGATCCCGGTGAACGAGTCGGTCAGCGAACGCCCCACCGTGGCGGCCGGGTTCGCGAACGACCCGGACGACGTGAACCAGATGGCGGCCCCGATGTACGCGGCCACCGCGAGCGGCGCGAGGCGGGCGCGGCCCAGCCGCTCCAGGCCCACGACCAGCAGGACGAGCCCGGCGGTCGCGACGGTCTCGCCCAGCAGCAGATGGCCGTCCGACCGCACCTGCGTCGACCACGACCAGCCTCCGGCCCGGCCGCCCGGCGCCCGCCCGAACATGGTCTCCGCGAGCAGCGCCCCGGCCGCCGCGCCCACCGGCTGCGCGAGGAGGTAGAGCGCGACCTCACGCCCCGGCACCCGGCTGCCGGCCCGGCGCCGCGACCACCAGGCGCACAGCGTGACCACCGGGTTGAGATGCGCCCCGGAGACCGGCCCGAGCAGGGCGATCAGCAGTCCGAGAGCGATCGCGGAGGCCAGCGAGTTGGCCAGCAGCCGCACCCCCACGTCGTCGCTGAGCGCCGCCGCCTGGATCCCGGACCCCACGACGGCCGCCACCAGCGCCCCCGTACCGACCAGTTCGGCGAGCACCCTGCGGTGCAGCACGTACGTCGTCCCTCCCAAGGAACCCCTCCCCACCCTCTGCGCAGATATCGAAGCTGCAATGGAAAATATATTCCGCGTTTCGAAAGTCGAGTACCGGGTAGGCGCACGCGTTTCGGGCGGACGCCGCGGAGGCGCCCACTGACGTCGCCGGGCCCCGCACGGTGAGCCGACCGAAAACGTCCGTCACCCCCGCGCAACGACCCCGCAACGTGCCCGCGTCAGGATCGACACCGAGGATCCCCACCCGCCACCACCCCTCCCCACCCCACCGCACCCCGCCCCCGACGGAACGAGCAGGCCGCCCATGAGCGCACCCCACCGGCCCCCCGCCCTGGTCGCCGTCGCCCACGGCAGCCGCGACCCCCGGGCCCTGCCCACCGTGTCCGCACTGCTCGACCAGGTCCGCGACCTGCGCCCCGGCCTGCCCGTACGGCTCGGCCACATCGAACTGAACGAGCCGTTGCTCACGGACACGCTGAGCGGTCTGCGGGACGGCACCGACGCCGTCCTGGTCCCGCTCCTCTTCGGCCGCGGCTACCACGTCAAGCACGACATCCCCGGCGCCGCCGACTCCGCCGCACCCCGGATCCGAGTCCGGGTCGCCGCCCCGCTCGGCCCGCACCCGCTGCTCGTGGACGCGCTCCACGACCGGCTCACCGAGGCCGGCTGGCGCACCGGGGCCCGCGCGAGCCGCACCGCCGGGGTCGTGCTGGCCGCCGCCGGATCCCGCGACCCCGACTCCGCCGCGGGCACGCGCCGCCTCGCCGCGCTGCTCAGCGAACGCCTCGGCGGCGTCCCCGTCACGGCGGCCTACGCGTCCGCCGCGTCCCCGACCGTCCCCGAGGCCGTACGGGAACTCACCGCCCGGGGCCGCACGCGGATCGCCGTGGCCTCCTGCTTCACCGCGCCCGGCCTGTTCGCCACGCGCAGCGCCGCGGCGGCGCCCTGGATCGCGGCGGAGCCCATCGGCCCGCACCCGGCGCTCGCCCGGCTCGTCCTGCACCGCTACGACCAGACGGTCGCCGCCTCCCTGACGGCGGCACCGGCACCGGCACCGCGCGCGTACGCGTCCGTCTGACGCACCGCATGCTTCACTCAGGTTTGCGGCGCGATGTCCGTGCCGGGTCACGTCGGCTGACCTGCTTGTCCGGCTGGGGGTCCGGGGGTTATCCCCGGGAAAGCGCAGCACTGTCACCCCGTGCGGTTACCTTCAGTGCATGAACGGCATGGAAGGTACAACCCACGCATACGACGAGGCCTCGACCGAGCGCTGGGCCGCCGAGCCCGACAAGCGCCCCGGCCGCACCGCGTTCCAGCGCGACCGTGCCCGCGTGCTGCACTCCTCCGCGCTGCGCCGCCTCGCCGGCAAGACCCAGGTCGTCACGCCCGGCACCAGGAGCCCCGCCTGGGACGCCAGCCCCCGCACGCGGCTCACGCACTCCCTGGAATGCGCCCAGGTCGGCCGCGAGCTCGGCGCCGCGCTCGGCTGCGACCCCGACCTCGTCGAGGCCGCCTGCCTCTCCCACGACATGGGCCACCCGCCCTTCGGCCACAACGGCGAACAGGCGCTCAACGAATTCGCCAAGGACTGCGGCGGCTTCGAGGGCAACGCCCAGTCGCTGCGCCTGCTCACCCGGATCGAACCCAAGCGGTTCGTCCCCGACCCCGCCGACGGCGAGCCCGTCAGCGTCGGCCTCAACCTCACCCGCGCCGCACTCGACGCCGCCACCAAGTACCCGTGGCCGCGCAGCGCCCACCCCACCGACCCGCACTCGCCGAAGTTCGGCGTGTACGAGGACGACCAGCCGGTCTTCGACTGGGTCCGGCAGGGCGCCCCGGCGGGCCGTACGTGCTTCGAGGCCCAGGTCATGGACTGGTCCGACGACGTGGCGTACTCCGTGCACGACTTCGAGGACGGCCTGCACGCCGGCCACATCGACCCCAACCTCCTCCTCGCCGAGCCCGAGCGCGCCGACATCTGGACCTGCGCCGTCGGCCGCTACGTACCAGCCGGCACCGACCCGCAGGAACTCGCCGAGGCCCTCGACCGGCTCATCGACCAGGACTGGTGGCCGCACGGCTACGACGGCACGGCCATCGCCCAGGCCCGGCTCAAGGACGCCAGCAGCCAGCTCATCGGCCGCTTCTGCCTCGCCGCCGAGGCCGCGACCCGCGAGGCGTACGGCTCCGGGCGCCTCACCCGGTACGGCGCCCGGCTCGTCGTGCCCCGCGAGACGCGCAACGAATGCGCCGTCCTCAAGGCCGTCGCCGACCGGTACGTCATGCAGCGCGCCGAGCAGGAGGCGCTCCGCGCCGACCAGCGCATCGTCCTCGCCGAGCTCGCCGACGCCCTGATGCAGCGCGCCCCCGAGGGCCTGGACCCGCAGTTCCGCGCGCTGTTCGACGCCGCGCCCGGCGACCGCGCCCGCAAACGCGTCGTCGTCGACCAGATCGCGTCCCTCACGGACGCCTCCGCCCGAGCCCTCCACGCCCGGCTCACGGCCCGTCGTGCCGGGTAGGGGGCCCGGCCCCGCGCCCCGCAGTCCCCTTCCACGCCCGGGAGTCCGTTTCCGCGCCCGGTAGTCCCTCTTCCGTGCCCACCCTCCGTGCGGGACCCTCCCTAGGGCGCCACGGCCGCGGCGGAAGCCGTCGCACGGCGTAGCGTGGACAGGGACATACCGTGCATTCCGGGTAGGAGGCGACAAGTGGTCGACGCAGATGAGACCTTCGTCATCGTCGGCGGGGGACTGGCCGGCGCCAAGGCGGCGGAGACGCTGCGCGCCGAGGGATTCCCCGGCCGTGTCATCCTCGTCGGTGACGAACGCGACCACCCCTACGAACGCCCACCGCTCTCCAAGGGCTACCTCACCGGCAAGGAGCCACGCGACAGCGTCTTCGTCCACGAACCCGCCTGGTACGCGCAGGCCGACATCGAACTCCACCTCGGCCAGCCCGTCACCGGCATCGACCGCGACCAGAAGACCGTCCGCCTCGGCGACGGCACCACCCTCCACTACGACAAGCTGCTCCTCGCCACCGGCGCCGAGCCCCGCCGCCTCGACATCCCCGGCACCGGCCTCGCCGGCGTCCACCACCTGCGCCGCCTCGCGCACGCCGACCGGCTCCAGGGCGTCCTGACCACCCTCGGCCGCGACAACGGCCACCTCGTCATCGCGGGCGCCGGCTGGATCGGCCTGGAGGTCGCGGCCGCCGCCCGCGGCTACGGCGCCGAGGTCACCGTCGTCGAACCCTCGCCGACCCCGCTGCACCAGGCCATCGGACCCGAACTCGGCCAGGTCTTCGCCGACCTGCACGCCGAGCACGGCGTCCGCCTCCGGTTCGGCAGCCGCCTCACCGAGATCGTCGGCCAGGACGGCATGGTCCTCGCCGCCCGCACCGACGACGGCGAGGAGCACCCCGCGCACGCCGTGCTCGTCGCGATCGGCGCCGCCCCGCGCACCGCGCTCGCCGAGACCGCCGGGCTCGCCCTCGTCGACCGGGAGCACGGCGGGGGCGTCGCCGTCGACGCCTCCCTGCGCACCTCGGACCCGGACATCTTCGCGGCCGGCGACGTGGCCGCCGTCCACCACCCGCTGCTCGGCCTGCGGCTGCGCGTGGAGCACTGGGCCAACGCCCTGAACGGCGGCCCGGCCGCCGCGCGCGCCATGCTGGGCCAGGACGTCTCTTACGACCGGATCCCGTACTTCTTCACCGACCAGTACGACCTGGGCATGGAGTACTCGGGCTGGGCGCCCCCCGGCTCGTACGACCAGGTCGTGCTGCGCGGCGACGTCGCCAAGCGGCAGTTCATCGCCTTCTGGCTGAAGGACCGGCGCGTCCTGGCAGGGATGAACGTGAACGTGTGGGACGTCACAGGACCGATCCAGGACCTCATCCGCTCCGGCGCCCACGTGGACCCGGACGCCCTCTCGGACCCCGGAACGCCCCTGGCCTCCGTCCCGCACGAGGAGTGAACCGGGCTGGAGGGGCCCGTCCGCCTCGTAGAATCTCCGCGTGGCAGGCAGGATCAACGATGACGACGTGAAGGCGGTGCGGGACGCCGTCCCGATCGATGCCGTCGTGTCCGAGTACCTCCAGCTGCGCAACGCCGGCGGCGGCAACCTCAAGGGTCTGTGCCCCTTCCACGACGAGAAGTCCCCCTCCTTCCAGGTCAGCCCCAGCAAGGGTCTCTTCCACTGCTTCGGCTGCCAGGAGGGCGGGGACACCATCGCCTTCGTCATGAAGATCGACCACCTCTCCTTCTCGGAGACGGTCGAACGGCTCGCCGCCCGCGCCGGCATCACCCTCCGGTACGAGGAGGGCGGCTACAACCCCACGCACCAGCGCGGCGAGCGCATCCGCCTGATCGAGGCGCACAAGGCCGCCGCCCAGTACTACGCGGAGCAGCTCGACGGCGCCGAGGCCGAGATCGGGCGCCGCTTCCTCGCCGAGCGCGGCTTCGACCAGGCCGCCGCCCGGCACTTCGGCGTCGGCTACAGCCCCGCCGGATGGGACCACCTCACCCGCTACCTGCGCGGCAAGGGCTTCTCGGACAAGGAGCTGATCCTCTCCGGACTCTCCCAGGACGGCCGCCGCGGCCCCATCGACCGCTTCCGCGGCCGCCTGATGTGGCCCATCCGCGACGTCGGCGGCGATGTCGTCGGCTTCGGCGCGCGCCGGCTCCGCGACGACGACAACGGGCCCAAGTACCTGAACACGCCCGAGACCCCCGTCTACCGCAAGTCGCAGGTCCTGTACGGCATCGACCTGGCGAAGAAGGACATCGCCAAGTCCAGCCGCGCCGTGGTCGTCGAGGGTTACACGGACGTCATGGCCTGCCACCTCGCCGGCGTGACGACGGCCATCGCCACCTGCGGCACCGCCTTCGGCGGCGACCACATCAAGATCCTCCGCCGGCTGCTGATGGACAACGGCTCGGCCCGCGTCATCTTCACCTTCGACGGCGACGCGGCCGGCCAGAAAGCCGCCCTGCGCGCCTTCGAGGACGACCAGAAGTTCGCCGCCGAGACGTACATCGCCATCGCGCCCGACGGCATGGACCCCTGCGAGCTGCGGCTGGTCAAGGGCGACGAGGCGGTGCAGGAGCTGGTCGAGCCGCGCACCCCGCTGTTCGAGTTCGCGCTGCGCCAGATCGTGAACCGGTACGACCTGGAGACCCCGGCCGGCCGCGCCGCCGCGCTGGACGAGGCGGCCCCCATCGTGGCCCGCATCAAGAACGTCGCCTCGCAGCACGAGGTGGCGGTGGAACTGGCGGGCATGCTCGGCATCCTGGACACCCAGTTCGTGGTGAAACGCGTCGCGCAACTGGCCCGCTGGTCCCGGGAGAACCAGGGCAAGCAGTCTCCGAGGGCGACAGCCCCCTACCGGACGGCCCCCTCCACGCCGGCCTTCTCGGGCCCCGCCCTGAACCTGCGCAGCCCGGCGCACCGCACGGAACGCGAACTGCTGAAGCTGGCGCTCCAGTACCCGGCGCTGGTGTCCCCGGCCTTCGACGCGTACGGCGCCGACGAGTTCACGGCCCCGCCGTACGCCGCCGTCCGCCGGACGATCGCCGAGGCGGGCGGCGCCGCGCAGGGCGTGGACAACACCCCGGACTACCTGGCCCGCGTCCGTGAGGCCGCCCCGGACGACACACTCCGCGCCCTGGTGACGGAACTGGCCGTCGAGGCCGTCCTGGCCCGCACGGTCGACGAGACCTACGCGGGCGAGCAGCTGGTCCAGGTCCGCCTCCGCGCCGTCGACCGCCGCGTCCGCGAGGTCCAGGGCACCCTCACCCGCCTCGGCACCCACGCCGCCCCCGACCACCTGGCCGCCGTCCAGAACGAACTCTGGGTCCTCCAGCAGTACGCCCAGTCCCTCCGCAACCAAGGCGCCACCGCCCTCTGACCCCTGATCCTCCTGCCGGGCAGCGGAACCGGCGGAACCGGCGGAACCGGCCCCCGCACCGGTAACCGCGCGGTCACGCACCGGCTCAAAAAGTGGGCGCACGCCCCTCGTGGCAGCGATGTGTCGTACCCCACACTGGGGTGCGGTGCGTGAGACCGCCGCCCCCGATCCGGCAGCGATCACCTGGAGGTCGCCCCCGTGCAGACCCAGACCGTGAGCCCCGCCGTCACCCTCCCGAAGCAGCCCGAACCGCCGCTGCCCGACGGCCTACCGGAGTTGCTGGAGCTGCCCGAGCCCCCGCCCGGGCGTGCCACGGCCGCGGGTGCCACCACCGGCCCGACCGGCACCACCGGCAGCGCCGGCCCCTCTTCGGACCTGTTCCGCCAGTACCTCCGCGAGATCGGCCGCATCCCCCTCCTCACCGCCGCCGAGGAAGTCGAACTGGCCCGCCGCGTCGAAGCCGGCCTCTTCGCCGAGGCGAAACTCGCCTGCACCCCCGCCCCCGACCTCGACTCCCAGCTCGCCGTCGACCTGGACACCCTCGTCGTCATGGGCCGCATGGCCAAGCGCCGCCTCATCGAGGCGAACCTGCGCCTCGTCGTCTCCGTCGCCAAGCGCTACGTCGGCCGCGGCCTGACCATGCTCGACCTGGTCCAGGAGGGCAACCTGGGCCTGATCAGGGCCGTCGAGAAGTTCGACTACGCCCGCGGCTACAAGTTCTCGACGTACGCCACCTGGTGGATCCGCCAGGCGATGTCCCGGGCCCTCGCCGACCAGGCCCGGACCATCCGCGTCCCCGTCCATGTCGTCGAGCTGATCAACCGCGTCATCCGCGTCCAGCGGCGGATGCTCCAGGAGCACGGCCAGGAGCCCACCGCCGAGGAAGTCGCCGCCCACCTCGACCTGCCGCCCGAACGCATCGGCGAGGTCCTGAGGCTCGCCCAGGAACCGGTGTCCCTGCACGCCCCCGTCGGCGAGGAGGACGACGTCGCCCTCGGCGACCTCATCGAGGACGGCGACGCCGCGTCCCCCGTGGAGTCCGCCGCGTTCCTGCTGCTGCGGGAGCACCTGGAAGCGGTCCTGTCCACGCTCGGGGAACGCGAACGCAAGGTCGTGCAGCTCCGCTACGGCCTGGCCGACGGCCGGCCCCGCACCCTGGAGGAGATAGGACGCATCTTCGGCGTGACACGCGAACGCATCCGCCAGATCGAGTCCAAGACCCTCAGCAAACTGCGGGACCACACCTTCGCCGACCAGCTCCGCGGATACCTCGACTGACCCCGCGTCGCCCCGGACCAGGACGACGGCGCTACCTCCCGGCCTCACGCTCCTCGCCGTCCCGCTTCTCGAAGGCGGCACCGAACGCGACGCCGAACGTACGGTCAGTCGACAAGGTCAGTCGACCTCGGCCACCGCCTGCGCGAACTGCGCCGCGTACAGGCGCGCGTACGTGCCCTCCGCCGCCAACAGCTCCGCGTGCGTGCCCTGCTCGACGATGGAACCGTCCTCCATCACCAGGATCACGTCGGCGTCGCGGATCGTCGACAGCCGATGCGCGATCACGAAGCTCGTCCGCCCGTGGGCGAGCCGCGCCATCGCCTTCTGGATCAGCACCTCCGTCCTCGTGTCCACCGAGCTCGTCGCCTCGTCGAGCACCAGGATCACCGGATCCGACAGGAACGCCCGGGCAATGGTGATCAGCTGCTTCTCACCCGCGCTGACGCCCGCGCCCTCGTCGTCGATGACCGTGTCGTACCCGTCGGGCAGCGTGCGGATGAACCGGTCGGCGTGCGCGGCCCGCGCGGCCGCCTCGATCTCCGCCCGCGTCACCTCGCGCCCCGGCGCCGCGCCGTACGCGATGTTCTCCGCGATCGTCCCGCCGAACAGCCAGGTGTCCTGGAGCACCATGCCGATGCCCGACCGCAGCTCCTCGCGCGACATCCGGCCCACATCGACCCCGTCGAGCAGGATCCTGCCGCCCGTCACCTCGTAGAACCGCATCAGCAGGTTCACCAGAGTCGTCTTGCCTGCGCCCGTCGGACCGACGATCGCCACCGTCTGACCCGGCCTCACCTCCACCGACAGATCCTCGATCAGCGGCTTCTCCGGGTCGTAGCGGAACGACACCCGGTCCAGCGTCACCGCGCCGCGCACCTCCGCCGGCCGCTCCAGCGCCGGCGACTCCGGCTGCTCGTCCGCGTCCAGCAGCTCGAACACCCGCTCCGCCGACGCCACCCCGGACTGCACCAGGTTCGCCATCGACGCGACCTGCGTCAGCGGCATCGAGAACTGCCGCGAGTACTGGATGAACGCCTGCACATCACCGATGGACAGCGTGCCCGACGCCACCCGCAGCCCGCCGACCACCGCGACCAGCACATAGTTGATGTTCGACACGAAGAACATCAGCGGCTGCATCAGCCCGCTGTTGAACTGCGCCCGGAACCCCGCCTCGTACAGCTCCTCGTTGTGCTCACGGAACTCGGCCGCGGCCTCCTCCTGCCGGCCGAAGACCTTCACCAGGGTGTGCCCCGTGAACATCTCCTCGACATGGCCGCTCACCCTGCCCGTCGCCCCCCACTGCGCCACGAACTGCGGCTGCGAACGCTTGCCGACCCAGGCCGCCACGACCACCGACAGCGGCACCGTCACCAGCGCCACCAGCGCCAGCAGCGGCGAGATCCAGAACATCATCACCAGCACACCCACGATGGTCAGCGCCGAGTTGATGAGCTGCCCCATCGTCTGCTGCATGGTCTGGCCGATGTTGTCGATGTCGTTCGTCGCCCGGCTCAGCACCTCACCGCGCTTCGCCCGGTCGAAGTACGCCAGCGGAAGCCGCTCCAGCTTCGCCTGGACATCCTCCCGCAGCCGGTACACGGTCCGGTTGATCACCCGCACCGACAGCCGCGTCGACACCAGCATCAGCAGCCCCGCCGCCACGTACACCACGAGCACCAGCAGCAGCACGTCCCGTACGGCCCCGAAGTCGATGCCGAGCCCGGGCGTGAAGTCCACGCCCGACAGCATGTCCGCGAGCCCGTCGTCGCCCCGCGCCCGCAGCGCCTCCAGCACCTCCGCCTTCGTACGGCCCTCGTCCATCCCGCGCCCCACGACGCCGGCGAACACCAGGTCCGTCGCCCGGCCGAGGATCATCGGCCCCACGACCGACAGCGCGACGCTCGCCACGCCCGCCAGGAGCATCAGCCACAGCGTGGCCCGCTCCGGCGCCAGCTGCCGCAGCAGCCGCTTGAACGATCCCTTGAAGTCCATGGACCGGTCGCCGGGTCCGCCCCCGGCCGCCATCATCCGTCCACCCGGACCGGCCATCAGGCAGCCTCCGCCTCGGTCAGCTGGGAGAGCACGATCTCCCGGTACGTCTCATTGGTCTGCATCAGTTCGTGGTGCCGGCCCGTCCCCACCACGCGGCCCTCGTCGAGGACCACGATCCGGTCCGCGTCCCGGATGGTCGCCACGCGCTGCGCCACGATCACCACCGTCGCCTCGGCCGTCTCCCGCGCCAGCGCCGCCCGCAGCAGCGCGTCCGTCTCGTAGTCCAGCGCCGAGAACGAGTCGTCGAAGAGATAGATCTCCGGCCGCTGCACCAGCGTCCGCGCGATCGCCAGCCGCTGCCGCTGCCCGCCCGACACATTCGTACCGCCCTGGTTGACCGGCGCGTTCAGGCCGCCCTCCAGGGCCCGCACGAAGTCGGCGGCCTGGGCCACCTCCAGCGCGTGCCACAGCTCGTCGTCGGTCGCGTCGGGCCGCCCGTACCGCAGGTTCGTCGCCACCGTCCCGGAGAAGAGGTACGGCTTCTGCGGGACCAGTCCCACCGTCCGCGCCGTCAGCGCCGGATCGAGGTCCCGTACGTCCACCCCGTCGACGAGGACCTCGCCGCCCGTCGCGTCGAACAGCCGCGGCACCAGGCCCAGCAGCGTGGACTTGCCACTGCCCGTCGACCCGATCACCGCCGTGGTCTCACCCGGCCGCGCCACCAGGTCGACCGCGCGCAGCACCGGCTCCTCCGCGCCCGGGTAGCGGAAGTCCGCGCCCCGTATCTCCAGATGCCCGTGGCGCGTCAGCTCCCGCACCGGCGCCACCGGCGGCAGCACACTGGTCTCCGTCCGCAGCACGTCCTCGATGCGCTCGGCGCACACCTCCGCACGCGGCACCATCATGAACATGAACGTGGCCATCATCACGGCCATCACGATCTGCATCAGATAGGCCAGGAACGCCGTCAGCGCACCGATCTGCATGTCACCGCTGTCGATCCGGTGGGCACCGAACCAGACGACCGCGACACTGGACACGTTCACAACAGTCATCACCGTCGGGAACATCAGCGCCATCAGCCGGCCCGCCGCCATCGACATGTCCGTCAGCCGGTCGTTGCCGCCCTTGAACCGCTCCCTTTCATAGCCGTCCCGGACGAACGCGCGAATGACCCGGTTGCCGGTGATCTGCTCGCGCAGCACGCGGTTCACATCGTCGAGCCGCTCCTGCATCGACCGGAACAGCGGCCGCATCCGCCGGACGATCAGCGACACGGAGACGCCGAGCACCGGCACCACCGCCAGCAGCACCCCGGACAGCGGCACGTCCTGCCCCAGCGCCAGGACGACACCGCCCACGCACATGATCGGCGCCGACACCATCAGCGTGAACGCCATGAGGACCAGCATCTGCACCTGCTGGACGTCATTGGTGGTGCGGGTGATCAGCGAGGGCGCCCCGAACAGACCCACCTCGCGCGCCGAGAACGACTGCACCCGCCCGTAGATCGCCGCCCGCACGTCCCGCCCGAGCGCCGCCGCCGTCCGCGCCCCGTAATAGACCGCGCCGACGTTCCCGGCGACCTGCACCAGCGACACGGCGATCATGAGACCGCCGAACCGCAGGATGTAGCCGGTGTCCCCCCGCACGACACCGTTGTCGATGATGTCGGCGTTCAGCGTCGGCAGATAGAGCGTCGCGCACGTCTGCACCAGCTGGAGCGCCACCAGCAGCGCTATGGGCCGTTTGTACGGCCCCAGATGATTGCGTAGAAGTTGAATGAGCACGGGTCCCACTATCACCCGCGCCCCTGACTGGGACGACCGGGTTTTCCACAGACCCGGCCTGCGGTACGACGAATCACCCGGGTGCCGCTCGTGACCCGCCGCCGCCCGCGCCGGCCTGCGGCGCCGGCGCCCACGCGGTGGCGCTCCACGCGATGGCGCCCCACCCGACGGCGCCCCACGCGATGGCGGCCTACGCGGTGAACGCCCCCGGATGCAGCTGGTCCCGCGTTGCCGCGTACTGCTGCCGCACCGCCTGCCCCACCGGGATCTCGTCGCCCGGTTCGAAGACCTGCATCGCCGCGGACTGCCACGCCGGCGGAGTGTGCGGCGCCGACGACCCCTGCGCCACGCCGAGCGCCCACGCCGCCTGCCGCGCCGCACCGAGTGCCGCGTAGTCCGCGGGCTGCGGCACCACGACCTGCGCCCCGAAGATCGCCGGCGCGGCCGCCTGCACCGCCGGCAGCCCGGCGGCCGCCCCCAGCAGGAACACCCGGTGCACCGCGACGCCGCGCCGCCGCAGCACGTCCATCGCGTCGGCGAGCGAGCACAACATGCCCTCGAACGCCGCCCGCGCCAGGTGCTCCGGCTTCATCGACTCACGCCGCAGCCCGCTCAGCGTCCCCGCCGTGTGCGGCAGCCGCGGCGTCCGCTCACCCTCCAGGTACGGCAGCAGCACAAGACCCGACGCGCCCGGCGTCGACTTCAGCGCCAGCGCCGACAGCTCCTCCAGGCTCTCCACACCCAGCAGCTCCGCCGTACCGCGCAGCGCCCGCACCGCGTTCGAGGTGTGGACCACCGGCAGATGCGTCCCCGCCGCGTCCGCGAACGCCGTGGTCAGCCCCTGCGGATCCGCCAGCGCCTCGTGATGCACCGCCATCACCGAACCCGACGCCCCCAGCGACACCACGGCATCGCCCAGACCGAGCCCGAGACCCAGCGCCGCCGCCATGGTCTCGCCCGTACCGGCCGAGATCAGCAACCCCTCCGGCGTCATGCCCGCGGCCTCCGCCGGCCCGAGCACCTCGGGCAGCGCCGCCTGGTGCCCGAGCGCCAGCTCCACCAGGTCGGGCCGGTACGAGCCGGAGGCCGGCGACCAGTAGCCGGTGCCCGACGCGCCCCCGCGGTCCGTGGTCCGGCGCGCGGGCCGCCCCAGGAGCTGCCACACGAGCCAGTCGTGCGGCTGGAGCACCACGGCCACCCGCCGCGCCGCCTCCGGGTCGGTCCGCGCCAGCCACCGCAGCTTCGCCACCGGCTGCGCCGCCTGCGGTACGCAGCCCACCGCCTCCGCCCAGGCCTGCCGGCCGCCCAGGGCCTCGATCAGATCCGCGGCGGCGACCTGCGCCCGCTTGTCGTTGCCCACCAGCGCGGCCCGCACCGGGGCGCCCTCGCGGTCCAGCGGCACGACCCCGTGCTGCTGCGCCGATACGCCGATGGCCTGCACTCCTTCGAGGAGCCCGCCCGTCGCCGCCTCACCGAGCGACAGCAGCCACGCCTGCGGATCGACCTCCGTGGCCTTCGGCTCGACGGGATGGGCGGCGTAGCCCTGACGCAGAACGGCGCCCGTGTCCGTGTCGCAGACGACGATGCGCGTGAAACCCGACGAACTGTCCAACCCGGCGACTATCCCCATGGGAGAAGATTCTGCCGCACTCCACCCGGTATCCGACCCGCCCGTCGCGGCCGCCTCAGGTGTTGCTGGTGCCCCAGTCGTCCTCGACGCCCTGGCCACGGTCGCGGAACGCGCGCATCCGCTCGCCGACCGACTCCGGCATCCGGTCGCCGACCTTCTCACTCACCGCGTTGTACGCCCGCCCGGCCACCTCCCGGCCGGTCTGCGCCGCGGTTTCGGCGGCGTTGCGCACGGCGGGGTTCTCCGAGAGCTGCCGCGCCGACTTCCGGAGCTGTTCGTACCGCTCCCGTCCCGCCCTGGTTCCCAGGACGTACCCGACGGCCAGTCCGATGACGAACGTGAGCTTGTACCGCATGGCTGCCACCCTTCCGTAGGTCTCGGTGCCGTCCGCCCGCCCCGTGTGGGCCGGGGGTCGCCCGGGCAGGCCGGGGGGATACCGATTGGCGGAGCACCCCCCTGCTTGCGCTAATGTATGTGTCGCAGCGAGCGAGCGCCGCCCGGAACGCACCGGGTGGGTACGTTCGGTGCAACGCAGCAATCCCCTGTAGCTCAATTGGCAGAGCAGCCGGCTGTTAACCGGCAGGTTACTGGTTCGAGTCCAGTCGGGGGAGCGCGATCCCCTGTAGCTCAATTGGCAGAGCATTCGGCTGTTAACCGGAGGGTTGCTGGTTCGAGTCCAGCCGGGGGAGCGGTGACGAGAGAGGACCCTCCCGGGTCCTCTCTTTGTTTTTCCCGGCTGATCCGGAACCGCGCGAGGGCATCGGCAGTCCTCAAGGGTGTGCGTTGCCGACCATCCGGAGCAGGAGATCGTATGAGCGGCTATGCTGCGGCAGACGGCGCGCACAAATGTGCGCGACGCGCCGCACGGGGCGGTAGCTCAGCCGGTTAGAGCAGCGGACTCATAATCCGTCGGCCGTGGGTTCGAGTCCCACCCGCCCCACCGTCCGCCAGAGGTGCAGAAACCTTCTGACCTGCGGACAGGCGAGTGTGACGGCCCTCACGGGAAACGTGGGGGCCCTCACTGTATCCGGGGTCGCAATCCAGCCATGGAACCACTTCGGCGGGTCGCTCCGCTTCACCCCATCGGCGGCCCTTCGTCCTTTTCATCCCAACGAGTGGCCCGAATTCAGATTTTCCTCCGGCTTCGCAGAAGAATGACGCATCCCCACGTCGCCGGAGGTGCTGTTGTCCCGCTCCGTCCCGCCCGCCTCTCCCACGTCGCCGTCCCCGATGACGACGCTCGGATACGCCCTCTTCGCCACGCGCTGGCTCCAGGCGCCGCTGTACTTCGGCCTCGTGGCCGCGCAGGGCGTGTACGTCTACAAGTTCTTCAACGAGCTCTGGTGTCTGAGCGGCGCCGCCCCCGCGTACGGATGAGGGGCCCGGACCTTCGTACGGTCCGGGCCCCTCGCGCGTACGGGACGGTCACTCGATGACGAGCTGCACGTCCAGGTTGCCGCGCGTCGCCTTGGAGTAGGGGCAGTACGCGTGGGTCTTCTCCAGCAGCTCGCGCCCGGCCTCGCCCTGGAGGTGCTCCGGGAGCTCCACGCGCATCACGACCGCGAGGCGGAAGCCGTCGTCGGCCTCGTCCTTGCCGATGCTGACCTCGGCGGTCACCGATGCGTCCTTGACGTCGATCTTCTCCTGGCGGCCTATCGCACCCATCGCGCTGGCGAAGCAGGCCGCGTAGCCGGCGGCGAAGAGCTGCTCCGGGTTGGTGCCCTGGCCGTTGCCGCCGAGGGACTTCGGGAAGCCGAGCGGCAGGTCGATCTGGCCGTCGGAGCTGACGGCGCGGCCCTCGCGCCCGTTGGCGGTGGCGGCGGCGGTGTACAGGGCGTTCATGGGTCCGTCCTTCGTGTGGTCTCACGCGGTGTGGTGTGTGGTGCCGACATTATTTGTAGCGCACAATTCAGTTGTGCACAACTCAATCGGTCGCAGTCGTCCCGCGTTAGCCTGGGAGCATGGACAAGCCCGGCACCCCGCGGGACGAGGAGTTCCTCCGCCTCGACCACCAGATCTGCTTCTCGCTGCACGCCGCCACCCGAGCCTTCAACGGCGTCTACCGGGTGGTGCTCAAGGAGCTGGCGCTGACCTATCCGCAGTACCTCGTGATGCTGGTGCTGTGGGAGCACGGCGAACTGCCCGTCAAGCGCATCGGTGAGCTGCTGCGCCTGGACTCCGGCACCCTCTCGCCCCTGCTGAAGCGGCTGGAGGCGGCCGGGTACGTCGAGCGGCGGCGCAGCGCCGAGGACGAGCGGTCGGTGACCGTGCGCCTCACCGCCGACGGCGCCGCCCTGCGGGAGCGGGCCAAGCGGCTGCCGCGCCGCATGGCGGACGTCACCGGGATGAGCCTCGACGAGATCCGCGACCTGCGCGGCCGCCTCAACGCTCTGACGACCGCCCTGGACGCGGCCGTGGACTCCGCCGCCGCCGACCTGGCGCACCAGCACCAGTGACGACGGCGGACGGGCACGTGATGTGGCGGGGCGTCAGCTCCTTCGTACGATGCCCCTGACCAGTCCGAGGTCCAGCAGGTCCTGCGGCCGCAGCCGCAACTGGTCGGCTGTGTGGGGCGCCTGGTCCTGGGGGCGCTTCAATATCGCCGCCGCCGGCTCCGGGGCGATCACCGAGAAGTAACTGTTCGGCGTGGCCCATGTGTTGTCCGGCGCGGCCAGCGCCAGGGCACCGCCCGAGCCGCCCTCGCCCACGACCAGCGTCGTCACCGGCACCCGCGCCCCCGCGACCGCCGCGAACACGTCCGCGATGGCCGCGCCCGCGCCCGTACGCTCCGCCTCCGCGTCGTTCGCCGCGCCCGGCGTGTCCACGAGCGTCAGCACCGGAAGCCCGAGCCGGTCCGCGAGCCGCACCACACGCGCCGCCGTCCGGTACCCGGCCGGCCGCGTCGCCGTGCCGCACTGCGCCACGTACGCGACCCCGTACCCGTCCCGGAGCCCGACGCCGCACAGCATCCCCGGGTCCGTACCGCCGCACCGGTCACCCGTCAGCGGCAGGCGCCGCGCGAAGTACGCGTCCAGGTACGCCTCCGCGCGCGGCCGCCCCGGCTCCCGGGCCCGCCGCACCGCGTCCCAGCCGGTCTCCGGCAGCGCGTCGCCGCCCAGCGCGTCCGGCGGCGGAACCGGCCCCGCCGCCGGTCTGGCCAGCGCCGTCAGCCAGTGCCCCAGCACCGTACGCAGCTCGCCCGGCGGCACCACCGCGTCGACCTGGCCCGCCGCGAGCTGCCCCTCGGCCGTGTACGCCGCCGGGTCCGCGTCCGCGGGACGCACCCGCGACCCGGCGAAGCCGATCTGCGCCCCCGGCAGCGCCAGCAGGACGTCGGCGCCCGCGCCCACCGTGGCCCAGCCGCCGCCCGTCGCCGGGTCCCGAAGCACCGTGACGTGCGGCACGCCTGCCTCGCGCAGCAGCACCGACTCGCGCGCCACCCGCTGGAGCTGCGTGAGCGCCACCATGCCCTCCTGCATGCGGCTGCCGCCCGTCGCGACCAGCGACACCAGCGGGACACGCCGCTCCCGCGCGAGCCCGTACGCCGCGCAGATCCGGTCGCCGGTGCTGCGGCCCAGCGACCCGCCCAGGAAGCCGAACTCGAAGGCCAGCACGGCGCACGGCACCCCGGCGACCTCCGCCTCGCCGTACACCACCGACTCGTCCTCGCCGGTGCGCTCCGCCGCGCGGGCGCGGGACGCTCCGTACCCCTCCCAGTCCAGCGGGCCGTCCGGCCGCGCCGGGCCCTCCGGCGGGCGCGCCCTGTGCTCGGTGAACGACTCCGCCACCAGGGCGATCGCCGCGCGGGCCGTCAGCCTCGCCGCCGCCTCAGCCATGGAGCGCCCGCTTCATGACCTTGCCCATGTCGTTACGGGGCAGCGCCTCCAGGTAGCGGACGGCACGCGGCCGCTTGTGCGGCGCGAGCTGCGCCGAGACGTGGTCCGCCAGCTCGTCCGCCGTCGGCGGCGCCCCTGGATCCGCGGGCACGACCCACGCCACGATCCGCTCGCCCAGGTCCGCGTCCGGCTCTCCGGTCACGGCGGCCTCCCGCACCGCCGGGTGGTCGAGGAGCGCGTTCTCGATCTCACCGGCGCCGATCTTGTGGCCGCCGCTCTTGATGAGGTCCGTCGCCTTGCGCCCCACGAGCCGTACCGACCCGTCCGCGTCCCGGACGGCCATGTCCCCGGTGCGGAACCAGTCCCCGTCGAACGCGGCCGCCGTCGCGTCGGGCCGGTTCAGGTACTCCGTGAACAGGTTCGGGCCGCGCACCTGCACCTCGCCGACCGTCTCCCCGTCGTACGCGGCGATCGGCGTGCCGTCCTCCTCGACCAGCCGCAGCTCGACCCCGCGCAGCGGCAGCCCGACGGAGCCGGGGCGCTCGGGCTCGGCCCCGGGCCGGACGCTGTCGGAGGCACCGGGGTCCACCCCCACGGAGCACAGCATCAGCGTTTCCGTCATGCCGTAGCGCTCGACGACCCGGCGGCCCGTCGCCGCCGTGATCCGTTCGTGGTCGGGCAGCGGCAGCGCGGCCGACCCGGACACCAGCAGCCGCGCGCCCGCGAGGGCCTTGGCCAGCTCCGGGTCCGTGTCGAGGGCCTCCGCGATGCGGTGGTACATGGTCGGGACGCCGAACAGCATGGTGCCGCCGGCGGCCAGTTCGCGCCGTACGCCGTCCGTGGAGAACCTGCCCAGGTGCCGGACGCAGCCGCCCCGGCGCAGTGGGCCGAGTATGCCCAGGACCAGGCCGTGGACGTGGAACAGCGGCAGCGCGTGCACCAGGACGTCCTCCGCCGTCCACGCCCAGGCGTCCGCGAGCGCGTCGAGCGTCGCCGCGACGGCCCTGCGGGGCAGGACGGCGCCCTTGGGCGGGCCGGTCGTGCCGGACGTGTAGACGACCAGGGCGGCGGCGTCCGGGCCGGGTTCGGCGGGCAGAGGCCCCGGTGCGGCCGCCGCGCCCGCGGTGGCGGTGACGTCGACGCGGGGGAGCGCGGCGAGGGGCGCCGGGAGTGCGTCGCCGGGTGCCGCGAGCACCAGGTCCGGTGCGCTGTCGGTGACGATGTGCGTCAGCTCCCGCTCGCCGGTCCTCGGGTTGAGCGGCACGGCCGGGACGCCCGCGAGCAGCGCGGTCACCACGGCCACGGCGGTCTCGGCGGTCGGCGCGGCCCACACGGCGACCCGCCGGGCGCCGGCCAGACGCGGGGCCAGGACGGCCGCGGCGGCGCGGAGTTCGCCGTACGTGAGGGCGCGCTCCCCGAACCGCAGAGCGGGCCGTGGGTCGTCGTGGTCCGGTCCGGCGGTGAGGGCCGGAAAGAGGGAACTCACGGGTCGTCGTCCTCCTCGCATCGCACTGCACGGTCTGTACCGCCATGGTCGCAGCCCGCACCGACAACGCGTCGGGCGGGCCGTCGGGCGGTCACCAGGCCGCCACAGGCCCCGCCGAGGCGCGCGCTGCGCCCCGCCGGGGCCTGTGGCTCTTCGTACAGCTCGGGTACGGCTGAGTCCGGCTCAGTGCTTGAGGTGGAACGTCAGCAGCGCGGCCTCGGCGCCGTTGTGCTCGGTGGGCGTGATGGTGACGTGGCCTCCGGTGCCGCTGAACGTGCCCGTGCCGCCGGTGACGGCGAACGTCGTGGCCGTCTCCAGGTTCGAGGCCTCCTCGCCGCCCGCGAAGACGAGGTTGCCCTTGTCGGTGAGCCGTACGGTGCAGTCGAGCAGGAAGCTGCCGCCCTCCAGGAACTGGATCCGCGTGAGCGAGTCACCGACCAGGGTGCCGTTCATGAACGCGGGGTCCTCCAGCAGCACGGTGTCGCCGGGGTCCGTCTCGGTGAAGCTGCCGAAGACCGGGTACTCGTGTACGAGGACGACCTTCAGCACCTTGGCGTGCTTGTCGCCGCCGCCCGCCGCGGCGGACGCGGCGGACGTGGCGGCTGTGGCCGTCGAGGCCGGTGCGAGGAATCCGGCGAAGAGCAGGGCGAACACCGCACCGGCCGCGAGGATCAGCCTCTGGGGCGAGCGGGGGCGGCGAAGTTCCTTCGGAACCATGGGTTTCCTTCCTCCATCGCGATCGGCCGCATGACCGATTCATGCGAACTCGATCCACTGTGCGAGCTTCGTACGCTTTGGCGGATCGCGATACGCGAAGGGCCCCCTGAGGGGCCCATCGGGGGGATGCGGTTCACCCGCTCACTCGGCGTCGGCCAGCGGGTCCAGGGTCAGCGGTTCGATACGGCCTTCCATCATCTCGCCCAGCCCCAGGACGGCGCAGACGTCCGGCCGTTCGGCGATCCGGACGGGCATGCCCGTGGCGTCGCGCAGCATCTGGTCCAGGCCCGGGAGGCGGGCGCTGCCGCCGACCATCGTGATCCCGCGCTCGGCGAGGTCCGCGACCAGGTCCGGCGGGCAGTCGCGCAGCACCTTGCCGATGCCGTCCAGGACGGCGGTCAGCGGGGTGTGGATGGCCTGGCGTACGGCGGCGGTGTCCACGAGTACGGAGCGCGCCAGACCCGTCGCCACGTCGCGGCCGTGGATCTCGGTGGAGGCCGGCCCCTGGGAGGTGAGGCCGTTGCCGTGCAGGGCCAGTTGGAGGGGGCGTACGGACTGGCTGGGCAGCATCAGCTCGTGCTGGTGGCGCAGGTACTGGATGACCGCGTGGTCGATGGCGTTGCCGCCGACCGGGATGCGCTCGGCCGTGACGATCGAGCCGAGCGACAGCACGGCGACCTGGGTGGTGGCCGCACCGCACACGATGATCATCGTCGCGGTGGGCTGCGCCACCGGCAGCCCGCAGCCGACGGCGGCGGCGATCAGCGTGTCCACGAGCTCCACACGGCGGGCGCCGAGGCCGACCATCGTCTCGATGGTGGCGCGCTGCGCGAGCGGGTCGCTGTCGTGCGGGGTGCAGGCGGCGGCGCGCAGCATGGGCTTGCGGCGCAACTGGCGGCGGAGCTTCTCGCCCAGGAGGCTGCGCAGCATCCGCTGGGCCATGTCGATGTCGACGACGCTGCCGCCGGACACGGGGCGCACGACGCGGATGTAGTCGGGGGTGCGGCCGGTCATCTTCTCGGCGAACGCGCCGACCGCGATGAGTCCGCCGGTACGGGTGTTCACGGCGGCGACGCTCGGTTCGTCGACGACGAGCCCCGCCCCTCTGACGAAGACCCGGGTCCTGGCGGCCCCGAGGTCGACGGCGACATGGCAGCGGCGCAGCTGCTCAAGACTGACGGTCACGGCGGATCCTCCCGGGAGCGGTACGTGTCTGCATCGTGCGGCCGCGCGGGCCCCCGCGCGCGCTGGGCTGCGCCGCTCGGGGGTACGGAGCTGACGGGGCGCCAGAGGTCCGGCTCCGCCGACCCGGCGCGGGGCCCGTTCTGCGGAGCTACGCGCGCGTGGAATCCGGCGCTACGTGTGCGTGGAATCCGGCGCGACGCGCGCGGGGAACCGGAGGACGATGGAACCGGGAGGGGCCGAAGGGCCGAACGGCCGGAGGACCTGACGACCGGGGGACGGAGGTGTGCTGCCATGGGCACGTTCATGGATGTCCACCACAACATGAAGGGCATCACCGAGGGCCGGCTACGGGAGGCCCACCAGGCGGATCTCGCCCATGAGAAGGCGGAGGGAGTCCATTTCGAGCGGGCGTGGGCGGACCCCGAGGCGGGGGTCGTGTACTGCCTCTCATCCGGCCCGTCGGCCGACGCCGTGCAGCGGGTCCACGAGAAGGCCGGGCACCGCGCCGACGAGATTCACGAGGTGCCGATCGAGGTGTGAGGCCGGTCCACGCGGTCCACGAGCCGCTGGAGCAGCCCCCAGGTGAAGTCCGCGACGCACGCCGTCCCGTCCGGGAGTGTGATCGCGAGCCGCGACCGGGTCGGGGCGTCGCCCTGCAGCGGACGTGCCGGAGGGAAGGCCCGGGCCACCTCGTCGACGGTGCACGACCAGGGCCGCAGGTCGTCCCGGGTGCGCAGGGCGGGTACGGGGGCGCCGGGCGCCCGGACCAGCCACTCGTTCCACACCGCGCCGCCCCCGGCCGCCGCCAGCACCTCGAAGAGGAGGTCCGGCCACAGCGGCAGCCGCCACCGCAGCACGTCGCATTCCAGGTCGCCGACCGTGCGGCGGCTCCGTGACGCGGGCTCGCCCAGCACCGAGCGGTAGCGGGCGAGGGAGCCGCGGGCGCGCGGCGAGCGCACCATGGCCTGCCAGCGGCGGTTCGCCTCGCGCATGTCGCCCGCCGTGGCGCCCAGGCTGCGGCGGGCCTCGTCGACGAGGGCCGGCTGGTGGTCGGCCATGCGGCGCAGCAGGACGAGCTGGAAGTCACGCGGGCCGAAGGGGGCGGCGGGGGCGGCGGGGGCTCCGGGCGTCATGCGGCCATCCTGTACCTCCGTGCACCCGTCTGCGTCCCTTGTCCGCTCCGTGCTGAAATATCGAACCGGCACACCGGGGAAGGCGCTTTCCGCACAGGATCCTCACATGTGCTCCAGTCTCCGGGGCCGGTCCGCCGCATAATCTGCGGGCGCCATGGATTACTGCCACCAGTGTCAGCGGCACCTCAACGGAGCTCTGGCCTGCGCCGGATGCGGTACGCCGGTCGAGGAACTGCGGCGCGACGCCTCCCAGACATCCGCGGCGGACCAGGTCTTCG
>NZ_JABWDV010000380.1:1800-1983 GCF_013362995.1 Streptomyces sp. TRM64462 | reverse complement strand
CTCAGCGGGAGAGCGCTTCCCTGACACGGAAGAGGTCACTGGTTCAATCCCAGTATCGTCCACAGTCGACAGCCCCCGTCCGCCTCAGTGCGGACGGGGGCTTCGTCGTGTGCCGGTACGGGCACGCAGCCGGTACGGCGCGCAGCCGGTACGGGCACGGGCGCGAAGAAGTGGCGGCCGGCC
>NZ_JABWDV010000380.1:0-1794 GCF_013362995.1 Streptomyces sp. TRM64462 | reverse complement strand
CCGCCACTGCCGTCCGCCGCACCCCCGTCCCCACGGGGTTGGCCGGATGTCCCCGACCCGGGCCGCTCTCCCGGGCCCGGGGCGCCGCTCAGCGCCCCAGCATCACGCCCACGGACGACGCCTGTGCCATCACCGCGTCCCAGCCGCCGAAGACGACGACCAGGAGGGTGGCGAGAGGAAGGACCATCGCCGTCGCCACCAGAGGGTGGCGACGGGCCGACGGACGGCCGCCGAACGAGGCGTACGATGCCTTCCGTCCCTGCGTGCGGATCATCGTCCGCGGTGCCGTGTCCGCCATGGCCCCTCTCCCGTCGTCTATGCGGCGGCGGGTGCGTGACCTCGGGGGACGAGTGCTGCACCCGCCGCTTGACCTCAACATTAGGGAAGCGGAGGGCGCCGGGCGTCATGCCCGCGTACCGATTGCCGGGCCTCCTCCAGGAGGACCCCGCGCCGTACGGCGTACTCCCCTGGTTGGAGACGCGGCGGGAGCACTGAGGGTCTTCCCGGAGGGGGCGGGTACGGGGGCCCGCCCTGGTGACTTCCCTCACGTGCGCCTCTCCCGCCCCCTGCCGGTGGCCGCGGCGGGGCCGCCGAGCGGGGCGCGGCGGGAGCGCCGGCCCGCTGCCGGAGCCTGCGGGAGCGGTGGAGTGCGACCGTCCAAGTGACCTTGTGATCAAGGGGCTTGATGGCGGCGGTACGCCATGAGCCGCCGCGCCAGGGGTCCCTGAGGCGGCCTCAGGAGAGCGGCCGGTGCCGGTAAAACCATCGGAGGGAGAGGGCGCGGCCTATGAGCGCGCCGAGGCCCGGATACGTAAGCTGGGCGGCATCAAGTGGACCGCGACGGCGGGGTGGGGGCCTCCCCACGGCAGGTAGGGGACGGACATGGCGATGATGCGGCTCCGGCGCGAGGACCCGCGTGTCGTCGGCTCGTTCAGGCTGCACCGGCGGCTGGGGGCCGGCGGGATGGGGGTCGTGTACCTCGGTTCGGACCGGCGCGGTCAGCGCGTGGCGCTGAAGGTGATCCGGCCGGACCTCGCCGAGGACCAGGAGTTCCGGTCGCGGTTCGCCCGCGAGGTGTCCGCCGCGCGGCGGATCCGCGGCGGCTGCACGGCGCGGCTGGTGGCGGCCGACCTGGAGGCCGACCGGCCGTGGTTCGCGACGCAGTACGTACCGGGCCCCTCGCTGCACGACAAGATCGCCGAGGAGGGGCCGCTGTCCGCGGCGGACGTCGCCGCGATCGGTGCCGCGCTCGCCGAGGGGCTCGTGGCCGTCCACGAGGCCGGGGTCGTCCACCGGGACCTGAAGCCGTCGAACATCCTGCTGTCGCCCAAGGGGCCGCGGATCATCGACTTCGGCATCGCCTGGGCGACCGGGGCGTCCACGCTCACGCATGTGGGCACCGCCGTGGGCTCCCCCGGGTTCCTCGCGCCCGAGCAGGTGCGGGGCGCGGCCGTCACACCCGCGACGGACGTCTTCGCGCTGGGCGCCACGCTGGCGTACGCGGCGATGGGCGATTCGCCGTTCGGGCACGGCAGCTCCGAGGTGATGCTGTACCGGGTGGTGCACGAGGAGCCGCATCTGCGGGGCGTGCCGGACGCGCTGGCCCCGCTGGTGCGGGCGTGCCTCGCCAAGGAGCCGGAGGAACGTCCCAGCACGCTGCAGCTCGCCATGCGGCTGAAGGAGATCGCCGCGCGGGAGGCGCAGGGGCTGCCCGAGGGGCGGGCCTCGGCGGCCGTACGGGGCGAGCGCAGCCCGGCGGCGTCGGCGTCGCACGCCCCGTCGTCGCACGCCCCG
>NZ_JABWDV010000379.1 GCF_013362995.1 Streptomyces sp. TRM64462 | reverse complement strand
GCGGGCGTGTCCAGCGGATCAGGCGGGGGACCTGGCGCCGCTGGGCATCCGCGCGCGATGCCGCCACGATCCGCCGGACACTCCCTAACCGGCCGCGGTGGCCCGCTCGCGGTAGGTGCGGACGGGGGGTGCGTCGCGGTACGGCTCCAGGCGCCGCTCGAAGTCCCGTACGTACTCGGTCGCGCGGGCCGAGCGCATCTCCGACGCCTGCTGCGCGGCCTCCGCGCCCAGGGCGCAGGCCTGGTCCAGTTCGCCAAGGCCAAGGCGGGCCGTGGCCAGGACGACGCGGCAGAACGTACGGCTGCGCGTGTACCCGGGCGCGTACAGGTGCAGCGCCCGCTCCGCGTGCTGCGCGGCCGCCCGGTGCTGCTGGAGGTCCCGGTGGCAGTGGGCGAACTCGTCCGCGAGCTGCGCCTCGTCGAAGGGCCGCGCCCAGTACGGCACCTCGTCGCCGGGGCGTGCCGTGTCCAGCGACCGCTCGGCGCGTACGAGGGACGCCGTGCAGGCCCGTACCTCCCCGAGCACCGCGTGCCCCCGCGCCTCCACCGCGTGCAGCAGCGCCTGGACCACGGGCGGCGCCGACGAGCCGATGCCCTGCTGGGCGACACGCGCAAGTTGCACCGCCTCGCGGCCGTGCCCCAGGTACACCGCCTGGCGGCTCATCGTGACCAGGACGTACGAGCCGTACGCCCGGTCGCCCGCCGCCTGCGACAGGCGCAGGGCCTGCACGAAGTACCGCTGGGCCAGGCCGTGCGCGGCGATGTCGTACGACGTCCAGCCGGCCAGCCGGGTCAGGTCGGCGGCCGCGCCGAAGAGGCGGCGCCCGACGGTCTCGCCGTAGGTGCCGCGCAGCATCGGCTCCGCCTCGTGCTCCAGGTAGCGCACCAGCGCCTGGCGGGCGTGGCCGCCGCCGTACGCGTGGTCGAGGGTGCGGAACAGCTCCCCCACGGAGCGCAGCGCCGCGATGTCCCCGCCGCTGACCCGCTGGCCGGGGCCCCGTTCGGTGCCGCGCTGGCGGGGGAGGGAGAGGCCGGGGCCGGTGGTTGCGGTGGTGGCGGCTGCCGCTGCCGTGGGCTGGCCCGGCTGGGCGCCGTGCCTGCCGGGTGCGGCTCCCGGTGTACCGCGCCCCGGTGCGACGGGCCCGGCGGGTCCCCCTGGCGCGGCGGGTGCGCCGGGTGCGCCGGGTGCGCCGTAACCGCCCGGCCCGGTCTGCCCGCCGGGACCGCCCGTTCCGCCGCCCGGTACGCCCGCGCCCCCTCCCCCGCCTCCCGCCGGGCGGTGCGCCGTGCCCCGGCCCTGCGCCGGTACGCGGCCCGCCGGGGGCGGCGCCCCCGTGCCGCCCGGAGGCTGGGGGCCGCGCTGCGGGGGCTCCCCGCGGCCGACCCGCTCGTCGGCACGGCCGATCAGCCAGTCACGGCTCGGCACCACCAGTCCCGCCGGTGTGAACGCGATCTTCCGCAGCTCGGCGTGGCTGCCGGAGTCCTTGCGCCACAGCCCGCTGACGATGTCGACCGCTTCCTCGGGCGTGGACGCGAACTCCAGCCCCGCGTACACCGGGGCGCACGCGTCGAGGCCCAGGTCCTGGGCCGACAGCCGCCGCCCGAGGCGCCGGGTGAACACCTCGGCGATCAGCGCGGGTGTCGTACCGCGCGGCTGCTGCCCGCGCAGCCAGCGGGTGACGGAGGTCTTGTCGTAGCGGAGGTCGAGCCCGTGCTCGAGGCCCAGCTGATCCACCCGTCTGGCAAGACCTGCGTTGGAGAAGCCCGCTTCGGCGATCAGCGCGGCGAGCTGGCGGTTCGGGTTGCGCTGCGGGGGTCGATCCGTCATCAGCTGTGCGGTCTCCTGCCTTCCGGGCCGGGGTCCGGCCCCGTTGGAACGGCGCGAATTTAACTGCCGCCGACGCCCGTACCGCCACCTTCGCCCCATATTCATCCGATCGTGTGAGGATTGGGGGCGACGCTGACGTCGGGAACCTGCCCGCCCCGGGCTGCGGGCCCCGCCGTACAGTGGCAGGGGCCTGTCGGGTGCTTCATCTACTAGGGAGACGGTGCCGTGAGTGAGCTGCGTTTCGTCCATCTGGGCTTCGGCGACGACGCCGTGGAGTACCTGGAGGCGTGGGACCGGCAGCGCGAGGTCCACGCCGCCCGCTTCACGGACGAGATCCCGGACACCTGCCTCCTCCTGGAGCACCCGCCCGTCTACACGGCCGGCCGCCGCACCGAGGACAGCGAGCGCCCCCTGGACGGCACGCCGGTCGTGGACGTGGACCGCGGCGGCAAGATCACCTGGCACGGCCCGGGCCAGCTCGTCGGCTACCCGATCATGAAGCTGCCGCGCCCGGTGGACGTCGTGGCGCACGTCCGGCGCCTGGAGGAGGCCCTGATCCTCACGGCCGCCGAGTTCGGTCTGGAGACCACCCGCGTGGAGGGCCGCAGCGGCGTGTGGGTGCTCGGCGACCCGGTGGAGCAGCGCCCGTCGCTGGGCGGGCTGTCCCTGGACTTCGACCCGCGCCTCCAGGACGACGAGTTCGACCCGCGCCTGAACGGCCCCGAGTACGCCCCGTCCAACGCCGGCCAGCGCCGCGAGGACCGCAAGCTGGCGGCCATCGGCATCCGCGTCGCCAAGGGCGTCACGATGCACGGCTTCTCGCTGAACGTGAACCCGGACAACACCTGGTTCGACCGCATCGTGCCGTGCGGCATCCGGGACGCCGGTGTGACGTCGCTGGCGAACGAGCTGGGCCGGGACGTGACGGTCGCCGACGTCGTCCCGGTCGTGGAGCGGCACCTCAGGGACGTACTGGAGAACGCGGACCTGAAGCCGCGCGAGATCGAGCACGAGAGGCAGGAGGCCCCCGCCACCGCCTGACGACCGACGGGCGGGCGTAGAGCCGCACTTTTGACGGGCGTACCCTGGTGTTCGCCGAAGAATCGAAGCCGTAGGAGCCAGCCGTGTCCGCAGTCGCACCCGACGGACGCAAGATGCTGCGCCTGGAGGTCCGGAACAGCCAGACCCCCATCGAGCGCAAGCCCGAGTGGATCAAGACCCGGGCGAAGATGGGCCCTGAATACAACCAGCTGCAGAAGCTCGTGAAGAGCGAGGGACTGCACACGGTCTGCCAGGAAGCGGGCTGTCCGAACATCTTCGAGTGCTGGGAGGACCGCGAGGCGACCTTCCTCATCGGCGGCGACCAGTGCACGCGGCGCTGCGACTTCTGCCAGATCGACACCGGCAAGCCGCAGGCCCTCGACCGCGACGAGCCGCGCCGTGTCGGCGAGTCCGTCGTCACGATGGACCTGAACTACGCCACGATCACCGGCGTCGCCCGCGACGACCTGGAGGACGGCGGCGCCTGGCTGTACGCGGAGACGGTGCGGCAGATCCACGCGATGACGGCGGAGCGCGATGGCGGCCACACCAAGGTCGAGCTCCTCATCCCCGACTTCAACGCGGTCCCGGAGCAGCTGGCCGAGGTCTTCTCGTCCCGCCCCGAGGTGCTGGCGCACAACGTCGAGACGGTGCCCCGGATCTTCAAGCGGATCCGTCCGGCGTTCCGCTACGAGCGGTCGCTGAAGGTCATCACGGAGGCCCGCGCGGCCGGCCTGGTGACCAAGTCGAACCTGATCCTCGGCATGGGCGAGACCCGCGAGGAGGTCAGCGAGGCGCTCAAGGACCTCCACGAGGCGGGCTGCGAGCTCATCACGATCACGCAGTACCTGCGCCCGTCGGTGCGCCACCACCCGGTGGAGCGCTGGGTGAAGCCGCAGGAGTTCGTGGAGCTCCAGGAGGAGGCCGAGGAGATCGGCTTCTCCGGTGTCATGTCGGGCCCGCTGGTCCGCTCCTCGTACCGCGCGGGCCGGCTGTTCCAGCAGGCGATGGCGGCCCGCGGCACGGCGGCCGAGGCCGCTGCCGCCGCAGGAGCCGCGCGGGCCGTGTGAGGTCCCGCACAGCCGCGTAACCGACGCGTCGCGCACACACCCGTACGCCGTCGCCGCCCGCCCGTCCATCGGCGCAGGCAGCGGCGGCGTACGGGTGTCCGCCGCCGGACGCGGCCGCGCGCACCGGACGTTCATGGGCCTTCATGCTTGTTTGACCGGTCGGACATGCCCTGGTAACACCAGGGAGTAACACTTGTTCCACGCACCGCACACACGCGCGTCGCCCGTGCGACGCGCACGCGCCCCCCACGCGCACGCACAGACACCGCCCATCACCGCTCACCCGCCGAGGGGGACACCGGACATGCAGGCCGCGAGTCAGCAGGTACGCGTACGCCAGGCACACGAGGTACGCGAGGTACGCGAGGTGCGGGCCCACGCCCTCCCGTCCGTCACCGACGCCCTGCGCGCCGTCGAGGCCCTGCTGCTGCGCGGGGGCCAGCGCACGGCCCGCCGCAACGCCTGGACCTCCGTCCTGGAGGACCGGCGCCGGGCCAGGGACCGGGTGGAGGCGCAGCACGTACTGGAGGCCGCGGCTAGCCGCGCCTCATCCGCCACGTAAACTTCAGAGCATGGCGAGGAAGGCAAAATCAGACAGCGGTGACGCTGCTGCGAACCCCGGGCGACTGAAGCAGATCGCCCTGACGTACAAGATGACCCGACGGGCCGACCCGAAGGTCGGTCTTGTCATCGCGGGCGTGGGGATCGTCGTCTTCGGCGCCCTCCTCGGGCTCGGCTTCCTGATCGGTCACCCGGTCTATCTGGGCATCCTGGGCTTCCTGCTGGCCTTCCTGGCGATGGCGATCGTCTTCGGGCGGCGCGCCGAGCGGGCGGCCTTCGGGCAGATGGAGGGCCAGCCGGGCGCGGCGGCCGCCGTCCTGCAGAACGTGGGGCGTGGCTGGACGACGACTCCGGCGGTGGCGATGAACCGCAGCCAGGACGTGGTGCACCGGGCGGTCGGCCGGGCCGGCATCGTGCTGGTCGCGGAGGGCAACCCGAACCGGGTGAGGAGCCTGCTCGCGGCGGAGAAGAAGCGGATGGCGCGGATCGTCGTCGACGTCCCGGTCCATGACTTCATCGTCGGCGACGGCGAGGGCCAGGTGCCGCTGAAGAAGGTCCGTACGACGATGCTGAAGCTCCCGCGGGTGCTCACCGCGGCGCAGGTGACGGTGGCGAACGACCGGCTGCGGGCGATGGGCGACCTGATGAGCAACATGCCGCTGCCGAAGGGGCCCATGCCGAAGGGCATGCGTATGCCGCGGGGCGGCAGGCTCCGCTGACGAGACGAAGACGAAGAGGGGCGCCCCCGGCCAGTGCCGCGGCGCCCCTCTTCGCGTTCTCTCAGTTCAGTGAGTACGCACCTGAACGGCGCGGGCGAGGCGGTCGTGGAGGCCGCGGCCGTCGCGGTCCCAGACGAGGGGCGGGACGGCGAGGCAGAGCAGGGCGCTACGGAGGACGACGCGGCCGAAGCCGAGCCGCTCGCCGTCGACGGAGATGACCCGGAGGCCGAGGAGCCGCTTGCCGGGGGTGGCGCCGACGGTGCCGACGGTGAGCACGCTCAGGACGAGCAGTACGAGCAGGGCCCAGTTGCCGGTGGGTGTTCCGCCGTCACCGCGGGTGATGAGACCGTATGCGATCAGCATGCACAGGGACCAGTCGATGAAGAGGGCGCCGAAGCGCCGTCCGAGGGGGGCGATGGAGCCGGGTCCCTGCTCGGGCAGTCCGAGCCGCTCACCCCGGTAGCCGAAGTCGGCGCCCATGTCCTCGGCCGCCGCGCGCGGTCCGGAGAGCCACGATCCGATTACTTGCCTGTTGTCCACCCGTACACGGTACTGCGCCCGTTTTCGATCACTCCGGGCCGGGTCGGGGCGGGTTCGGAGTAGCGTCGGTCATGCGGGTGGGAGCCATCCGGCCCTCTCGCCCCGGTTAACGTGGGCGAAACAAATGGGTCATGCTTGAGAAATCGGCCGTCCCTATGGTCGGGTCCAGCGTGTGCCACCGCACTGGCCGCACGACCGAGCTGCAACCCCGCCCTCCCCCGGGTGGGAGTAGGAGGAGTTGGATGTTCCAGAACGCCGACGAGGCCCAGAAGTTCATCGCGGACGAGGACGTCAAGTTCGTCGACGTCCGGTTCTGCGACCTGCCTGGCGTGATGCAGCACTTCACGATCCCGGCGACGGCTTTCGACCCGGCCGAGGAGCTGGCCTTCGACGGCTCGTCGATCCGCGGTTTCCAGGCCATTCACGAGTCCGACATGGCTCTGCGCGCGGACCTGTCGACGGCGCGGGTCGACCCGTTCCGCCGCGACAAGACGCTGAACATCAACTTCTTCATCCACGACCCGATCACGGGTGAGCAGTACAGCCGCGACCCGCGCAACATCGCGAAGAAGGCGGAGGCGTACCTGGCCTCCACCGGCATCGCGGACACCGCGTTCTTCGGCCCGGAGGCGGAGTTCTACGTCTTCGACTCGGTCCGCTTCAACACGTCCGCGAACGAGGGCTTTTACCACATCGACTCCGAGGCGGGCGCCTGGAACACCGGTGCGATCGAGGACAACCGGGGTTACAAGGTCCGCTACAAGGGCGGTTACTTCCCGGCCCCGCCGGTCGACCACTTCGCGGACCTGCGCGCGGAGATCTCCCTGGAGCTGGAGCGGTCCGGCCTGAAGGTCGAGCGCCAGCACCACGAGGTCGGCACGGCCGGCCAGGCGGAGATCAACTACAAGTTCAACACGCTGCTCGCGGCCGCCGACGACCTGATGCTCTTCAAGTACATCGTGAAGAACGTCGCGTGGCGCAACGGCAAGACCGCGACCTTCATGCCGAAGCCGATCTTCGGCGACAACGGCTCGGGCATGCACGTCCACCAGTCGCTGTGGTCGGGCGGCGAGCCGCTCTTCTACGACGAGCAGGGCTACGCCGGCCTGTCGGACACCGCCCGCTACTACATCGGCGGCATCCTCAAGCACGCCCCGTCGCTGCTGGCCTTCACGAACCCGACGGTGAACTCGTACCACCGCCTGGTCCCGGGCTTCGAGGCCCCGGTCAACCTGGTCTACTCGCAGCGCAACCGCTCCGCGGCCATGCGCATCCCGATCACGGGCTCGAACCCGAAGGCCAAGCGCGTCGAGTTCCGCGCCCCGGACCCGTCCTCGAACCCGTACCTGGCGTTCTCGGCCCTTCTGCTCGCGGGCCTGGACGGCATCAAGAACAAGATCGAGCCGGCCGAGCCGATCGACAAGGACCTGTACGAGCTCGCCCCCGAGGAGCACGCGGGCGTCCCGCAGGTCCCGACCGACCTGGCCTCCGTCCTCAACGCCCTGGAGGACGACAACGAGTACCTCCAGGCGGGCGGCGTCTTCACGTCCGACCTGATCGAGACGTGGATCGACTACAAGCGCACCAAGGAAATCGCCCCGATCCAGCTCCGCCCGCACCCGCACGAGTTCGAGCTGTACTTCGACATCTGAGCCGAAGAGCGCCGGGCGACCGGCTCCAGCAGCAGCGGTGAAGGCCGCCACCCGTTCGCGGGTGGCGGCCNATGGGTGGGGTGGTGGGGCGGGGCGGGACTCGTGTAGGAGGGTGTGGAAGTGGCCGGCAGCCTCGTGGGCGGTGGGGTCGGCGCCCTGGGCGCGGGCCTCGGTGATCGCGTACCGCTGTTCGCGCTCGTCGGTGAAGCGGCGCTGGGGGTAGGTGCGGGACGGGTCGGTCTCGGTGTGGAGGCCGTGGGCGGCCAGGGTGTCCGCGATCCTCGTGTACGGCACGGTGCGGAGGACGAAGGCGCTGACCCAGACCGGGCGCCGGGTCCGGGACAGGAGGGCGGCGAAGGTGCGCTCGGTGATGTAGCTGCCGCCGCCGGTCAGCGTGATGAGGCCGACGTCCGCCAGGGCGGCGCTCAGCGCGGGACCGGGCGGGCCGACCTCCAGGTTGTCGGTGAAGGCGGCGTCGAGCAGCCCCACCGCCCGGGCGTACCGGGCGGCGCGGCTCGCGATGTCCAGGCCGATGACGGGGTGGGCGTCCGGGAGCCGGCGCTCGGCGTAGAACTCCTTGTCCCGCGCGGCCAGCTCCTCCGTGGACAGCGCGCGGGCCTCGGGGCCGGTGTAGTGCGCGTACAGGTCGGCCAGGGTCAGGTCGTGGTTCAGCAGCGCGGCGTTGATCCCGTACGAGCAGCACAGGTCCAGCACCACCGGACGTCCCGGTACGCCGTCGGGCAGGGCGGCGCGTTCGGCCGCGGCACGGCGGAAGACCGCCTGCGCGTGGTGCGGGATCTCGTACCCGAGCGGGGCGAGCCGGGCGACGTACGCCCGCGGGTCGGGCTGGTCGTAGATGTCGTCGAAGCGCGCCTTGCCGACCGGAGCCTCTCCCGGTCCGTACGCGTCGGAGCTGGCCATGGGGTGACTCCCTCCGCTCGACACCCAGTGTGCTTCGCTTCCGCCGGGCCGGCACTGCCCGTGTTCCCTTCGCCCGCCCGCCCCTCACCCCGCCGTGCGACACCGGAGCCGTGGCCGCCGGTCAGGAGGTCCGCCGGTCGCGGGGGCCGCACGGGGCGCCCAGCGCCGCCGCGTTCGCGGTGACGATCACGGCGATGGCCAGCCATGACGTCACGTCGAGCCGCTCGTCCAGGACCACGGTGCCGACCAGCGCCGCCAGCACCGGGTTCACGCTCATGAAGATGCCGAAGAACTGCGCCGGGACGCGCCGCAGCGCCAGCAGGTCCGCCAGGAACGGCACCGCCGACGACAGCACCCCGGCGGCGACGGCGCACGCCACGGCGGTGGCCGTGGGCGGCCGCAGCCACAGCGCCAGCGCGCCGACCGGCAGGTACAGGGCGCCCGAGACCAGGGCCGCGGCGGCCGAGCCCTGGAGGCCCGGCACACGGGCCCCGACCGTTCGGTTCAGCAGGATGTAGCACGCCCAGCACACGGCGGCCAGCAGGCCCAGCCCGATGCCCAGGTAGTCGGTGCTCGGCTGCGGGCGGGTCAGGACGGCCACGGCGCCCGCGGCGGCGAGCGCGCACACCAGGTCCGTACGGCGGCGGGAGCCGGCCAGCGCGACGGCGAGCGGGCCCAGGAACTCCAGGGTGACCGCCAGGCCCAGGCCGATGCGGTCGATCGCCGTGTAGAGGGACAGGTTCATCGCGGCGAAGACCACCGCGAGGCCCAGCACCGGGCGCCACTGGGCCGCCGTGAAGGACCGCAGCCGGGGCCGGCCCGCGGCGAGCAGCACCGCGGCGGCCACCCACTGCCGTACCGCGACCACGCCCACCGGGCCGATCACCGGGAAGGCGAGCGCGGCCACCGCCGCGCCGACCTGGTTGGACAGGCCGCTGCCGACCATGAGCGTCACCCCGGCCCAGCGGCCGCCGCCCGGCGAAGGCCCCGCACCGGCCGCACCCGTGCCGGCCCGACCCGTGCCGGCCGCACCCGTGCCGGCCCGACCCGCACGGCCCCGTCCCGTCACGCGCATGCCCCCCGGTACGCCCGTACCTGCCGGTGCCGCGTCCGTGACCGCTCGCCCCTGCGTGTGTATCGCCATGGCGGCACTGTGCGGCGTCCGCTCGCATACGCAAAATGCATCCGGCGCGCCATCTATACGCTGAACGCATGGAACCGAAGCCGCCACCGCACCCGGACCTGGAGCTGCGGCATCTGCGCTGCCTGGTCGCCATCGTCGACACCGGCTCCTTCACGGACGCCGCCATCGAACTGGGCGTCTCGCAGGCGGCGGTGTCCCGTACGCTGCGCGCCCTGGAGACGCTCCTGGGCATACGGCTGCTGCACCGCACGAGCCGTACGGTCACGCCCACCACCGCCGGCGTCCAGGTCCTGGCCCGCGCCCGGTACGTGCTCGCCGGGGCGGAGGAGCTGGTGCGCGAGGCGGCCACCGGCCACACCCGGCTCCGTATCGGCCACGCCTGGTCCGCGATGGGCCGCCACACCGCGGAGTTCCAGCGCCGCTGGCACGCCCGCCACCCGGACGTCGAGCTGCATCTGATCCGCCACAACACGCCGACGGGCGGGCTCGCCGAGGGACTCTGCGACCTGGCCGTCGTCCGCACGCCCGTCGACGTACGCCGCTACGACCACGCCCTCGTCGGCCACGAGACCCGGTACGTCGCGATGGCGGCCGACGACCCGTGGGCGCGGCGCCGTACGGTCGGGCTCGACGAGATCCGGGAGCGGGTCCTCGTCGTGGACCGCGGCACCGGCTCCACCACCGTGGACCTGTGGCCGGAGGAGGCGCGGCCCGCCGTGCGGTACATCCACGACGTGGACGACTGGCTCGCCGCCATCGCCACGGGCCGCCGCGTCGGCGTCACACCGCACGCCACGGTCACGCAGTACCGCCGCGACGGCATCGTGTACCGGCGGGTGCGCGACGCCCCGCCCGTGCCCGTCCACCTCATCTGGCGCCGCCACGACCCGCACCCGGCGACGCACGCGGCTGTGGCGCTGCTCGGGGAGCTGTACCGGGAGCGCGGGCGTCTCTGAGCTGCGCGGGCGCTCTGAACCGCGTCGGCGTCTCCGAGCCGCGCGAGCGCGCGCTACGGGCGGCATCCGGCCATCTCTCCGCATCGTGGGTCCGGGCGCCGCCCGCGCTGTCTACCTTCCGTTCATGAGGCGTGCACAGGGCGTCGCCCATGCTGGCGCGCCTGGCGCGCCTGGCGGGCTGAGGGGGCGTCACATGCTGCGATGACGACGGCGCCGACCGCGCCGCCTTGTGTACCGGGACCGCCCGGCTGCTGTCCCGTCGACCGGAGTGAGAGAGGGGCGGCCCATGGCCGTGGGAACGTTCGGCGGCGGTGGCCGGGTGGCGCACGTGCTGGTGACGGACCTGGACGGGACGCTGCTCGGTGGGGACGAGGAGGGGCGGCGGCGGTTGCGGGGCGCGCTGGAGCGGCACCCGGAGATCACCGTCGTGTTCGCGACCGGGCGTGGGCTGCCGTCCGTACAGGCCCTGCTGGAGCGTGATCCGCTGGTTCCGCCGCCGCGCTGGATCGTGGCCGATGTCGGGGCGACCGTCGTCGACGCGGCCGACATGAGCCACGTCGACGTGCTGGAGGACCGGCTGCGGGCGGGCTGGCCCGGCGACGAGCGGGTCCGGGACGCGCTGGCCGGGTTCCCGGCGCTCGTGTACCAGGAGGGCGTGGCGCAGGACGGGCGGTGCTCGTTCTACCTGGAGCCACGGCACCTGACCCCGGAGCTGACCGCGGCGGTCGAGGCGCTCGGCTGCTCCTGGACGTACTCGGCGGACCGCTACTTCGACGTGCTGCCGCCCCGGGCCGGCAAGGGCCCGGCCGTGCGGGAGCTGGCGCGGAAGCTGCAGTGGCCCGCGTCGCGGCTGCTGGTGGCGGGCGACTCGCTCAACGACCTGTCGCTGTTCCGCCTCGGCGCCCACGGGGTCGTCGTCGGCAACGCCGAGCCCGCGCTGGTGGAGCGGTTGCCGGCCGGCGGGCGGGTGCACCGACCGGCGCTGGAGGGGGCGGGCGCGGTCCTGTCCGCGCTGGAGCGGCTCGGCTGGACACGGCGTGCCGCACAAGTCGTCATCGGCTACCACCGGCCGCCCGTGCGGTGGTCGGGCGGCCGGTGGCGGCGGCCGTCCAGCCCCAACGGCATCCTGCCGACGCTGACGTCCGCCCTGGCCGGCGACCCCGAGGGTGCCCGCGCGGTGTGGGCGGCCGCCCTCGTGCAGGACGACCCGGCCGACCCGCCCGGCGCGCCACCCGCCGCGCCGCCCGCCGGGCTGCCGCTGGCGCTGCTGCCGGTGCCGGCCGAGCACTGGGCGGGGTACTTCCACCGGGCCTGCAAGGAGACGCTGTGGCCCGCGCTCATGTCGCAGCCGCACCTCATCCGGTACGACCCGGTGCACTGGGCGCGGTACGAGGCGGTCAACGCGGCGTTCGCCCGGCACATCGGCGCGCACGCGGAGCAGGGCGGGACGGTGTGGCTGCACGACTACAACCTCTGGCTCGTGCCCGGGCTGCTCGGCCCCCGGCGGCCCGACCTGCGGATCGGGCTGTTCCACCACACGCCCTTCCCCGAGCCTGAGGTCTTCGCGCGGCTTCCGGTGGCCGCGCGGTTGTACGGGTCGCTGGCCCGGCTGGACTGGGCGGGGTTCCACACGGAGTCGTCGGCGCACCGCTTCCGGCGGGTGCTCGCCGGTGCCGCCGGTGCGTTCGGTGCCGTCGGCGGGGCGGCGCGCGGGTCGGGGGTTCCGGGCGTGCCGGGCGTGCCGGGTGTGGCGCGCGTGCCGCGTGTCGGGGTGCACCCGCTCGGGATCGACCGGCGGGCGGTGGGCGCCCTGGCCAGGTCCCGCCCGGCCCGACGCCCGGAGCGGGACGGCGACGGCCGGCTGCTCGTCCTGTCCGTGGAGCGGCTCGACTACGCCAAGGCGCCCGTCCAGAAGGTCCGTGCGGTCGGCGCGCTCCTCGACCGGGCGCCGGAGCTGCGGGGGCGGCTGCGCTTCCGGCTGGTCTGCCCGCCGCCGGAGCCGGGGATCCGCGCGTACGACACGACCCGTACGGAACTGGAACGCACCGTCGCGGCGGTCAACGCCCGCTGGCGGAGCAGCGGTTGGGAGCCGGTCGAGTACATTCCGCGCGCGCTGCCGTTCCCGGAGGTCGTCGACCAGTACGTGGCGGCCGATGTGTTCTGGGTGACGTCGCTCGCGGACGGCATGAACCTCACCGCGCAGGAGTACGTCACCGCCCTGACCGCGACGGGCGGGGCCGGCGTCCTCGTCCTGTCGCGCCGCACCGGGGCCGCCGAGCACCTGGGCGCGGCCGCGCTGCTCACCGACCCGCTGTCCCCGGACGACCTGGTGGACACGCTGCACCGGGCCCTCGCCATGCCGGAGGCGGAGCGCCGCGCCCACACGGCCCGCCTCGCCGCCGCCCTCGCCGCCGTCCCGGCCCCGGCGGACTGGGCGGCCGCGGTCGTGGCCGACATCAGGGGCGGCACGGACGAACTGTGAGGGGAACAGGCGACGAGCTTCCACCCCCGGCAGGAACGCGGCCTGTGACGCCGCCGCCGTGTCCGCCGCCCCGCGCTGCGCGGGGACGACGGACACGGCATGGGACAGGGACGGCGCGCTGTGCGGATCGGTGGATCGGTGTGGGTTGGTACGGATCGCGTCAGCGGCCGGAGCGGATCAGTGCGCGGACCATCCGGCACGTGGCGTCCGACGGCGGGTGCACGCCGATGCGGTGCGCCGTGTTCCGTATCGTGGCGTCGTCGGCCCGGGACGCGACGTACACACCCGAGTCGAGCAGCGCGATCGCGAGCCGCATGGCCTTCAGGCGGCGGTTGTGCGACACGTACCACTCACGCGGCCGGCCGGCCGGGAGCGGCTTCTTCTTGAGGGGCTTCCAGGCTTCGATGGGCAGTGGCGTGACGGTGGCGACGGCCATCGGCGACCTCCTGGTGAGCGGCGTGAGGGGCCTCCCCCGGACCCTCACTGACTGCTTCGATTCTACCGGCGGGCACTGACAATCGGCCCTGGCCAGACGGGCTTTCGGGGGTACGCGGGGGTACGGTGGGCGGCATGGAGATCTGGATCAACCCCGCCTGTTCCAAGTGCCGCGGAGCGCTGCGGCTCCTCGACGAGGAGGGCGCGGACTACACCGTCCGCCGCTATCTGGAGGACGTCCCGTCGGCCGCCGAGATCCGCGCCGTCCTGGACCGGCTGGACCTCGAACCGTGGGACATCACGCGCACGCAGGAGCCGGCGGCGAAGGAGCTGGGCGTGAAGGACTGGCCGCGCGACGCGGCGTCCCGCGACCGCTGGATCGAGGCCCTGGCGACGCACCCGAAGCTGATCCAGCGCCCCATCATCACCGCGGACGACGGCACGGCAGTCGTGGCCCGCACGGACGAGGCGGTCCGTGAGGCCCTGTCCCGCTCGTAGCGCCGGAGGGGTTGTTCTGAGGGGGCGTTGAGTCGGAGGGCGGGTGTTACTCGTACGTAGGGGCAGCACGCACCACGCACCACGCACACCGATCCGGCCGCCTCCCCCGAGCGGTCGGGGACAGGAGCCCCACGTGTCACGCAAGAAGACCCTCAGCCGCGGCAAGAAGCTCGCGCTGCTCGCCGGTACGGCCGCGCTGGTCGGCGGTACCGCGGTGGTGATGACCGGGACCAGCCAGGCGTCCGTCGCCTGCGACGGGCTGGCGACGGCGCTGCGGAACAACGAGCAGTTCATCGCCGGGCAACGGGCCAACCCTGACGCCCAGTCCGGGGCGCGGATCGCCAACCGGCAGGCGGTCGTCGAGGAGATCAAGCGGAAGCAGGCCGCCGGCGGGTGCGCCGTCGGCGAAGGCAGCGCCGCCGCCGGCGGGAACGCGGACGCGGACGGTGGCGGGGCTCAGGCGGCGCCTCCCGCCGAGGCGGCTCCGCCGCCCGCAGACGCGGCGCAGCCGCCTGCCGCCGGTGGCGGTGGCGGTGGCGGCGGGGACGTCGTGTGCGCCGGGTCCACCGTCACGCTGTCCGGTGAGGGCGGTGCGCCCGCCGCGTCCAGCGGCGAGTTCCCGGCCGGTACGCGCCTGAAGGTCACCAACCTCGACAACGACAAGTCCACGACCGTCGAGGTCACGTCCGCCTCCGGTAGCTGCGTACTGCTCAACAACGCCGCGTTCGAGCAGGTCCGCGAGCCCGGGAAGTTCCTGATCCGGAACGCCCGCATCGAGCGCGTCGGCTAGTCACGCAGGAAGTCCGCCACGCGCGCGTCCGTTCCCGGCGGGGGCGCCAGCGGCAGGGTGTGGTGTGTCGCGCCCGGGAGCGTCTCCGTCCGTACGGCGGGGATGTCCCGGGCCGCGGCGGCCGCCCTGCGGATGTCGTGGGCGCGCGACCGCTCCGCGAGGAGCAGCAGCGTCGGTGGCCGCAGTGTGCGGGCCGCGGCCGCGACGGGGCGGGGGCCGGTGACCGGCCTGGCCGTCGGGAAGGCCGCGACGTGCGCCTCCAGGGCGAGCCACGTGCCGTCCAGCGGCGCACCGCCCGTCTCCCAGCGCAGGAAGGCGCGGGTGCGGGCGGGCGTCGGGCGCAGCAGCATCGGCGCGGCGCGCAGCAGATAGCCGGGGCGGAAGCCGGTGAAGCAGTTCGTCGGGTCCATGAGGACGAGCCGCGACACCCGCCGCGGGGCGTGGAGCGCGTAGTGCAGCGCGATCCACGCCCCGTACGAATGGCCGCACAGCGCCACCGCCCCGCGCGCGGCGCCGAGGCCGTCGAGGACCGCGTCGAGCCAGCGCATCAGGTCCGTGACCGTACGGACCGGCGGGTCTCCGGCCCCGGGGACGCTGCGGCCGGGGTCGCCGACGAGGTCGACGGCGTGCACCCGGTGCGTGGCGGCGAGCGCGGTCGCCGTCGTGAACCAGGCCGTGGAGGTGGTGCCGCCGCCGGGGAGCAGGACGACGGGCGGACCGTCGGCGCGGCCGCACGTGTTGACGTACGTCGGCCCGTACGGCGTCGGAACGGTGGCACCGGCCGTCCCGGCGGGCCAGCGCGCGGTGATGACGGCGTCGTACGCCGCCTGGAACGCCTCGGTCGTCACGGGGGCCTCCGCATCGAGTCATAATATCTCGCTGAGCGAGATATTAGCCCGGCGACGGAGGTGCGGCCCCGCCCATGCCCGAAGAACCCAAAGAGCCCGAAGAGCCTGACGAGCTGCGGATCTTCCATCTGCTCCGCGCCGTCACCGTCGAATTCGGCCTGCGACAGGGCGAGTTCGCCGCCCGCAACGGCATGCACCCCACCGACGTACGCGCCCTGATCTGCCTCCTCGACGCCGAGCGGGCCGGCGAGGACGCCACGGCGGGCCTCCTGGGCGCGCGGCTCGGGCTGAACTCCGCCGGGACGACCTCCGTCATCGACCGCCTCGAACGCCTCGGGCTCCTCACCCGCGTCCGGGACGCCGGCGACCGCCGCCGTGTTCTGCTCACCGTGTCGGAGCGCGCCCGGCGGCTCGGCGCGGCCCACTTCGGGCCCGTGATCGACGGCGCGGTCGGCCTCCTGCGCGGCTTCGACGACCGCGAGCGGGAGGCGGTACGGCGCTTCCTGACAGGCGTGCGGGAGCTGCTCGCGGACGCCCGGAAAAATGCCGGCCCCGGGTCCGGCGCCTAGTGTTACGTTTCCGTCGCCGGCCGCGGGACTCCGGCGTGACTTCCGAGACCTGCTTATGAGGCAACGCTTTCGCTGTTCACGCCCCCATTCCCCGGCCGGCACCGGAAACCGGACGTCCTGACACCCGACGCCCTGACACCGCACCAGCCCCGGGGGGAGCATGGACGGGCACGAGACCCTCGCCGACCTCGTCGCCGCCGAGGACGTGCTGCTGTTCGTCAACGCCGCCGTCACCGCGACCGGCCAGCGCGAGTTCCGGTCGGCGGCGGGCGAGCAGCGGCTGTCGCTGGCCTTCCTCCACGAGTACGTACGGGTCAACCACCGCCGCGTGTACGCCGCGTCCCTCGCACTCGACATCAACGACCACAACGCCGCCCTCGTCGCCGAGCAGTTGCTGCGCCACGCGCACGAGGCGACGCCCGACGAGAAGCGCCTGGAGGGGCGGCTCGTCGCGGCCCGGCTGGCCGCGCTGCCGCCGCAGCGTGTGTACCGGCTGTTCGCCGCGCTGCGCGCCGCCCGGGTCAACAACCGCCGCACGCGGGCGCTGATGCGTGACTGGCTGGCGTCCCGCCCGGACCCCGCCTACCACGCCGTGAAGTACCGCGCCGGTGTGAAGGCGGCCGCCCGGCACGCCCATCTGCCGCCCGGCCACGACGAGCTGGGCGACTTCCTGTTCGCGCCGCACCGCCGCACCCGCTATGCGGACCCCCTGCTCGACGCGCACCGCCGTGCCCGGTACGAGCAGGCCGCGCTGTACGAGCTGCCGTTCACTGTCGCCGAGGGGTTCGCCGCCCGGCACGGCGTACCGCGTGAGCGGTTCCTTGAGCGGATGGCGCCGCGCATGACCCGCCTGGAGCGGCTGCGCACCCGCCCGGACGCCGCCGGCACCGACCTGGGCACCATGCCGCTGACCCGCCTCGCGCTCTACGTGCTGTCGCTCGGGTTCGCGGAGCGGGTCGCGCGGCGCGCCGAGCTGACGGACGCCCTGCGGTCGGCGGCGCGCCGGGCCGCGGGCCCGTACGCCGGCACGTGGGGGCGGGTCGCGGCGGTGCTGGACGACAGCTACTCGTCGTACGGGTCGGGCGTGAAGCGGCGCCGCCCGCTGGCGGTGGCCCTGGGCTGCCACTTCCTCCTGGAGGCGCTGGCCGCGCCGGGCGCGTACGTCCCGCTGTGGACGTCGGGCGGTACGGACCCGCTGTGCGTACGGCCCTGGGGCGCGACCCCGCTCGGCACCCGCGTCCTGGACGCGCTGGCGACGGACCCGGAGCGGCTGCTGATCGTGTCGGACGGCTGGGACAACGCGCCGCCCGGCCTCGCGGGCGAGGTGCTGCGCGTGTGGCGCACCCGGCTGGACCCGGGGCGGCGGACGAGCGTGGTGCACCTGAACCCGGTGTACGACGCGGACGGCTTCGACGTGCGGCGGCTCGCGCCGGGCGTGCCGACGGCCGGGGTGCGGGACGCGGAGGACCTGCCGGCGCTGGTGGAGATCGCGCAGTTCGCGGAGGGGCGCACGGGCTTCGCGGAGCTGCGGGCGTATCTGGACCGGCGCGTCGCACTGTTCCTGGGGGACGCGTGACACGCATCGACCTCGCCGGTCTGACGGCCGGGCCCGCCCAGGTGTGGGGCGGCATCCGGCTGGTGCCGCTGCTGCGCGAGACCCCGGTGGAGGGACTGCGGCTGAGCCGCGAGCTGTACGGGGACGGGGAGGGCGACCCGTACGAGGAGGGGTACGGGGACGGGGACGGGTACGGCTACGTCGACCTCGGCGGCCGGTCCGGTTACGTCTCGTACATCCCGCACGGCTTCGTGGCCGAGTGGGCGCCCGGCGAGGGCCAGAGCGCCGCGTACGGCACCCAGCTCGGCGGCGGCGGCGCAACCGCCCCCGTCCGTGTCCCCGTGCGCCGCCACCACCGCCTGGCGAAGCGCCGCAAGGGCGCCGCCGGCATCGACCGGCTGCGGTTCCTGCCGCTGCACCTGGCCCTGGAGGGCTATCTGGCGCTGCACTTCGGCGGGCCGTCCGTGGCGTGGGACGAGTGGTCCCAGCAGGCGGTACGCCGGGGCATGTCGCCGCGTGAGGAGGACGCGTACGCCGGGTGGCAGGTGCGCGGACTCGCGGACGCGCTGCGGGTGTTCGAGATCCATCCGCGGCAGTGCGGCGTCATGGTGTACGCGGCGGACGCGCTCGCCGCGGCCTTCGTCGTCCCGCATCCGGACGACTACCGGGCCCTGCACCCGTCGCTCGTGCAGGACCTGTACGGCGAGCTGGTCCACCAGTACGCGCTGTACAGCGCCCCGGTGCCGGAGTTCCGGGCCCGGATCGACGACGCGGCCGGCGGCATCCGCACCCTCGCGGACCTGCGGCTCGCGGCGCACGCGCAGGAGCGGGCGTGGACGGCGGCGCACGACACACTCATGGCCCGTGACCTGCTGGAAACCCCGTACGCGTTCGAGCGCGTCCGGAAGCTGGGGCCGTTCGCGCTGTACCGCTTCCTGCCCCCGTTCCAGCGGGGCCGGGCGGAGCAGCACATCGGGGAGCTGATCACGGACGGCAAGGGGCGCGTCGCGTATCTGAAGACGTTCCGGCTGTCCGAGAAGCAGATCCGGCGCGGCCACCTGCTGCGCCGCCTGGCCGGCTGCGACTGGCACCTGGGCCGTACCGCGGAGGCCCTCGGCACGACGTACGAGGAGCTGGTCGTGCGGATCACCAGGGCCGGCTTCGGGTTCCTGCTGAACGAGCACGTGGTCGCACAGCGGATGCGCGAAACCGGGGAAACGTGAGTACTGCATCTTCCCGGGGGACGACCCCCGGACCCCTAGCCGGACAAGCAGGTCAGCTGACGTGGCCGTGGCCGGTACGGACATCACACGGCGAACGTGAGTAACACGGGGTTCACAAACGGGCAACGGCCGGGAAATCCCCCGTTGCCAAGCTGCGCGGCATACCGCTGCACCCGCAAAGGATGAGGCCCCGTGAGCATCAAGGCTGAGTACATCTGGATCGACGGCACCGAGCCGACCGCCAAGCTCCGCTCGAAGACGAAGATACTGACCGCTCCGGTCGCCGGCGTCGCCGAGCTGCCCATCTGGGGCTTCGACGGGTCCAGCACCAACCAGGCCGAGGGTCACGCCTCCGACTGCGTGCTGAAGCCGGTCTTCTCCTGCCCGGACCCGATCCGCGGCGGTGACCACATCCTGGTGCTGTGCGAGGTCCTCAACACCGACATGACGCCGCACCCCACCAACACGCGGGCGCAGCTCGCGGAGGTCGCGGAGAAGTACGCCGCGCAGGAGCCGATCTTCGGCATCGAGCAGGAGTACACGTTCTTCGACGGCTCCCGTCCGCTGGGCTTCCCCGAGAACGGCTTCCCGGCCCCGCAGGGCGGCTACTACTGCGGTGTCGGCGCGGACGAGATCCACGGCCGTGACATCGTCGAGGCGCACCTGGAGCACTGCCTCCAGGCCGGTCTGGGCATCTCCGGCATCAACGCCGAGGTCATGCCGGGCCAGTGGGAGTTCCAGGTGGGCCCGCTGGCCCCGCTGGAGGTCTCGGACCAGCTGTGGGTCGCCCGCTGGCTGCTGTACCGCACGGCCGAGGACTACGAGGTGTCCGCGACCCTCGACCCGAAGCCGGTCAAGGGCGACTGGAACGGCGCCGGCGCGCACACCAACTTCTCCACGAAGGCGATGCGCGAGGGCTACGACGCGATCATCACCGCGTGCGAGTCCCTCGGTGAGGGCTCCAAGCCGCTCGACCACGTCAAGAACTACGGCGCGGGCATCGACGACCGTCTGACCGGCCTGCACGAGACCGCCCCGTGGAACGAGTACAGCTACGGCGTCTCGAACCGCGGCGCGTCGGTCCGTATCCCGTGGCAGGTCGAGAAGGACGGCAAGGGCTACATCGAGGACCGCCGCCCGAACGCCAACGTCGACCCGTACGTGGTGACCCGCCTGCTGGTGGACACCTGCTGCGAGGCCCTGGAGAAGGCCGGCCAGGTCTGACCCCGGCACATCCCGAGCGAGCAGCGGGGGGGGCGCCCCACCGGATCTTCCGGTGGGGCGCCCCTTTTGCTTCGCACGGCCGGCTGAGCGCTGCCTTCGTACGTCGGCTAGGCGCTGCTTTCGTACGCCGGCTAGGCGCTGCGGGCCCGGCGACGCGCCACCAGCGACCGTGCCCCGTCCACCAGCAGGAACGCCAGCAGGCTCAGCCCGAGCAGCGGCAGGAACCACCCCACCAGGGCGATGACCGCCGCCAGCGGCAGCAGCATCGTCGCCGGGACCTTCCGCCACGCGCCCGGCGCGACCGGGCGGCCCGGCCGGCGCAGCCACCACATGCGGTAGCCCCACACGATCAGCGCCACCACCGCGAGGGCGAGCGCGGCGAGGGCGAGCTGGTTGGGCAGACCGAGGAAGGTGCCCATGTGGGCGGCGATACCGATGCTGGTCAGCTTCGCGAGCAGCGGATAGTCGGCGAAGCGCAGGGTGTCGAGGACGGCGCCGTTCGCCGGGTCGATCGCCACCGAGTCCTGGTGGACGGGGTAGTGCCGGTCGATCTCCTTGACCACGTACCCCTTGCCGTCGGTCGGCGGGCTGACCGCGATCCGGCCCTCGACCCCGGCCTCCGCGGCGATCCGGACGGCCCGGTCGATCCCGATGCCCGCGCCCGTGCGGGTCGCCGGCCGGTGGCCGGCGCCGTGGCCCTCGTGGCCCTCATGGCCTGCGTCGGCCCCGTCCGTGCCGTCGAGCGTGGCCGAGACGGAGGGCGTGGTCGCGCCGAGCCGCTCGCGCAGGGCGTCGACGTTCTCTCCCGCGTACGTCGACCAGGTCAGGCCCGTGGCGGAGAGCCCCAGCAGACCGGCCGTGGCCCACAGCCCGACCGAGCCGTGCCACGACAGGGTGCGGCGGCGGGAGCGGGGCCCGCGCTCGGGCAGGAACAGGGCGCGCTTACGGGTGCGCCGACGCCCCGCCCACAGGGCCAGACCCGCCAGGGCCAGCACCCACAGCCAGCTCGCGGCCAGCTCGCTGTAGATCCGGCCGGGTTCGCCGAGGTGGAGGTCCCGGTGCAGCTCGGACAGCCAGGTGCGCAGCGGCAGCGCGCCCGAGCTGCCGTAGCTGGGCAGGGCGCCGCGTACCTCCGCGGTGTACGGGTCGACGAAGACGGCGAGGGACTTTCCTTCCTCGACCTCGGGGCTCGCCATGAGGACGCGTGTCGTGGCGCCGTCCTCGGGGGACGGCCACACCGCCGTGACCGTGCCGTCGGGGTGCGTGCGGCGTGCGGCGTCCACCTGCTCGGCCAGCGGCTGAATGCTGTCCCCGACGGGAACCTCCAGCTCCTGCCGGTAGACGATCTTCTCGGCCTGGTAGGACAGCGCGTACAGGAATCCGCTGAGGGCGGCGACGAGCAGGAACGGGGCTATGAGCAGGCCCGCGTAGAAGTGCAGTCGCATCACCAGGGGGCGCAGGGCGCTCCACGTGCCTTGGCGGGCGGGGGCGGGGGTGTCCGGGGAGGGGGCTGTGTCCTGGGCGGAGTGCTCTGTGAGCATGCGTGTCCTCGGTCTGTGTGATCGCAGGGGAAAGGGACCCCCGGATCAGACGCTGGTCGCTCCGAGGGCTGTGGCGCGGGGTGCGGCGAGGACGGGCGGGCCGCGCCGGGACAGGGTGTGCGCGAGGACGACGCCGTGCCGCGGCCGGTCGGCGGTAACGGGCCGGGCGCGCGGCGGGCGGGGCGCCGCCGGGAGGCGTACGGCGGTGAGGGGTGGCCGCAGCGGTACGAAGGCGGTCCGGGCGAGCCGGAACAGCGCGGCCTCGCCGCGCGCGAGCCACAGGGCGCAGACCGCGCCCGCCAGCAGGTGCGTGGCGAGCATCCCGGCCGTCGGCACGGCGGACGCGGCGGACGCGGCGGACGCGGCGACTTCGACGGCGGAGCCGCCCGTCCCGTGCCCGGCGTGGTGGTGGGCCTGGCCCCCCGCGAACGTCAGGTGCAGCACGCCCTGCACGGCGACGAGGCCGGCCCCGATCGACAGCGGGCCGCGCCGCCGCCCGCTCGCGGCCCAGGCCAGGGCGGCGGTGGCGCCGAACGCGAGCAGCAGCGAGCCCGGCGGCACCTGGTGCGCGGACTGGAGGGCGTGGCCCGTCGCGGACAGCACGACGCACACGGCCGCGAAGAGCGCGGCGCGCAGGGCGCGTATCGGGCAGCGGGCGTCGGTCATGGCCCGAACATGGTGCCATCCCGTGCGTTCCTCTGGCGGCGGAAGTGCGTGCGGAGCGAGGAGGAGCGAGGCAGAGTCGATCGTATGAGGCTTCTGATTCTTGGTGGTACGGAGTTCGTGGGGCGGGCCGTCGCGGCCGAGGGGCTGGCCCGTGGCTGGGACGTGACGGTGTTCCACCGGGGCCGCCACCAGCCGCCGCCCGGTGTGAAGGCGCTGCACGGGGACCGGACGGTGGTGCCCGACGGGCTGGCCGCGCTGCACGACTCGGCGGAGGAGTGGGACGTGGTCGTCGACACCTGGTCGGCCGCGCCCACCGCCGTACGGGACACGGCCACGCTTCTGGAGGAGCGGGCGGGGCGGTACGTGTACGTGTCGAGCCGGTCGGTGTACGCGTGGCCGCCGGTGCCGGAGATGCGCGAGGACGGGCCGCTGGTGGAGGCGGCGCAGGACGACTGGAGCGATGTGCCGTACGCGCAGGCGAAGCGGGGCGGCGAGCTGGCGGCGGCGTCGGTGTTCGGTCCGACGCGGACGCTGCTGGCCCGCGCGGGGCTGATCCTCGGCCCGTGGGAGAACATCGGGCGGCTCCCCTGGTGGCTCAACCGCGTCGCCCGCGGCGGCCCGGTCCTCGCGCCGGGCCCGCGCGACCTGCCGCTCCAGTACATCGACGTCCGCGATCTGGCCGGGTGGCTGCTCGACGCGGCGGAGGCCGGGCTGTCCGGCCCGTACGACCTGGTGAGCCCGCCCGGCCACACCACGATGCAGGAGCTCCTGGAGGCGTGTGTCCGGGCGACCGGCTCGGACGCGGAACTGCGGTGGACGGAGCCGCGGAAGATCCTCGATGCGGGCATCGAGCCGTGGACGGACCTGCCCGTCTGGCTCCCGCCGGGCGACCTGCACGACGCGATGCACGGCGCCGACGTCACCAAGGCCCTGGAGGCGGGCCTCCGCTGCCGCCCGGTCGCCGGGACGGTCACCGACACGTGGGCCTGGCTCACGGCACTCGGCGGCCGGGCCCCGCACCGCCCCGACCGCACTCCGGTGGGTCTGAGCCCGGACGTGGAGGCCAAGGTCCTGGGCGGCGGCGACGACTGACGGGAATTCCGCGCGCATTGAACGCCACACGCGCCCCTTCCGTATGGGAGGGAGCGCTGTTTCCCCCGCAGGGATTGGAGTTCCATGCGACGCTCAAGAAAACGCTCGACGCTGGCCAACCGCGCGATCGCCGCCTCCGCCGCCCTGGTCCTGGGCGGGGGCGGGCTGCTCGCGGTGAATGTCTACGCCTCCGCCGGAGAAGGCTGGTACGGGTGGTCCCGGGAGGATCGGACACGGCAGCAGCAGTCGCAGCCGCAGACCAGGAACGCGTCTCTTGAGGCATCGACCATCGACTGTCCGGAAGTGGCCGATGGCCTCCCGCGCGACATGCCCGACCGGGCGCGCGGTGAGGTGGATCTGGAACTGGCCCGGATCGACAACCGGATCACCGACGCCTATCAGCGTCTCGCCCAGTCGCGGGAGCAGATGCGGCAGGACCCGTCCTTCGCCGACAACGCCATTCTCAATCCGCTGAAGGACGAGCGGCTGGCGAGCATCGGCCGCATCGTGACGGCGATCGACCGGTTCACCGAACGCCCCCAGGGCATGGAGCGGCTGGCACCGTGCACGCTGCAGGCCGATGACAACCAGGGCCAGGCCCAGCAGGACCAGAACCAGCAGGGCCAGGACCAGCAGGGCCAGGGCCGCGGGCAGGGCCAGGCCGGCAACGGACCCGTCGCGGACGACTTCGTGGACATCCGGAACGTCCAGCCGAACGTCCAGGAACCGCGCCGGCAGCGCGACGCCTCCACCGGCACGTTCAGCACCGACTGCGGACGCAACGAGAACAAGAAGTTCAACCCGGACAACGTCATCGTCGCGCCCGGCGTCCGCAACGGCGCCCACCATATGCACGATTACGTCGGCAATCAGGCGAACGACGCCTTCGCCGACAACAAGGACCTGGCGCGCGGCCGCACCACCTGCCGCAATCAGGGTGACCGCTCCACGTATTACTGGCCCGTCCTGCGTATTCAGAACGGCGAGAACGACAATGACGTGAACGAGGACGGCGGCGGCCGCGACCAGAACGTCGGAAGGATTCAGACACCCGCCGAAGTGACCCTGGATTTCGAGGGAAGCCCGGTGTCCAAGGTGACCGCGATGCCCCGGTTCCTGCGCATCATCACCGGTGACGCCAAGGCGTTCACGAACGGCGACGCAAACGCCAACGCCTCATGGAGCTGCACCGGGTTCGAGGACCGGCAGCTGAAGGACAAGTATCCGATCTGCCCGCGCGGCAGTGAGGTCGTCCGGACCTTCAAGTTCCAGAGCTGCTGGGACGGCCGGAACACCGACAGCGCCAACCACCGGACCCATGTGGCGTTCGCGGACGACGACGGGCGCTGCCCGCAGGGCTTCCGCGCCATCCCGCAACTGGTGCAGAGGATCGTCTACAAGGTGCCGCCGCAGGCCACGTTCGCCGTCGACTCGTTCCCGGAGCAGCTCCACAAGCCGATCACGGACCACGGCGACTTCATCAACGTCTTCGACCGCAGGCTGATGGACCGGATGGTGAAGTGCATCAACACCGGCCGCACCTGCACCTGACCCCTCGCTGACTCCCCACCCTTCCCCCTCCAACTCCCCCCACTCCCCCCACTCCCCCCACCTGCGCGGTCAGCTCCCGTGGTGACCCGAGTGCGCCCCCTCGGCGCTCTCGATCTCCCCGCCGAGCCGGCCGCGCAGCTTTGTGATCACGTCCTGTCCGGCGACCGCGACCCACTTCCGGCCCACCAGGTACGAGCCGCCGTAGTCCTTCGCGCTGTTGAGCCACTCGCGCTGGCCGCGGTCGGTGGCGAAGGTCGCCAGGACGTACGTCCCGTCCGCCGTGGCGCAGTTGGCCTGGCGCAGCTCCTCGGCGTCCGTCTGGATCCGCGGCGTGCAGTCCACGCGCTCCGCCAGCTGCTCCAGGGTGCCGGTCGCGGTGTCCGGTACGGCGTCGGGCGCGGGCTCCTGTGCGGTGCAGCCCGCCAGGGCCAGCACGGCCAGCAGGCCGATCGCCGTCACTGCCGTCTCTGCCGTCACCGCCGTCACTGCGGTACGCGTTCGCTCGATACGCATGGGGCCATAGTGCCGTCTGGGGCGCCGCTCGTGGGCCGGTTCGGCAACAACGAGGCAAGACCGTCGAGGTGACCATCACCATGATCGCTCGTTCTGCTGAATGTGAGCACCCAGGAAGCCCAGCAGGCCCGACGAGCCCCGGAACCGGGCGCCGCACCCGCCGCCGCACCCATCGACGTGGAGCAGGCGGAGGCCGCGCTCGTCGAGCACTATCCCCGGCTCGTCCGCATCGCCTATCTCGTCCTGCCGCCGTCCCTCGGCCGCAACCGCCGTGTCCTGACCGCGCACTCGCTCGTGCAGCGCTCGCTGCCCAGACGCCGCGCGGGGGGCGGCGACACGGCGATGCCGGTGCAGCGGCGCCGCCCCGAGGACGCCGTCGATCCCGGTTACGCGTACGTGAGGGGGCGGGTGCTGCGGCAGGCGCTGGACGCCGGGCTGCCACTGCGGCGCCGGGCGTGGCCGAAGCGGGCGCAGCTTCCGCCGCTGCTGCCGCAGGTGTGGGGGCTGCGGCTGTTCCCGCGCTCGGGCGGCGCCGACGAACTGGCCCTTGACCAGCGGCTGTCCGCGCTGTCGGGCCCGGGCCGTGCGGCGTACGTGCTGCGCGGGCTTGAGCGGCAGGGCGATGCGGAGGTGCGGCGGGTGCTGTCCGCGGCGGGCGTCGCGGACCCGAAGGCGGCGCTCGCCGAGGCGGAGAAGGTGGACGCGGCGGCGGGGGCCGTGGGCGGTGCGGCGCTGCTGGAGTCGGCGGAGTTCGACCCGTGTTCGCTGCAGGCCCGGCCGAC
>NZ_JABWDV010000378.1 GCF_013362995.1 Streptomyces sp. TRM64462 | reverse complement strand
TGAACAGTCCTACGGTGGTGGTGGCTCCGAGCGCGGCGGCGATGCGCAGCACCATCCGCCGCCCCGAAGGCATCTGGTCCTTTTTCATGACCAATGCTCCGCACGGGCGACGCCCGATTCGGCGCGCGACACCGGGCGCACGGCACGAATGCACTCGTTGGGAGGAGCGGCGGAAGCGGCCGCCAGGACACGACCCGTGGCCATGACCTAGTGGCGGCGGACCAGCGGGAAGGGGAGGGTCTCGCGGATCGTCAGACCGGTGAGGAACATGACGAGCCGGTCGACGCCGATGCCGAGCCCGCCGGTGGGGGGCATGGCGTACTCCAGGGCGTCCAGGAAGTCCTCGTCCAGCTCCATGGCCTCGGGGTCGCCGCCCGCGGCCAGCAGGGACTGCGCGGTGAGCCGGCGGCGCTGCTCGACGGGGTCGGTCAGCTCGGAGTAGGCGGTGCCCAGTTCCGTGCCGAAGGCGACGAGGTCCCAGCGTTCCGCGAGCCGCGGGTCCCGGCGGTGCTGTCGCGTGAGCGGGGACACGTCGGTCGGGAAGTCCTTGTAGAAGGTGGGCAGCACGGTGCGTTCCTCGACGAGCCGCTCGTACATCTCCAGGACGACGTCGCCGCGCGTGTCCTCGGGCGTGTGGGGCACGCCCGCGGTGTCGCAGAGGGCGCGCAGCGCGTCCTCGTCCGTGCCGGGGCCGACCTCCTCGCCGAGCGCGTCGGAGATCGCCCCGTACACCGTCTTCACGGGCCAGGTGCCGGAGATGTCGTACTCGTGGACGCGCCCGTCCGCGTCGGTCTTCCGGACGACGGGGAGGCCGGACGCGGCGGTCGCGGCGCTCTGGACGAGTTCGCGGGTCAGGTCGAGCATCACGTCGTAGTCGGCGTGCGCCTGGTAGGCCTCCAGCATCGTGAACTCGGGGTTGTGCTTGTAGGAGACGCCTTCGTTTCTGAAGGTGCGGCCCATCTCGAAGACCTTCTCCAGGCCGCCGACGCAGAGCCGCTTCAGATACAGCTCGGGCGCGATGCGCAGGTAGAGGTCGAGGTCGTAGGCGTTGATGTGGGTGGTGAACGGGCGGGCGTTGGCGCCGCCGTGGATCTGCTGGAGCATCGGGGTCTCGACCTCCAGGTAGCCACGGTCCAGGAGGCCCTGGCGCAGCGCCTGCACGGCGGCGGAGCGTGCCCGTACGACGTCGCGGGCGGCGGGGCGCGACACGAGGTCCAGGTAGCGGCGGCGGACCCGGGCCTCGGGGTCCGCGAGGCCGCGCCGCTTGTCGGGCAGCGGGCGCAGGCACTTGCCGGTGAGCTGCCAGGCCGTGACCAGGACGGAGAGTTCGCCCGTCGCGCTGGTGCCGATCTCGCCGGTGGCCGTGACGTGGTCGCCGAAGTCGACGTCGGCGGTGAACCGGCCGAGTACGCCGGCCCCGGAGCCGTCCCGGGTGAACAGCAGCTGGAGGTCGCCCGACCAGTCGCGCAGCACGGCGAAGACGACACCGCCGAGGTCGCGCACGACCATGACGCGCCCGGCGACGGTGACGGTCCGTCCGGTGCGGGCGCCGGGCCCGAGGTCCGGGTGCGCGGCGCGGATCGCGGCGAGGGTGCTGGTGGGGCGCGGGGCGCCCACGGGGTACGGGTCGGTGCCGTCGGCCTGGAGCCGCTCCAGCTTGCGGTGGCGGACGCGGACCTGTTCGGGAGGGCGGCGCTCCGGCGCGGCCCGCAGTGTGTCGGGCCCGGCCAGGCCGAGCGCGTCGATGGGTGGCAGGCCCTCGGTGGTGGCGGGCTTGGTGCCGGGTCCGGGGCGGCGCCCCTTGCCCCACAGGGAGCGCAGGCTCGGCACGGAGACGAACCCCTCGGCGATGCCGGAGGCGAGTCCGATCCGGGCGAGCGCCCCGGCGTCGCCGTAGCAGAGGAAGCGCGGGTACCACTGGGGCTGGTATTTGACGTTGGAGCGGTACAGGGCCTCCAGCTGCCACCAGCGGGAGAAGAACAGCAGCAGCCGGCGCCAGACGCGCAGGACGGGTCCGGCGCCGATGCGGGCGCCCTCCTCGAAGGCCGAGCGGAACACGGCGAAGTTGAGGGAGATCCGGCGGATACCGAGTTTGGGGGCGTACGCGCACAGCTCGGCGACCATGAACTCCATGACGCCGTTGGGCGCGTTCCGGTCGCGCCGCATGAGGTCCAGCGAGATGCCGTCGCGGCCCCAGGGGACGAACGACAGCAGGGCGATCAGCTCGCCCGACGCGTCGAACGCCTCGACCATCAGGCAGTCCCCGTCGGCCGGATCGCCCAGCCGGTCGAGTGCCATGGAGAAGCCGCGCTCGGTCTCGGTGTCGCGCCAGGCGTCGGCGCGGTCGACGATGCGCCGCATCTCCTCGTCGCCGAGGGCGGCGTGGCGGCGGATCTTGGTGGTGGCGCCGGAGCGCCGCAGCCGGCTGACGGCCTGCCGGGTCACCCTCATCTCGCGGCCGTCCAGGTCGAAGCGGGCCACGTGGAGGATGGCCTCGTCGCCCAGCTGGATGGCGCCCAGACCGGAGCGGGCGTAGGCGCGCGCACCCTCCTCCGAGGCGCCCATGACGGCGGGCGCCCAGGCGTAGCGGCGGGCGACGTCGAGCCACGCCTCGACGGCGGGCGTCCAGGCGGCGGGGTCGCCCACCGGGTCGCCGCTGGCGAGGCACACCCCGGCCTCGACCCGGTAGGTGACGGCGGCCCGGCCGCTGGGCGAGAAGACCACCGCCTTGTCGCGGCGCGTGGCGAAGTAGCCGAGCGAGTCCTGTGAGCCGTACGCGCCGAGCAGCGCGCGGAGGCGGGACTCCTCGTCGTCGTGGAGGGCGGCCTCCATGCGCTGGGAGCGGAACAGGGTGGCCGCGGCGCCGAGCAGGGCGAGGGCCCCGAACAGCCCGAGGAGGAAGAACAGCGGACGGGGCGGCGCCCCGTCGAAGTTCTCCCCCGCGACCAGGCCACCGAGAACCCGGTTGGCCGCCCATGCCAGCCGCTGCCCGCGCGGGACGGTGCCGGGGAAGACCTCGACGAGCGCCCAGCCCAGGGCGATGCCCGCGGCGGCCCCCAGGAGCAGCACTCGCAGGGCGCGCCACCAGGCACCGTGGCGGGTCTGGGCGGAGAACTCCCCGCGGGCCATGACAAGGACGGTCAGCGCGGCCACGCACAGCACCAGGTTGGCGGTCCACGACCAGTCGGCCGCGAACACCACGAGCAGCACGTCGGCGAGGAGCAGCAGGGACACGTAGGCGACGACGAGCCACCACGCGACCCGTTTGCGGGCGCCGACGGCCGCGGCGAGGAGCAGCAGGAAGACGGCGTACGCGAGGTTGGCGCTGACCGGGACGGTGACCCGGTCCAGGAACCAGGCGAGGGGTCGCAGCAGGCCGCGCAGCGGGGGGATGAGCGCGAGGACGGCGGAGAACAGCCCGAGGGCGCCGAAGAAGGCGGCGAACGCGTCCGGCACCCGGCCGAGCAGCCAGTGGTGGCGGGCAGACGCGGACGGGGTGCGGGTCCGGGTGCGGGACCGCTCCTCGCTGACACTCATGCCCCGACTCTAGGAACGAACCGGGCGTACCGCCTGTCGGGACGCCGGCACCTGTCAGCAGGCCGACGGCTCGGCCCTCACCCCGGCAGACGACGGTTCGCGGCACCCGGGCCTGCCGACAGGGCACGCCGGGACGCTGAGGCCGCAGACGGCAGACGCCAGGCTGGACGTCAACGCCCCCGCAGCCGGCGCGGGCCGGACGGCAGGGCGCTTCAGCGGGCCCGGCCCGGACAGCAGCGCGCACCGGCGGGAGCGGCCCGCACAGCAGCGCGCATCAGCGGGCCCGGCCCGGACAGCAGCGCGCACCCGCGGGAGCGATCCGCACCCGGCGTGAGCGGCCCGCACAGCAGCGCGCATCAGCGGGCCCGGTCCGCACAGCAGCGCGCACCGGCGGGAGCGGGTCACGGCGCCGCGCTCACGGGCGGGACGCCCAACCCGACGTGAGTGCCCCGGCGGCGCGCGGTCGGCGGGTGCGCGCCGTGTCGCCCCGGGCGTCACGCCGGTGCGCCGCCGGCGGCGTCCTCGGGCGTCGTGCCGTCCAGGCCCGCGAGTTTGCCGTGCAGTTCGTCGACGGCCGGGTGGCCCATGCCCTCGGCGATGCGCAGCGCCTGCCGCCACACCGTCCGCGCGGCGTCGCGGTCGTGGGCGGCGAGCCGGGTGTCGCCCAGGTGGTTGAGGATCTCCGTCTCGCCGTACCGGTCGCCGAAGCCGCGCACGAGGCCGAGGGCGCGTTCGTAGCAGCTGATCGCCTCGGCGTACTGGGAGAGGTGGTGATGGGCGTAGCCGAGGCTGTCCCAGGCCCCCGCCTCGGCGTGGAGGTCGCCGATCTCCTGGTTGAGGGCCACGGCCTGGGTGCAGTGGTCGAGTGAGGACCGGTGGTCGCCGAGCAGGGCGCGGAGCCAGCCGGCGTTGTTGAGGGCCAGGGCCTGTCCGGGCAGGTGCCCGGCCTTCCGGTAGAGCGCCAGGGCCTGTTCGTTGTGGTGGAGGGAGTCCCTGCGGCGGCCCTGCCGGTCGCGCACCCAGCCCAGACCTCGGTGGGTGTGGGCCTCGCTGACCGGATCGTCGATGCGCCGGTACAGGTCCAGGGCGTGCAGGAAGTGGGCGTAGCCGTCGTCCAGCCGTCCCGTCTGGGTGTGGACGCTGCCCAGGCTGCGGTGGGCGCCGGCCTGCCAGGACAAGTTGCCGAGCCGCCGCGCCGCCAGCAGGGCGGTGTGCTGGGTGGCGGCCCAGTCGTGCCAGTGGCCCCGGTAGTCGAAGAAGGTCTCCAGGGACCTGGCGAGCTGCCAGACGTGGGTGTCGAAGCGGTGTTCGACGGCGAGGTCGACGGCGCCGAGCAGTACGGCGTGCTCGGCGGTGAACCAGGCGAGCGCCGCGTCATGGTCCGGCACCTCCTCGGGGACGACGTCCGGCCGGGGGCCGCCAGGCGGGACGTGGTCGCGGTGCGGGTCGAGCCGCCCTGCGGCCGCGTGGGCGGTGTGCAGCCAGGAGTCCAGCAGGCGGTGGCACGCGGCGTGCCGGTCGGCCGCCGGCAGGGCGGAGGCCCGTTCGCCGGCGTACAGGCGGGTCAGGTCGTGCATGCGGTAGCGGCCCGGTACGTGTTCCTGGACGAGGTGGGCGGCCTGGAGCCGGCGGAGGAGGACGCGCGCCCGCGGCGCGGGGAGGGCGGTGAGGGCGGCGACGGCGGGCACAGCGATGTCGGGGCCGGATGTGAGGCCGAGCAGCGCGAACACCTCGGCGGTGGCAGGGTCAAGGGCGTGGTACGAGGAGGAGAACACCGCGCGCAGGTCGGCGGCGACGTCGCCGGTGTCCAGGGCGTCGAGCCGGCCGGCGGCCTCCCGTACCTCCTCGGCGAGGGCGGACAGTGGCAGCTCCGGGTCGGCGGCCGCGCGGGCGGCCAGGATGCCTATGGCCAGGGGCAGTCCGGCGCAGTGCCTCAGCAGGGAGGCGACAGCCTCGGGTTCGGCGTCGGTGCGGCGGCGGCCGAGGTGCCGGACGAGGAGTTCCCGTGCCTCGGCCTCGATGAGGACGTCGAGGCCGAGCATCCCGGCGCCGTGCGTGGCTGCGAGCCCGGTGAGCCGATTGCGGCTGGTGATGAGCACGGTGCAGGTGGGACTGCCGGGGAGCAGGGGCACCACCTGGGCACTGTCGCGGATGTCGTCGAGCACGATCAGCATCCGCCGGCCGGCCGTCAGGCTCCGGTACAGCCCGGCCTGCCCGTCCAGGTCGGCGGGGATCCGCGCGGGATCGGCGCCGAGCGCGTCGAGGAAGCCGCGGACGGCGGCACCGGGCGGCACCGGATCGGCGGAGGGGTCGAAGCCGCGCAGGTCGGCGTAGAGCTGGCCGTCGGGGAAGCGACGCAGGTGGTGGTGCGCCCAGTGCAGGGCGAGCCAGGTCTTGCCGACGCCGCCGGCGCCGCCGATCGCGGAGATCACCACGGTGCCGGTGCTCTCGGCAGGGCTCAGCAGTTCGTCGAGCCGGGCCAGTTCGCGGACGCGGCCGGTGAACCTGCGGGGCGGACCGGGCAGTTGCCGGGGTACGGGCCGGTGCGCGGTCCCGCTGTGCCGACCGGCCGGCGCGGTTCCGCTGCCGGGCGCCTGGTCCCGGGACGGGATGGGGGCGCCTTCGGCGGCCTCCGGTGGAGCGAGGGCCGGGTCGTTGGTGAGGATCTGCCGGTGGAGGGTCCGCAGGCGGGGACCGGGATCGGCGCCCAGCTCCTCCGCGAGCCGCTCCCGCAGCTCCTGGTAGCGGGTCAGGGCGTCGGCCGCCCGCCCGCTGCGGTACAGCGCGAGCATGAGCTGTCCGGCCAGGCGCTCGTCGAGCGGATGCTCATCGACGGCGGTGGACAGTTCGGCCGGCAGCTCTCCGTGGCGGCCGAGGCGGAGCCGGACATCGTTGTGGTCGAGCACCACGGTGAAACGCTCGTGCCGCAGCTCCTCACGCAGCGAGGCGAACCACGGGGTGTCGCACAGCGCGAACGGCTCGCCCGTCCACAGCCCGAGGGCCTGCTCGAACAGTGCGGCCGCGGCGGCCGGTTCACCGGCGGCGCGGGCGCGCGCGGCAAGGGTACGGAAGTGGTGCAGGTCGATGGACCGGGCGTCGGCGACCAGGGCGTAGCCGCCCGAGTGGCGGACGATCGACGCGTCCTGCCCGGCGGGCGCCAGGGCCTTCCGTAAGCGGGACAGGTAGCCGTACAGCGTCTCCCTGACCCGCTGCGGCGCGTGGTCCCCCCACACCCGCTCGACCAACCGGTCCACCGGCACCGCGTGCGGCGCCTCGACCAGCAGGACGGCCAGCACCGACCTCTGCCGTGCGTGCCCCAGCTCCAGGCCCAGGCCGTCCACGGACGCGACGACGTCCCTCAGCACACAGAACTCCACCGGCATCGGAACTCCCCCTCACAACCCCCCGAGTACTGGGCACCCACGGTGCCGAAGCGACGCTCCAGGGCCAATTCCCGATCAGGCCAAGATCCGTCCGGGACCAGCCAGACACCGGCCCGGCACACCCCTCCCGACCAGCTATTCCAGGTTTCTCCAAGGTTCGCCCCAGGCCACGCGGCGACTGTGGGAATCGCCCCGGTCCTCCGCGCCGCGGACCCGGGGCGGTCCGGAGAACGGCCGAGGAGAGACCGAGGAGAGAAGGAGACCGAGATGACCGGCAAGCTGGAGTCCCTGGGGAGCGCGCTGCTCTCGCTGTTCGTGCCCAAGGCCGAGGCGTCCGCCGCGGCACAGGGCTGCTACCTCACCTGCCTGCGCGGCTACTGGCACGACTGCTGCGACATGGGCGGCGGCAACTACTGGTGCGACAAGTCGCTCAGCCGCTGCTGATTCCGCGTCACGACCGTACGACCGTCGTTCCGTGCGGCCCGCTCGTCCGGGGCCGCACGGGCGGCGACCGGAGGACTTCACATGCACAGTCTCGACATCGCCGCCCGCTGTGTGCTCGGAACGATATTTCTCGTCTCGTCCACCGCGAAGACGGCCGGACGGGGCGCGTTCGGCGCGTTCGCCGCGTCGCTGCCGGGTCTGGTCCGGGTGGCGCCTCGCGCGGCCAGGCCCCTGGCGGCCCTGGTGGTGGCCGCCGAGTTCACCGTGTGCGTCCTGCTCGCGGTGCCGGTTCCGGTGGCCGGTCGCGCCGGTCACGCCGCGGCCGCCGCGCTGCTGCTGGCCTTCGCCGCCGTGATCGGCGCCGGGCTTCGGCGGGGCGGGGGCGCCGAGTGCCGTTGCTTCGGCCGGGGGGCGCTGCCGCTGCGGCCTCGGCACCTCGTACGCAACGTGCTGCTCGCCGCGGCCGCGCTCACCGGCGCGGCGGTCACCGGTGCGGCCGCCCGCTCCCCGGGGGCGGGCGGGGCCGCCCTCGCGGCCGGGGTGGGGGTGACGGTGGGCGTGCTGGTCACCCAACTCGACGCGCTGACCGAGCTCTTCGCTCCAGCCTCACGAAGGCCGGACGCGACCCGACACGAAGGGAAGTCCCATGCCCGTCCTGACCGCCGTCGTGGTGCTGATCGGCCTGATCGGCGCCCTCAACCTGGTACTCATGCTCGGCGTGATCAAGCGGCTGCGTGAGCACGCCGAACTCATCGGGCGGGGCGCCGGACGGGGGGCGGCGCCCACCCTCGACGTGGGCGAGCCGGTGGGCGCGTTCACGGTGACCACCGTCGACGGCGACACCGTGGACACCGACCACCTGGCCGTCGGCGCGCTGATCGGCTTCTTCTCTCCGCGCTGCCGTCCGTGCCGGGAGAAGCTCCCCGACTTCGTCCGCCACGCCGGTACGGTTCCGGGGGGCCGCCGGCGGGTGCTGGCGGTCGTCGTCGGCGACGAGGAGGAGGCCGCCGCCGACGTGGCCGCGCTGGAGGGCGTGGCCCGTGTCGTGCGGGAGCCCGAGGACGGCCCCCTCGGCACGGCGTTCCGCACCCGCGCCTACCCGACGGTCCTGCGTGTCGCCGCGGGCTCCGATGGTCGCGTACGGGTCACGGACAACCACGTCGACCTCACTCACCCGGCCGAGGTCACGGCGTGACGGGCACACACCGCCGCGACGACGGGGACGCGGAGGGGCACATGCCCCGGCCCGTGGGTGACGGGATCTCCGAGGTGCACCTGCCCCGGTCGGCGGGCGCGGACCACGCCGGTGCGCGAAAAGAGGCGGACACATCAGGCCGCACCGCGGCCCCGCAGCAAGGGCCGGACACAGCGGGCCGCGCCCAGCACCTACAGGAAGAGGCGGACACGTCGCAGCATGCCGGGAGCCCTCCGGAAGGGCCAGGCGCACGGAACCGCACCGAAGACCCGCGCCAAGGGACAGGCGCGTCGGGCCACTCCGGCGGCCCAGGGGAAGGGAGCACGTCGGGGCGTGCCCGGGGGGTACGGGCGGGTGGGGACGCACGTCGGTCTCGGGGGGACGGGGGTGCGGAGGGCGGCGGACGGCGGCGCGACGGGTGGCGGGTCGGGGTGCGGCGGCTGGGGGCGGCGTGTGCGCTGGCCGGGCGGGCGGCGCCCGGGCACCTGGGCGGCTATCTGCTGCTGACCACCGTCGTCGGTGCCCTGCCCGTGGTCACCGCCTGGCTCACCAAGGCGCTCGTGGACCGGCTGGCGGCGGGCGAGGCGCGGGGCACGCTGCCGGTGCTCGCGGCGGGGCTCGCCGTCGCGGGGATCGTGGCGACGGTCACGCCGCAGCTCACGCAGTACCTGCGGGCCGAGTTGGGTCGTGCGGTCGGGCTCCTGGCGCAGGACCGGCTGTTCACGGCGACCGAGCGCTTCACGGGGCTCGGCCGCTTCGAGGATCCGCGGTTCCTCGACCGGCTGCGGCTCGCGCAGCAGTCGGGCCACAGCGCCCCGACGCAGGTGGTGGACGGCGTCGTGGGCCTGACGCGGGCGGCCGTCACCATCGGCGGCTTCCTCGGCTCGCTGCTCGTGGTCAACGGCTGGCTGGCTGCTCTCGTCCTGGTGTCGGGCGTGCCGACACTGGTCGCGGAGATCGCGCTGTCACGGGGCCGCGCCCGGATGTTCTGGGCGATCGGCCCGGCCGAGCGGCGGGAGGTGTTCTACAGCCATCTGCTGTGCGGGGTGGAGGCGGCGAAGGAGATACGCCTCTTCGGGACGGGCGGGTTCCTGAGGGCCCGGATGCTGGGCGAGCGGCGCGCGGCCGACGCGGCCAAGCGGGCCGTCGACCGCCGGCAGGTCCGCGTCCAGTCGGGCCTGGGCCTGCTGGCGGCGGGCGTGTCGGGCGCCGCGCTCATCTGGGCGATCGGGGCGGCGGCGTCCGGCAGGATCACGGCCGGCGACGTGATCGTGCTCGCGGCGGCCGTGGTGGGCGTGCAGACCGCCCTCACCTCACTGGCCGCGGAGGTCGCCCGGTCCCACGAGGCGCTGCTGCTGTTCGGTCACTACGCGACCGTCACCGCCCTGGGGCCGGACCTGCCCCGGTCGTCACCGCCCGCGCCCCTTCCGCCGCTCCGCGACGCGATCGAGCTGCGGGACGTCTGGTTCCGCTACTCCCCGGACCACCCCTGGGTGCTGCGGGGCGTCAGTCTCCGTATCCCGTACGGCCATTCCCTGGCCCTGGTGGGGCTGAACGGCTCGGGCAAGTCCACGCTGGTCAAGCTGCTGTGCCGGTTCTACGACCCGACGCACGGCCGGATCCTGTGGGACGGCACGGACATCCGTACCGTCGACCCGGCCGAGCTGCGCCGGTCCATCGGGGCCGTCTTCCAGGACTTCATGCAGTACCACCTCACCGCCGCCGAGAACATCGGGCTCGGCGACCTCGACGCGCTCGGCGACCGGGAGCGCGTCGTCCGGTCCGCGCGGCGGGCCGGGGTCCACGACACGCTCGCCGCGCTGCCGCACGGCTACGACACGCTGTTGTCCCGGGTGTTCTTCGCGGAGACGGACCGGGACGATCCGTCGAGCGGAGTCGCGCTGTCCGGCGGACAGGCCCAGCGTGTCGCCATCGCCCGCGCCTTCCTGCGCGACCGGCGGGAGCTGATGATCCTCGACGAACCCTCCGCGGGCCTCGACCCGGAGGCCGAGCACGAGATCCACGCGTCGCTGCGCCGGCACCGGCAGGGACGTACGAGCCTGCTCATCACGCACCGGCTGGGGGCCGTGCGGGACGCCGACCACATCGTCGTACTGCGGGACGGGCGTGTCGCCGAGGAGGGCGACCACGACACGCTGGCCGCCGCTGGGGGCTTCTACGCCCGGCTCTTCGGGGTTCAGGCCGAGGGCTACCACCCGTCCGCCACAGCCGGTTCCCGTGGAGCGGGGCGATGACGACCCCGGCCCCGCCGCCGCGCGCGAGCCTGGCCTTCGAGCACGGCCGGCGCCGCCGCACCCGGCGCGCGCGGTGGGCGGGAGCGCTGCTCACGACGGCCGGAAGCCTCGGGGCGGCCGGGGCTCTGTGGTGGGCGGGCGCGCCGGGTGCCGCCCTGGCCGCCTCGGCGCCCGCCGCGCTGTCGGCCCTCGGCCTGGTGCTGTCCCCGCTGCTGCGACGCCGGTTCGCGTACGTCACCGTCCTCGGCCCCAGCATGGAGCCGCGTTTCCGGCACGGCGACCGGGTCCTGGTCCACCGGCTGCGGCGCCCCCGGATCGGTCAGGTGGTGGTGGCCGAGCGGCCGGACCGCCCGGCCTTCTGGGCCCTCCCGCCCGTGGCCGGTGCGGCCGGCTCGCAGGAGGTGGGCGGTAGACGGTGGCTGATCAAACGGGTCACGGCCCGGCTCCCGGGGCCGCGCGGACTGCTGGTGCTGATCGGCGACAACCACGCGAACAGTATGGACTCCGTCCAGCTCGGCGGCTTCCCGCCGGACCGTGTCCTCGGTGTGGTGGTGGCACACCACCGCGGGGACCGCTGAACGCGCCCGGACGGGCGGGGCGACCGGGCCGCCCCGAGGTACCTAACGGCCCATGACGAGGCCGTCGGCGGCGGCGCCGCGGCTCAGGACCGCCCGGCTGATGCGGTCCCGTACGGAGGTGAGGGCGGTGTCGCCCGCCTCGATGGCGGCGTTCAGGTCGACGACGCGGTTGCTGCCGGTGTTGTACCACTGCGGGAGGTACTCGGCGCGGGTGACCTGCCAGCGGCCGCCGGACGCCGGGGGCGGGCTGAAGGTGAACCGGGCGATGGTGCCCTCGTTGCCGCGCGGGTCGTAGGCGCGGGAGTGGTTGACCATGATCCCGGCGATCTGGTCGCCCATGCCGTAGACGACCCAGGTGCCGTTGACCTTCTCGTACGCCTGGGGGACGTGGGCGTGGGTGCCGATGATCAGGTCGATGTCGCGGCGCCCGTCGGTGGTGGCCGCGGTGAGCGACCGGCCGAGGGTGAGCTGCTGCCGGTCGGGGGCGGTCTGCCACTCGGTGCCCCAGTGGAGGCTGACGACGACGATGTCGGCTCCGGCCTCGCGGGCGGCCCGGGCGTCGCTGAGGACGCGGCTCTCGTCGATGAGGTTGACCGACCAGGGCCGGTCGGCGGGCACGGGGATGCCGTTGGTGCCGTAGGTGTAGGCGAGGTGGGCGACCTTCGCCCCGCCGGCCTCCAGGAGCGTGGGCGTCACCGCCTCCCGGGCGGTGCGGGCCGAACCGGCGTGCTTGACGCCTGCCTTGTCGAGGTGGTCGAGGGTGCGGCGGATGCCGTCGGGGCCGGCGTCGAGGGTGTGGTTGGAGGCGGTGGAGCAGGAGTCGTAGCCGGTGGCGGCGAGTGCGGCGGCGATCTGGGGCGGTGAGGTGAAGGAGGGGTAGCCGGTGAAGGGGCCGCCGTCCTTGCCGTACACGGTCTCCATGTGGCAGATGGCCAGGTCGGCGCCGGAGATGACGGGGGCGACGCCGGCCAGCATCGGGCGGAAGTCGTAGCCGTCGCCGCCCGCGTCGGCCTGTGCCTGCCGGATGACCGACTCGTGCGGGAGTACGTCGCCGGTGGCGGCGAGCGTGAACGGGCGTGTGCCCGGCGACGCGCCGCCGGCCGACGCGGGCGGCACAGGGGCCCCGCCGGGTGGCGGCTCGGGTCCCGAGCAGGCGGCGGCCGTCGCGAGGGCGCAGAGCAGGGCGGTGGCGACCGCGGTGCGCCGGGGGACGCGGCAGGCGATGCGGGAAGGGACACGGGAGGAGACGCGGGAGGGCGTGCGGGGTCGCGTGAGAGCCATAGGGGATGGATAACTCACCCCCTAGCAAAAAGCGGAAAATCCGACAAATTCCCCGGAATGGCGTCAACCGCAGGGGCCGGCCGTCCGCCGCGCCGTTCACCGCACCATTCGCCGCTCGGTGCGACCGCTCGCCGCACACAGCGGTGCGCCGCCTGTCCCCACGGCCCCGAATGCGTTCGTATACGGCTCGTGGTTCGTTGAGCGCCGGGGAAAGGGTGTGAACGATGACGACTGCGACCACCGACGAGCGGACTCTGGAGGAGCTTCAGCGGGAACACGGACCCGCGCTGCTCAGCTTCCTCCAGAGCCTGACGTACGGGGACCAGCAGCGCGCCGAGGACCTGCTCCAGGAGACCCTCGTCCGCGCGTGGCAGCACCCGGAGGCCTTCGAGGCGCCGTACGAGTCGATGCGGCCGTGGCTGTTCACCGTGGGGCGGCGCCTGGCGATCGACGCCCGGCGGTCCCGGATGGCCCGCCCTACGGAGATCGGCGACGGCGTGCTCGCCACGACGCCCGACCCGGCGGACGCCACCGAGTCGGCGGTCGCCGCGCTGGACGTGCGGGCCGCGGTGCGGGAGCTGAGCCCCCAGCACCGGGACGTGCTGGAGCGGATCTACTTCGACGGGCTGACGGTGAACGAGGCGGCGGAGGAGCTGGGCATACCGGCGGGGACGGTCAAGTCGCGCTCGTACTACGCGCTGCGCGCCCTCGGACGCTACCTGCCGGGCTACAGGTCCGCCGGGTCCGCCCGTACCGGCCGTCCCTGAGGCCCCGGGGAATGTGTTCCTTCCCGTGCGTAACGGCGCGGACAGGAACGTATGCGAAACCACACCGTGAAGTTGTGCAAAGAGCGGCCGCGGGCCCCGCCTCAGGTGGAGGCTCGTGTCAAGGGTGCGTGGCCGAGTTACGCGCGGAAGAACGTCCGGGAGAAGGTGGGAACGTTGCGGCCCGAGAGCACGAACGGCACCGGCGGGGGCGGCCTGGCCGTCCCGATGGACTGGCTGTGTGCCGAGTACCTGGCCGATGAGCTGCTGAGGGCGGGCGGTCTCGTCGAGACCGGCTCCCTCGAATACGTGGCGGGCCGCCGGACGCTCGCCCTGACGATCTATCTGAGCGACGGCGCGGCACCCGAGGAGCAGCTCGACGAGTGGCTGGACCGCACCTCGTACGACCATCCCTGGCAGGACTGGGTACGGGAGCGGCTGACCGCGCGGCGCAAGCGCGACGGCGACGGCGAACCGGGCGTGGCCCTGGCGCTGGAGACGTGGCGGCTCCTGGAGGAGACCCAGCTGCTGGCCACCGACCTGGGCGCCCTGCCGCCCTCACCGGCGGCCGGGGTCATGGTCGACGAGTCGGCGCAGGTGTGGCTGCCGTCGTGGCGACTGGGCCTGCCGCTGGGCCACTTGGCGCTGCACCTGTACTGACCCGGTGCCGGGCGGCGCCGCGCCGCGCGGGCCGGAAACGCACTGTTGCCGGGCCCCGGTGGCCCCGGTCATGCTGGGTGCGGCCCGGCCGGCACCGGCCGGCAACGGCTCGGCCGGTACCGGGGGTGGTGGTCCTGATGGTCGCGGTGCCCGCGCGGGGCGGGGTGACCATGGGCGTCGAGGAGGAGTTCCTGCTCGTCGACACGGCCGACGGCCGCCCGGTGGGCGGCTGCGACGACGTCCTGGACGCGGACCGGCGACGCCACCGGCCGGGGCACGGCCCCGGAGCGGGACAGGAGCTCCAGCGGGAGCTGCTGGCGAGCATGGTGGAGACGGCCAGCGGCGTGTGCACCGACCTGGCGCGGCTGCGGGCCGAGTTGACGGTGTCCCGGGCGCGGCTGGCCGAGGCGGCGGGCAAGTCGGGCGTGCGCCCGCTCGCGAGCGGTACGGCCCCGATGGCGGCACCGGCCCGCACGGTGAGCCCCACGCGGCACTACCGGCAGATGGCCCGGCTCTACGGGCGGCTCACCGACGAGACGGAGACCTGCGGCTGCCACGTCCATGTCGGAGTGCCCGACCGTGAGGCGGCGGTGGCCGTCCTGAACCATCTGCGGCCCTGGTTACCGGTGCTGCTGGCGCTGTCGGCCAACTCGCCCTACCACCAGGGCGTGGACACCGGGCACGCGAGCTGGCGGACGCTGGTGCTGTCGCGCTGGCCGACCCACCAGATCCCGCCGTACTTCGAGTCGGCCGGCCACTACGACCGTACGGTGGCGGAGCTGCGGCAGGCGGGGGTGCTGCCGGCGCGGGCCACCAACGCGTACTGGTTCGCGCGCCCTTCGTACCGGCTGCCGACTGTCGAGGTGCGGGTCGCGGACGTGACGCCCAGCGTGGACGAGGCCGTGCT
>NZ_JABWDV010000377.1 GCF_013362995.1 Streptomyces sp. TRM64462 | reverse complement strand
CGCCACGCCCCGCGCCAGCAGGGCCTCCACGCCCCCGCGGTCCAGGGGCCCCGGGTCCAGGCCCGCGTACGGCGCCCGGTCCATGACCAGGACCTCGCGCCCGGCGCCCGCCAGCAGCCGCCCCGCCCGTTCCCCGATCGCCCGCCGCCCCGTCACCGCCTCCACACCCGCCACGCCCACGGCCCCGGCCGCCCGCGGTGCGGCGGCGGCCGTGAGCCGCTCGGCCGTCAGCCGCAACCGCTCCAACTCGGCCGAGCGCCGGTGCAGTTCCGCCTGCCGCCGGTGGATCAGCGTCCGCAGCGCGGCAGCCGGCGCCGCCGGATGCGGCAGCCCGCCCTCCTCCGCCGGGTCGGCGGGCCGCGCGAACCCGTGCTCCACGAGCCGGTCAAGCGCCGTGTGCACCCGCTCCCTCGGGAGCCCCAGGAGCCGTACCAACTCCTCCATCCGCCCGGCCCGTTCCAGCAGCAATGCCTCATACGCCCGCTCCTCGGCCTCCCCCAGGCCAAGTGGGGGCAATTCCCCCTGGATCATGCGTCGGATTCTCACCGCGCCTTCACGGGGCACACAAGTGTGCGTCCCCACTTCTCAACACATCTGGCTCATTGCCCACTTCACCCGCCACCGCTTGCATGGCCCCGACCACCCGAACGGCTCTGACCAAGCACGTAGGAGGGTACGGACTGTGCGACACGCACGAGGCATACGGACGGGGGCGACCGCGACCGGGGGAGCGGCGCTCATCGCCGCGGCAGGACTCCTGATCACGGCGCTGCCGGCGCAAGCGGCCGCCCCGCAGGCGGCTACGGCGGCCCCGGGGGCGGCCACGGCGGCCCCGCCGACGGCCGACGTCATCCCGCTGCCGCGGACCGACACACCCGCGCTCGTGGACGGCATCCGCGAACCGGTGGACGCGAAGGCCGCCCCGGCGGACGCCGCCCGCGGCCATCTCGCCGCCAAGGAGGACCGCTACAAGATCGCCGAACCACGGCGTGATCTCGTCCCCGTGCAGACCCTGAAGCAGGGCCGGGACGAGACCGTACGGTTCCAGCAGGAGCACCGGGGCGTTCCCGTGCTCGGCGGGCAGTACGTCGTGCGGATGGAGACCGGGTCGGGGAAGCGGGCCGTCACCGGCACGTCCGGCAAGTACTTCACGGGCCTCACCGCGGGCACGAAGCCGGCCGTCGCCGAGGAGACCGCCGTACGGCGTGCCGTCTCCGCGACGCTCACCCGGCTCGGCGGCCACCGCCTCACCAAGCCCGCCGCCGGGCGGGCCGGGGACGCGGGCCGCGCGGACGGCCCGAGCCTGCGCGGCAGCGCGAACGGCCTCGTGGTGATCCCGCGCGGCGAGGGCGTCCTCGCGTACCACGTGACCGTGCGCGGCACCCACCCGGCGACCGGCGCCACCGTCCTCCAGCACGTGTACGTGGACGCGCGGGCGGGCTACCCGGTGCTCCAGTACAGCGGCATCAAGACCCTCACGCCGCCGAAGACCCCCGGGACCCGCACCGGCACCGGCACGGGCTCCGCCACGAAGGCGCCCGGCTCCCGCGCCACCACCCCCGGCACCCCCGGCACCCCCGCCACCGGCAGCGGCGTCCGCCTCGACGGCACCACGGTCCCCCTGAACGTCCACCGCCCCGCCGCCGACGGCCCGTACGTCCTCGCCGACCACGCCCGCATGGCGGCCGGCACCAAGAACACCCTCACCACCTGGGACGCGCGCGGCCGCGACGTCTACGACGTCGCCGGCACCTGGCCCGGCGACCTGAAGGAGTTCGCCTCGCCCACGGCCGCGTTCGGCAAGGAGGCCACCGACTCCGGCGCCGTCGACGCGCACTGGGCGGCCGGCGAGGTGTACGACTACTACAAGGAGCGGCACGGCCGTGACGGCCTCGACGGCCGCGGCTCCACCGTCAACTCACTCGTCGGCGTCACGGACTTCGGCGGACCGTACGTCAACGCGTTCTGGGACGGCACCAAGATGGTGTACGGCTCCGGCGACGACACGTACAAGCCGCTCTCCGCCGACCTCGACGTCGTGGGCCACGAGATGACCCACGGCGTCGTCGAGAACACCGCGAACCTCGTGTACGCGGGCCAGTCCGGCGCCCTCAACGAGGCCTTCGCGGACTACTTCGGCAACGCCATCGACGTGGACAGCTCCGGCACGGCGATGGACGACCCGGACGCCGGTCTCATCGGCGAGGACCTGTGCCGCGACGCGGCGAAGCCCCGTGACTGCGCGTTCCGCGACCTGGACGACGGCGCCACGACGAGCAAGGACTTCCTCGGTGTCACGTTCGGCACCGACAACGGCGGCGTCCACCTCAACTCGACCATCTTCTCGGGCGCCCTGTGGGACCTGCGCCAGGACCTCGGCCCCGTACTGGCCGACCGGATCGCCTACAAGGCGCTCACCGAGTACCTGACCCCGCTCGACGGCTTCACCGAGGGCCGCGCCGCGGTCGTCGCCGCCGCCAAGGACCTGGGCGTGAACGCCCGGCAGCTCAGGGCGGCGAAGCGGTCGTTCGACGCCCACGGCATCGTCCCGGGCTGGGAGAAGGCCCTGGGCGTGGACTCCGACACGCTGCTGCGGAAGGTGAACACGGAGGGCGTCGGCGTCCAGGCGGGCGGCGGCTGGTGGACCACGTCCCTGTCGAACGACGACGGCTCGGAGCCGTACTCCGTGTACGCGGGCCGCGCCGACGGCAAGGGGGCGCCCCGCATCGTCAGCCCCAACGACGGCCGCTACCACGTGCTGTCGGCCACCGACGGCAGGACCGTGGTGTGGGCGGCGTACGGCCCCGAGGGCATCGACGTGCTGTCGCGGCCGGTCGCGGGCGGCCCCATCAAGAAGCTGCTGTCCACCGACGGCGACATCATGGCCCTGCGCGTCGACGGCGGCGTGACCGCGTTCGACCTCGTCGACTTCTCGGCGGGCAACCGCCGCGTCGGCTACTTCCGGCAGGGCGACCCCACACCCACGTACGTGGACGCGGGCCGCGACGACGTCACGACCGGGCTGCCCGCGCTCGCGCACGGCAGGATCGCGTACGGCAAGGTGTACGCCGACGACTCCGGCGCCTACCGGCTCGGCATCGAGGTCCGCGACCTGAGCACCGGCCGCAGCCGCCTCGTCGAGCAGCTCGGCGAGCCCCAGGGCATCGGCGGCACCGGCCTCAATAGCCGGCACGTCTTCTGGCTCAGCGACGAGAACATCGAGGACGACGGCCAGGTCGGCATCCACCGCGCCGGAGCCGACCCCGCCGGCCCCGCCGGGCCCGACGACGGGCACGGCACGTACGCGATCAGCAGCGAGTACAAGCCCGGCGCCCTCGTCGCCACGGACCTGACCGTGTCCGAGACCGCCGTCACCGTCGGCGCGGTCCCGGTGAGCGACAGCCCCGCGTTCAGCAACGCGAGCCTGCCGAAGGTCTGGCAGCTCAGCACGGACGGCGCCCGCGTGCAGCGGCTGTCCTGCAACCGCGGTGAGCAGTCGTCGCCCGCGGCCGTCTCCGGCACCCAGGTGGTGTGGCTCGACGGTACGACCGGCTGGACGAACGTCGTCACCCGCCACCGCCCGGCGGGCAACTGCGGCTGATAAGGCCCGGTTGCACCGCATCTGAGGACCCCCGGCCCCCGTGGGCCGGGGGTCCTCGCCCGTCCGGGGCGGCCTCGTGCAGCGCCTATGCTGAGGGCGCTCCAGAACGCCTGAGTGGGGTCCGGCCGTATGAACCGTTCAGCAGTGCACGTGATGATCGTCGATGACGAGGTCCTGATCCGAGAGGGGCTCCGGCGGATCGTCGACGGATTCGACGGCGCACGGGCCGTGGCGGTGTGTACGGGTTCCACGGCGGTGCGTGAGGCGCGGCTGCACCGGCCCGACGTGGTCCTCCTCGACGTACGGATGCCGGACCGCGACGGGCTCAGCGTCCTGGCCGATCTGCGGGCCCTGCCCGAGCCGCCGGCGGTCGCGATGCTCACCACGTTCGACGCGGACGAGCACCTGTCGGCGGCCCTGCGCGGCGGCGCGGCGGGGTTCCTGCTGAAGGACACGGCGCCGGAACTGCTGGAGTACGTGATCCAGGAGCTGGCGGCCGGCGGCAGCGTCATATCGCCGAAGGTGACCCGGACCGTCGTGGACGGCTATCTACGCGCGGAGAGTACGGGACCGGCGGCGGAGGGTGACGAACGGCACGCGCCTCCGGAACAGCAGCCGGCCGCGTACGGGCGCGAGGTCCACATCGACGACCTCACCGTCCGCGAGCGCGAAGTCCTGGCCCTGCTCGCCGAAGGCCTGTCGAACACCGAGATCGCCCAGCGGCTGTTCATCGGCACGACCACGGTCAAGGACCACGTCAGCACCCTGCTCGGCAAGCTGGGCGTGACCAACAGGGTCCAGGCCGCGGTCCGCGCGCACCAGCTGCGGCTCGTGCGGTGAAACGGTGAGAAGGGGCCGCGGCCGGGCGGGACGCTTCACCGCCGAGCGGGCCGTCATGGTGCTGGCCGTCGCCGAACTGCTGACGGTCGCCGACGCCTTCAGCACCCCTACGCTCGCCGTCTGCGCCGTCGCCCTGCTGGCGCTGCCCCTGCGGCGGAGGCTGCCGGTCGTGACGCTGTGCGCGACGCTGCCGTCCATCCTCCTGGGCCATCTGTGGCTGCCGCAGATGATCGCGATGTACGAGGTCGCCAAGGGCAGGTCCCGTACCCGGACCGGCGTCGGCTGCGCCCTGCTGTTCCTCGCGGCCGTGTGCCCGTGGCCGGTGACCGACCTCGCGACCATGACGCGCGAGGAGATCCTCACCTCCGTCGAGGCCGCCGGGCTCCTCAGTGTCGGCCCCACCGCGCTCGGCCTGCTGGCGGCGACCCGCGCCGAACTGCGCGCCCGCATCGCGGACCTCACGGCGACCCAGGCGCGTGAGCGGTACCTGGAGGCCGAGCGTGCCGTGGCCCGGGAACGGGCCAGGCTCGCCCGCGAGATGCACGACACGGTCTCGCACCACGTCGGGATCATCGCCGTGCAGTCGGGCGCCCTGCGCACCGTCGAGACGGCCGACGCGTGGAGGCGCGAGACCGCCGAGAGCATCCGCAGGCACAGCGTCCAGGCGCTGGAGGAGCTGCGGGACATGGTCGGCGTGCTGCGCGGCTCCGACACGGAGGCGGCCGCCGCAGCGGGCCGCCCGCGCCTCGTCAACCTCCGCGAGCTCACCGCGGACAGCATGCTGGACGTCACGGTCGACCTGACCGAGCCGGAGAACGCCACCTGGACGCCGGCGGTCGAGTCGGCCGTGTTCCGCATCGTCCAGGAAGCCCTCAACAACGTACGGAAACACGCGCCCGGCGCCCGTGTCGCGGTGCGCGTGGCCCCGTCGGACGAGCAGAAGACCCTGACCGTGGAGGTCGGCAACACCCCGCCGCCGCAGGAAGGCCCCGACGCGGGCCCGCCCGGCGGTCAGCGGGGCGGCGGCACGGGGGCGTGGTCGGACGAGCTCCCCGTCGGCGGCGGCCACGGCCTCACCGGCCTCCGGGAGCGCGCCGAACTGCTCGGCGGCAGCCTGGACGCCCACCCGACCCCGGACGGCGGCTTCGTCGTACGCGCCGAACTGCCCCTCTGATCCCGCCCCCGGTCCTGCTGCGGTCCCGCCCCGGTCCCGCCCCGCCGACCGGAGGGGGCCGACCGGTGGTACCGGCCGTGCCTCGCCGCCCGGCACCATGGGCCAGCCGGGCCACGGCGAGACCTGACCAGCCTCACCGGGCCCCGAGGGGGAACTTCCACGGCCGTACGGGCCGTGGAACGGGACCCGCTCCCAGGAGCGGGCGCACCGGCAGGAAGTGTTCCGGCGCACCGGGGCAGCGGCGCGCCGGAACACACGCCCCGGGCCGCCGCCCGGACAGCGCCCGGACCGCGGGGGCCCGGACCGCGGGGGCCCGGACCGCGTCGTAGCCTGGAAGTGGACTCGGGGCCACGCCGTCCTCCAGGAGGAAGCATCATGGCCGGGATCGTCCACAAGACCTTCGACACCGCTGACGAGACCCGTCCGTTCGAAGAGGGCAAGGGCAGGCTCGACCTGCTCCACACCGATCACGGGCCGGTCGGCCGGGCTGTCTTCGAACCGGGCTGGCAGTGGTCCAAGCACATCAAGCCCCTCGCGGGCACCGAGAGCTGCCAGGCGGCACACGTCGGGTACTGCCTGAGCGGCCGGATGAAGATCGTCATGGACGACGGCGAGACCGCTGAGGCGGGGCCCGGCGACTTCATGTCCATCGCCCCCGGGCACGACGCCTGGGTGATCGGCGACGAGCCGTGCGTCATGCTCGACTGGGCGGGCTTCGGCGACTACGCCAAGCCGGCGGGCGGCTGACCGCACGGCACACCACCCTGCGAAATACTGTCCGAGCTGCGGGAACACCCGCCGCGGGGACGTTCAGGGCGCGAGGGGTGCGGAGTGTACGGAAGCGGTACGGGGAACGGACCGGAAGCCGCCGGTGCGCACGGTGCCGACCAGGAGTTCCTCGCCCTCGAACGCGAACTGGCGGTCTTCCTGCGCCGCGCCCGGGCCTCGTCCGGCGAGATGGCCCGCGAGGTCCACCCCGAACTCGAACCCGCCGCGTACGGGCTGCTCGTCCGGCTCGACGAGGCCGGCGCCGAGCGGGCCACCGCGCTCGCCGGGTACTTCGGCGTCGGCAAGGGCACGATGAGCCGCCAGTTGCGCGCCCTGGACGACCTCGGGCTGATCACCCGCGAACCCGACCCCGCCGACGGCCGCGCCTCCCTCGTACGGCTCACCGACGAGGGCCGCGCCCGGTTCCGGCGCGTACGGGACGCCCGCCGCGCCCGCTACGTCCGCGAGCTCGCCGACTGGGACCGCGCCGAGGTCGCCGAACTGGCCCGGCTGCTGCACCAGCTCAACACCCGCGCCGAACGCCCGGGCCCGCCTCAGAGCTCCGCGTAGACCGCCGTCGCGTCGTCGTGCCGCTTCCACCGCAGCGCGCCGCCCGTCTCCGTGCCGTCCGTCTCCAGCGCCCGCACCCGGGCCAGCAGGCCCCGGGCGCCCTCCTTGCGCAGCACCCCGAAGCAGTCCGCCCAGTCGCCCTCGCCGAACAGCTCCACCCAGCGCGAGGCCCCGTCCGTGAGCGCCGCCACCGCCCGTACCTCCCGGCGCGGCGTCACGCCGGTCACCGCCCGCACGGCCACGCCCGGATCCGCGGCCGCCGTGAAGAACCCGCCCTCCGCGTTCCGCAGCCGGTCCGTCGCCGCGTGCGAGCGCAGCACCTCGCGCGGGATCCGGTCGAGCCGGTCGTCCAGCACCGCCCGTACCGCGCCGTCCGGCGACTCCAGCAGCAGCGCCGAGTCGGACAGCACCAGATGCTCCACCGACTCCGCGTCCCAGCGCGCCAGGACCACCGTCGCCTGCGGCGTACGGACGTGAGAAAGGTCACATGTTTGGGCGTGGGTCTCCGCGGTGCGCCGGATTGCCTCCGCGAGGATCTCCGTCAGCGTCAGGTCGGCGCGCGAAGCGGACAGTTCGGTCAGGGCGCCACCGAGGCGTGCGGTGAACCAGGGCACCGAGTGCACACAACCGTCGTCGCCCGACGGCGGCGTCACACCGTCCAGCAGCACCAGTGCGCCACCCACGCCGGACGCGGGAACCGCCGTGGCGGCCCAGTCCTCGTTGGGGCGTTCCGGCGCGCCGGCGAGTGAAGCGGTTTCCATATGCATGCGACGCAGTCTGCATGAGTCCTTCACGGCATGCACAACACTCGGGGAATGGCCTGTACCAGCAGGTCACGGAGGCGCCGAAAGGCGCGGAACGGCCGCGGCGGGGCCCGTCGCGGGCCTCCGGCGAGATGCGGGCGGGCATCCTGCCAAAGCCCGCGCGGAAGGTCCAACCCGGGGCCCGCGCGAGCACCCCGCGCGCGAGGGGGCCGAGTTGTTCGCCAACTCAGGAGTGTTGTTCACTCGTTCGGGTGGCGGAGTGGCCGATGCGTGCTCCCTTCCCAAAAGGGCTGGAATGGTCGGAAGCCGTGCCAGGGGTGGGGGCTCTTGTGTGACCGGTCGTCACCTCTGCTTCATGGGCGAACGAGTTCAAGAATGTGAGCACCGGTGCAGAAGCGCAGTGACACTCCCGGCGATCCCCTGGTTCCGGGCGGCCGCGGCGTACGGGTACGGAACCGGCTCGTGGCCGGTGTCGCACTCGTCGGCATCACCGTCATCGGCGCCGGTGCCCCCGGTCTGCTCACCACATCCGCCGATCTGACCGAGGCGCAGCGCCTCGTCACCCTCGCCGAGCTGAACCGCCAGGCCGTCACGCTCGCCCACTCCCTCGCCGACGAGCGCGACGAGGTCACCGCGTACATCGCGGCGGGCCGGAACAGCGCCGCGCCCGAGAACGGTACGGAGCAGGGCGCCGAGGACGGCACCGGCGACGCGCAGGACGGCCAGGACGGTCAGGACGGCAGCGAGAACGGCCAGGACGGCAGCGAGAACGGCCAGGACGGCAGCGAGAACGGCCAGGACGGCAGCCAGGACGGCGAGGGGCAGCAGGCGGCGGACGCCGCGAAGCCCGGCCTCCCCGGCACCCACACCGCCCGCGTCGACCGCCAGATCGCGGAGATCCGCACCGAGGCCCCCGACGATGTGCGCCGCGCCCTCGCCGGCGTCCCCGCGCTCCGGCGCGCCGCCGTCACCGGCAACGGCACCGCCATGGAGGCCCACCGCGCGTACACCGAGGTCATCGGCAAGCTCCAGGCCGTCGCCGGCGAGCTCGCGGACCGGACGCCCGCCCGCGCCGCCGGCACCGGCCGCGGCCCCGCCGAACTCGGCCAGGCCGTCGAACGCGCCTCCGCGACCCGCGGTCTCCTCCTCGCCGCCCTCGCCGTGCCCGGCGCCGACAAGCCCGCCCGTACCGAGTACGACCCGGCCACCGGCCGCTACGTGACCCGCGAGGACCCGGCGAGCCGGACCGCCGCCGCCACCCGCGACGGCCTCAGCGCCGCCGCGCACCTCGCCCGCGTCCGCGAACAGGTCGCCCTCGCGGACTTCGAGCAGACCGCCGGCGACCCCGCCCGCGACTCCCTCGCGGCCACCGTCACCGGCCCCGAGGTCACCGCCGCCGAGGACTACCTCGACAAGCTCGCCGACAAGCCCGAACTGTCGAAGAGCGAGCGCGGGACCGACCCCGAGAAGCTCGCGGCGGCCCTGACCGCACGCGTCGAGCAGATGCGCGGCGTCGAGTCGACGCTCGCCACCGGCCAGATCGCCCGCATGGAGCAGCTCCGCGACGACGACGTGACGGCGCTCGAACTGCGCATCGCCCTGCTCGGCGGCTGCCTGATCATCGCCATCGCCGTCTCCACCGCCGTCGCCCGTACGCTCACCCGCCCCCTCGCCGTGCTGCGCCTCGGCGCGGCCCGCGTCGCCGCGGCACCGGAGAGCGAGGAGCCGGTGCGCTTCACCGGCCGCAACGACGAGTTCGCCCAGGTCGTACGGTCCCTCAACACCCTCCACGGCAAGCTGCTCACCCTCTCGTCGCGCGCCGGGAAGCCCGACGGCGAGCGCGCGGGGTTGGACGACGAGCGGAAGGCCGTCGCCGCCGAGCCGACCGCAGAGCCGCCCGCCGAGTCGGCCGCTGAGCCTGCCGCCGAGCCGGCCGCCCGGCACGCCGAACTCCGCGCCGACACCGCGCGGCTGACGGCCGAGCTGGAGCGGCTCAGGCACACCGTCGACCACAGCTTCGTGAACCTGTCCCTGCGGGCCCTCGTCCTCGTCGAGCGGCAGCTCGCGATCATCGAGACCCTGGAGGAGCGGGAGCAGGACCCGGAGCAGCTCGACACGCTCTTCAAGATCGACCACATGGCCACCGTCATGCGCCGGTACAGCGAGAACCTGCTGATCCTCGCCGGCCACGAGCACCGCCACGCCCACCAGGAGCCCGTGCCGCTCGTCGACGTGCTGCGCGCCGCGGTGAGCGAGATCGAGCGGTACGAGCGCGTCGCCATCCAGTCGCTGCCGCCGCACGCGTACGTCGCGGGGTCCGCTGCTGACGACCTGAGTCACCTGGTGGCCGAGCTGCTGGAGAACGCCACGTCGTTCTCGCCGCCGGACGCGCAGGTCCAGCTCTCCGGCTGGCTCCTGGAGAGCGGCGACGTGATGCTGTCCGTCCAGGACAAGGGCATCGGCATCACCCCGGCGCGCAGGGCCGAGCTGAACGCCCGCCTCGCGGACCCGGCCACGGAGCCCGGGGCCGTGGCGGACGAGGAGGCCGAGGGCCTGGGCCTGCGCGTGGCCGCGCTGCTGGCGGCCCGCCACGGGGTGCGCGTGGAGCTGCGCGAGGAGAAGCAGGGCGGTACGGCGGCCGTGGTCGTCCTGCCCGGGGCCCTGCTGCCCGAGGCTCCGCCGACGGCCGGGCCCCCGTCCGTGGCCCTCGCCTCCGGGGCGGCGCCGACGCTGACGTTCCCCGGGTCCGTGGCGGAGGCCAACTCCAACACGCTGCCGGCGCGTGAGCGCGGTGCCGAGCCGGTGGCGGAGGCGGCTGACGCGCCCGAACCCGCCGACGCGGACCAGGTCCCCGGTGAGGCACCCGTGGCAGACGCGCCCGACACCGCGCGTACCGACGTCGAGGACGACGAGCCGTCCCGTACCGCCGCCGCCGTCGTCGACATGAACGATTCCGCAGGGGAGACCCACGAGACCACCCTGCAGGTCCGCCTCCCGCAGCCCGCCCCCGAGCCGGACGCGCACGAGCGCGTGGACGCCGACCCGGCGCCCAAGTGGGAGCGCGTCACCGACAAGGGCCTGCCCAAGCGGACCCCGCAGGTCGTCGAGTCCGCCGCGCCGCGCACCGAGCGCACCGGCGGCATCGACGCCGAGGAGCTCCGCCGCCGGCTCGGCGGCTTCCAGCAGGGCGCCAAGGAAGGCCGCCGCGACGCCGAGGCCGAAGTCGGCGCGGACGTCGGGGCGGAAGAAGCCGCACCAGAAACGGAAGACACACCAGAAACGGGGGACACAGTCGAGGAGGCACGCAGTTGAGTGCGACGACCGGCGCCGGCACCGGCACCCACGGACTGAGCAGCGAGGCACGCAATCTGCACTGGCTGCTGAGCAATCTCGTGGAGGAGGTGCCAGGGGTCCGGTCGGTCGCCGTCGTCTCGTCGGACGGCCTGCTGCTGCTGTCCTCCGACCCCGAAGCGGCCCGTGCGTCGGCCGCCGCCGCGGCGGCCGAGCGCCCCCGCGGCCCGCGCGGCTCCAGCGCGGACCTCGCGACCATCGTCTCCGGCATCGCCAGCCTCACCGTCGGCGCCGCCCGGCTCATGGACGGCGGCGGGGTCAAGCAGACGATGGTCGCCATGGAGGAAGGCAGCGTCTTCGTCATGTCGATCAGCGACGGCTCGCTCCTCGGTGTGCACGCCGCACCCGACTGCGACATGGGCGTCGTCGCCTACCACATGGCCCTGTTCGTGGGCCGCGCCGGACACGTCCTGACGCCCGAACTCCGCAGCGAGCTGCGGCAGTCCGTGGAGCGGGAGGGCGGCCGGTGACCTCGTGCTCCGCGTCCGCCGCGGTCCCCGCGCCCAAACTCCCCGTACGCGGTGAGGGCCGCCGCCCCGCGCGCGTCCGCCCGTACTCGCTGACCGGTGGCCGTACCCGTTTCGGGCACGTGCTGCTCGTCGAGACGTTCGTGGCCGCGCTCGAAGCCGGCACCGCGGGCGGCACCGACACCCGCAAGGAGCAGCAGGCACAGGCACAGGAGCAGGCGCCGCACGCCGCGCGCGGTGGCGTGGCGCGGCTCATGCCCGAGACGCGGGCCATCGTCGAGGTGTGCCGCCGGATGCGTACGGTCGCCGAGATCTCCGCACTGCTGCGCATCCCCCTGGGCGTCGTACGCGTCCTCATCAGCGACCTCGCCGACCAGGGGAAGCTCCGTGTGTACGGGACCGGGCACGGCACCGGCCAGCCCGACCGAGCGCTGCTGGAAAGGGTGCTGAGTGGACTCCGCCGTCTCTGACGCCTCCGTACTGGACCGGGACGAGGACCTGCGGCCCTGGCAGCTCGACCGCACCCGCGCCCCCATCGCCACGAAGATCGTCGTCGCGGGCGGCTTCGGCGTCGGCAAGACGACCTTCGTCGGAGCCGTCTCCGAGATCACCCCGCTGCGCACCGAGGCGCTGATGACCCGGGCGAGCGCCGGGACCGACGACCTGTCCGCGACACCCGACAAGCTGACCACCACCGTCGCCATGGACTTCGGGCGGATCACGCTCGACGACGACCTGGTGCTGTACGTGTTCGGTACGCCCGGGCAGCCGCGCTTCTGGTTCATGTGGGACGACCTCGTGCGCGGCGCGGTCGGCGCGGTCGTCCTGGCCGACACGCGGCGGCTCACGGACTGCTTCCCGGCCCTCGACTACTTCGAGAGCTGCGGCCTGCCGTACGTCGTGGCGGTCAACCACTTCGACGGCACCGAGCGGTTCGAGGCCGACGACGTACGGGAGGCGCTCACCGTGCCACCCGACGTGCCGGTCCTGGTCATGGACGCCCGCGACCGCATCGGCGTCGTCGAGACGCTGCTCACGCTGGTCGCGCACGCGCTGGAAAAGACGCCCGAGTAACCACCTTCCACAGGCCTAAGGAACAGCGATGCGGAACATACTCATCGTCGGCGCCGGACAGTCCGGGCTCCAGCTCGCCCTCGGACTCCAGGCCCAGGGGTACGAGATCACGCTGATGTCGAACCGCACGGCCGACGAGATCCGCTACGGGCGCGTCATGTCCACGCAGTGCATGTTCGACACGGCGCTCCAGCACGAACGCGACCTCGGCATCAACTTCTGGGAGCCGCAGGCACCCCGGATCGAGGGCCTCGGCGTGTCCGTCGCCGCACCCGACGGGGGCAGGGCGATCGACTGGCTCGGCCGGCTCGACGGCTACGCCCAGTCCGTGGACCAGCGGGTCAAGATGGCCGGCTGGATGGACACCTTCGCGCAGCGCGGCGGCCGACTCGTCGTGCACGGCGCGGCCGTCTCCGACCTGGACTACTTCTCGCGGGCGTACGACCTGGTCCTGGTCGCCGCAGGCAAGGGCGAGCTGGTGTCGCTGTTCGAGCGGGACGCCGCCCGCTCCCCGTACCGCGAGCCACAGCGCGCGCTGGCCGTGGCGTACGTGCACGGTCTCGGTCCGCGCCCCGAGCACCCGGACCAGGACGCGGTCCGCTGCAACCTGGTCCCCGGCGTGGGCGAGCTGTTCGTCATGCCGACCCTCACGACGAGCGGCCGCGCGGACATCCTCTTCTGGGAGGGCGTCCCCGGCGGGCCTCTCGACGTCTTCCAGGGCGTCAAGGACCCGGCCGAGCACCTGGCCCTCACGCTGGAGCTGATGGAGCGCTTCACGCCGTGGGAGTACGCGCGCGCCACGAAGGTCGAGCTGACCGACGCGGGCGGCACCCTCGCCGGCCGCTACGCGCCCACGGTCCGCAACCCCGTCGGCCGCCTCCCCGGCGGGGGCCTCGCCCTGGGCGTCGCGGACGTGGTCGTCGCGAACGACCCGATCACCGGCCAGGGCTCCAACTCGGCGGCCAAGTGCGCGGCGTCGTACCTCGCCTCGATCATCGAACACGGGGACCGCCCGTTCGACGAGGAGTGGATGCGGGCCGCCTTCGACCGCTACTGGGACACCGCCCAGCACGTCACCAAGTGGACCAACGCCATGCTCGGCGTCCCCCCGGAGCACGTCCTGAACCTGATCGGCGCGGCCGGCCGCATCCCGGCGGTGGCGAACCGCTTCGCGAACGGCTTCAACGACCCCTCCGACTTCGAGAACTTCTTCTACGACCCGGAGAAGACGGCCGCCTACCTGAACGCGAACACCCCGACGACGTAGCCCTCCGGGGCGCGGGCGGTCACCGTGGTGGCGTACCCCGCGGGTAGTGGTGTCGCCCCGCCGCCCAGGCAGGGGGGGCGTCCCCTGGGGCGGGAGCTCCGTTCCCGCCCGCCCCCACCGCTCAAGTGGTGTCCGTGGTGGCGTACCCCGCGGGTAGTGGTGTCGCCCCGCCGCCCAGGCCCGGGGGTGGCCCCTGGGGCGGGAGCTCCGTTCCCGCCCGCCCGTCCCCACCGCTCAAGTGGTGTC
>NZ_JABWDV010000376.1 GCF_013362995.1 Streptomyces sp. TRM64462 | reverse complement strand
GCTGATTGGCGCTTCTCCCGGGCGGGAACACGCCAGAGCGTGACCCAACGTATCGAGGACTATGCCCTCATCGGCGATCTGCAGACCGCCGCGCTGGTGGGCAGGGACGGTTCGGTCGACTGGCTCTGCCTGCCGCGGTTCGACTCGGGTGCCTGCTTCGCCGCGCTGCTGGGCGACGAGAACAACGGCCACTGGCGGATCGCGCCCGCGGGCGCGCGCACCTGCGCCCGGCGCGGCTATCTGGGTGAGTCGCTGGTCCTGGAGTCCGTGTGGGAGACCCGTACCGGCACGGTCCGTGTCCTCGACTTCATGCCGCAGCGCGACCGCGCCCCCGACCTCATGCGGGTCGTCGAGGGGGTGACGGGCCGGGTCGAGATGTCGTCCGTGCTGCGGCTGCGCTTCGACTACGGGTCGATCGTGCCGTGGATGCGGCGCCAGGACGGCCACCGCGTCGCGGTCGCGGGACCGGACTCCGTGTGGCTGCGCACCCGGCCGCGGGTCAAGACGTGGGGTCAGCAGTACAGCACCTGCTCGTCGTTCACGGTCGGCGCCGGGGACACCGTGTCGTTCTGTCTGACCTGGCACCCCTCGCACGAGGCGTGCCCGTCCTTCGTGGACCCGCAGGAGGCCCTGGAGCACACTCTGGAGGACTGGAAGAGCTGGTCGTCGCGCTGCACGTACGAGGGTCCGTACCGCGAGGCGGTGATCCGGTCGCTGATCACCCTGAAGGCCCTGACGTACGCGCCGACCGGCGGGATCGTCGCCGCGCCGACCACGTCCCTGCCCGAGGAGATCGGCGGCGTACGGAACTGGGACTACCGGCACTGCTGGCTGCGCGACTCGACGCTGACGCTGCGGGCGCTGCTCGCCGCCGGGTACCGGGAAGAGGCGGCGGCCTGGCGTGACTGGCTGCTGCGCGCGGTCGCGGGCGACCCGGCGGACCTCCAGATCATGTACGGGCTGGCGGGCGAGCGCCGGCTGCCGGAGATGGAGGTGCCGTGGCTGCGCGGCTACGGTGGCGCGCGACCGGTGCGGATCGGCAACGCGGCCGTGGACCAGCTCCAGCTCGACGTGTACGGCGAGGTCCTGGACACGCTGTACCTGGCGCGGGAGGCGGGGATGCCGCCCGCGGAACACGCGTGGGCGCTGCAACTGAGCCTGCTGGGGTTCCTGGAGTCGACATGGCGTCAGCCGGACGAGGGGCTGTGGGAGGTGCGCGGGCCGCGCCGCCAGTTCGTGCACTCGAAGGTCATGGCGTGGGCCGCCGCCGACCGGGCCGTGAAGACACTGGAGCGCAGTCCGGAGCTGCCGGGGGACGTGGCGCGGTGGCGGGTGATGCGGGACGAGGTGCACCGGGAGGTCTGCGAGCGGGGCTACGACCCGGCACGGAACACGTTCACGCAGTCGTACGGCTCGGTGGACCTGGACGCCGCGGCGCTGCTGATCCCCCGGGTCGGCTTCCTGCCGCCGGACGATCCGCGGGTGGCGGGAACGGTGGCGGCGGTGGGGCGGGAGCTGGGGCAGGACGGGTTCATCCGCCGGTACAGCACGGACGGCATCTCCGTGGACGGGCTGCCCGGCGGGGAAGGAACGTTTCTCGCGTGCTCGTTCTGGATGGTGGACGCGCTGCGCATGACGGGCCGGGTCGCGGAGGCACGGGAGCTGTTCGGGCGGCTGCTGGAGCTCCGCAACGACGTGGGGCTGCTGGCGGAGGAGTACGACCCGGCGGCGCGGCGGCAGCTCGGCAACTTCCCGCAGGCGTTCAGCCATGTCGCGCTCGTGGTGACGGCTCTCGCGCTGGCGCGGGAGGAGACGGCAGGATAGGCCCATGGATCTTGGACTGAAGGACCGTGTGTACGTCGTGACGGGCGCGTCGCGGGGCATCGGCCACGGTGTGGCGAAGGCCCTCGTGGCGGAGGGCGCGAAGGTCGTCGTCTCGGCGCGTGACGAGAAGGCGGTGACCGACGCGGCCACCGAGCTGGGCCCGAGCGCGGTCGGCGTGGCCGCGGACAACGCCGATCCGGCGGCGCCCGAAGCGCTGATCGCCACGGCCCGCTCCCAGTTCGGCGGCTTCGACGGCGTGCTGATCAGCGTGGGCGGGCCGGCACCCGGCTACGCCGCTGACACCACGGACGAGCAGTGGCAGGCGGCGTTCGACTCGGTGTTCATGGGCGCGGTGCGCATGGCGCGGGCGGCGGCGGCCACGCTGACGGAGGGCGGTGTCATCGGCTTCGTCCTGTCCAGCTCGGTGTACGAGCCGATCGCGGGCCTGACCATCTCCAACGGTCTGCGCCCCGGCCTCGCGGGCTTCGCCAAGTCGCTCGCCAACGAGGTCGGGCCCAGCGGCATCCGCGTGGTCGGCCTGGTCCCGGGCCGTATCGACACGGACCGGCTGCGGGAGATCGACGCCCTGTCGGGCGACCCGGCGGCGGCCCGCGCGGCCGCCGAGTCCCGCATCCCGCTGCGCCGCTACGGCACGCCGGAGGAGTTCGGCCGCACGGCCGCGTTCGTGCTGTCGCCGGCGGCGTCGTATCTGACGGGCGTGATGCTGCCGGTCGACGGCGGCGCGCTGCACGGCTTCTGAGCCCTCGTACGGGCGCTCCCGCCGCGCGGCGCCAAGCCGCGCCAACGTCACGCCACGCGGCGCGGGCGGCGTGACGCGGCCCTGAGCTGGACCTCCGCCGGAAGCTCGGGCAGGCCCGTGGCCTCGCGGGCACGGGCCAGGACGCCGTGCGTGAGCCCGGCGATGACCGCGTCGGGCGAGGCCTCCGGCTCCAGCAGCACGGAGACGTACGCCACGGGGGCGTCGCCCGCCCCGGTCACCCGCACGCGGGCGCGGGCGACGCCCTCCACGGCCTCGGCCGCCTCCTCCATGACCGCCTCCAGGGCCCGGCCGCGCAGCGTCGCACCGTCCCCGTCCCGCGTGTCGACCAGCACCTCGGCCGGCCGGGGGCGTCGGAACTGGGCGACCAGCCAGCCCAGCGCCAGCAGGACCAGCACGGCGAGGCCGCCCAGGACGACCGGCCACCACCACGCCTGGTCCCGCCACCGCTGCCGCGCGGACGCGCTGAGCAGCACGGTGCCGGGGTCCGCCCACAGCGCGCCCGCGAGCACACTGCCGCCGAGGCCCAGCAGAACCAGCCCGGTGAGCCCGATCAGGACCCGGTTGACGCTCCGCAGCACGCCGCTCACCCCCTCCGGCCGGGCCTGGTCACCTGCACGGACACATGCGGCGGCCGGGCCAGGCCCAGCTCCGCGACGCCTTCCGCCAGCGCCGCCTCCAGGTCGCGCCGCACGTCGTCGAGATCCCGGAAGTGGGACTCGGCCCGTACGGTGACCGCGGCGTGCCTCGCCCGTACGCGCGCGTCGCGGACGCCCGGCACGTCGAGGGCACGGTCCCGCAGCACCAGCGCCACGGCGTCCCGGTGCAGCCCCGCCCTGACGGACGCGCCGCCGTTCCGCATCGGCAGCACACGGCGCAGCCCCGGCGTCACCGCCAGCACCAGCAGCCCCACACCGAGCACGACGGCGACGGCGGCACCGGCCAGCACCCAGGGGTCGTCGAGCGTCCGCACCGCCAGCTCGTCCGCGAGCGCCCGCCGCCACCGCATGGCGGGCCGGTCCGCCCGCACCGCGGCGACGTCGTAGAGCACCAGGCCCGCCCCGGCCACCACGACCACCGCGACCACCGCGGCGGCCCTCCGCCGCACGGCCCAGAACCGATGTGGTCGGGCGGACCCCGGCTCCCCGGGCTGCGGCGGCTCTCCCGGCTGCGGCGGCTGCGGCGGCTCGGGCGGGCCGGGTGGGCCTGGCTCCGGGGGACGGGGGGCTGTCATCGGGGGGCTCCGTGGCGGTGCGTGGGGTGGAGGCGTTCCACGTGGACGGCCACGTCCGGCACGGTCTGGCCGGTCAGTTCCTGGAGCCGCCACGTCACCCACTGGCGGACGGCGGCACAGCGGGCGCCGATGTCGGAGGGGTACGCCAGTTCCAGCACCACGCGGACGTGCGCCCTGTCGTGGTGCTTCACGACCGTCGCGCGCGGGGCCCGTGCGGCCTCCGGGACGCCTCCTTGGGCGGTCAGGGCCTCGTCGGCGGCGCGGGACGCGATCTTGGCCAGGACGCGGTCCGCGATCGTCGTCGCCCCGCGGTCCGCCGCCGGGACCCGGTCCGCGCCCCGCGCGTCGGGCACGGCCGTCACCGCCGCCGGCCGCCGCGGTCGCCGCGGTCGTCGCGGTCGCGGAGGCGGAGCAGGTCGCCGGGTTCGAGGTCGCCGTCGGCGATCCGGCCGGCCACGAACCCGATCGCTCCCAGGGCGGCGACCAGCAGAAACGCCGCGAAGCCGCCGAAGTACCCGGCGAACCCGAGGCCCATGCCGGCCAGCAGGCCGGTCGGCGCCATGCTCATGGTGCGCTCCTCACCGGGCGGGACAGGGACGCCGCTACCGGAGCCGTGGCCCCGGCCCGCCCGAGCCCTCGCCCCCGTACTCGTCCCCCTCCAGATCCTGGCCGTCCTCGTCGTAGCCGTCGCCGTCGCGGTCGTCGCCGTCGCCGTCGTCCTCGTCGGGCAGCTTCACGTCCATGACGGCGATGTTGACCTCGACGACCTCCAGACCGGTCATCCGCTCCACCGCGGCGATCACGTTCTCCCGTACGGCCCGTGCGACGTCCGCGATCGAGACCCCGTAGTCGACGACGATCTCCAGGTCGAGCGCCGTCTGCACCTCACCGACCTCGGCCTTCACGCCGCGCCCCGCGCCGGCCCGCGCGCCGCCCGGCACCCGGTCGCGCACGGCGCCGAACGTACGGGACAGCCCGCTGCCCAGCGCGTGGACGCCGACGACGTCACGGGCGGCGAGCCCGGCGACCTTCTCCACCACGCCCTCGGTGACGGTCGTACGGCCCCGCTCGGCCGGGCGGCCGCCGCCGTCACCGGCGCCTGGCGCCGGCTGAGGGGTCTCGGGCATCACGGTTCCATCCCTTTCGTACGGGTGTGGAGTCCGTTGACCACACTAAGCGCACGGCAGTACGCACGCTCCTGGACAGCGGCTCACCCGGGGGGGCTCAGTCCGCGAGGCCTGCGAGGTCGCGCAGACGGCGGGCCTGGGCGGCGCGCTCGGCGACGCGCTGCTCGTCGTACGTACGGTCCGCCGCGCCGCGCAGCAGGGCCTTGGTCTCGATGACGGCGTCGCGGGGGGCGGCGAGCAGCGCGGCGGCGAGGTCGCGCACGGCGCTGTCGAGCTCGTCGAGGGGCACGACGAGGTTGGCCAGCCCGATGCGCTCGGCCTCGTCGGCGTGGACGAAGCGGCCGGTGGCGCAGATCTCCAGCGCGCGGGCGTAGCCGACGGCGCCGACGAGCGGATGCGTACCGGTGAGGTCGGGGACGAGACCCAGGCTGGTCTCGCGCATGGCGAACTGCGCGTCCTGCGCGGCGACCCGCAGGTCGCAGGCGAGGGCGAGCTGGAAGCCGGCACCGATGGCATGCCCCTGGACGGCCGCGACCGACACGATGTCGTTGCGGCGCCACCAGGTGAACGCCTCCTGGTACTCGGCGATGACGGCGTCGAGCGCCTCGTCGGAGCCGCGCGCCAGGTCGAGGAACGACGGCTCGCCGTCGAAGCCCTCGGGCGTGAAGGCCTGCCGGTCGAGGCCCGCGGAGAAGGACTTGCCCTCACCGCGCAGCACGACCACCCGCACGCTGCCCGGAAGCAGCCGCCCCGCCTCCACCAGGGCCCGCCACATGGCGGGCGACTGGGCGTTGCGCCTGTCCGGGTTGGCGAGGGTCACCGTGGCGACGGCGTCCTCGACGGTGAGCCGTACACCGTCCTTGTCGAGTACGACGCGAGTGGGGTCGAGCGAGGTCATGCGGGCCTCCGGTTCCGGTGCAGCGTGCAGCAGGCCGTGACCGGCCGGCCGTGCCGACTGTGTGTCGGACGACAAATTACTGCACAGTAACCACCCGGTCGACCGTCAGGATCGAACGGTCGCCGGACGAACCGTCGGGTTCGACCGGGCGGTCCCTGCCGGAACCGGTGGGCGCCGTACGAGCCGCGCTCGGATCAGGCCGTGGGGGCCTTCTTGCCTCGCGTCGCTCCGCCGCGTCCACGCAGCGTGACTCCGGATTCACTGAGCATCCGGTGCACGAATCCGTAGGACCGGCCGGTCTCCTCGGCCAGGGCCCGGATGCTCGCACCGGCGTCGTACTTCTTCTTCAGGTCTGCCGCGAGCTTGTCGCGCGCGGCGCCGGTCACCCGGCTGCCCTTCTTCAGAGTCTCGGCCACCCGTGCCTCCTCATGGGAAGTGCGCTCTGGACTTCTCATGATCACCCCTCCGGGGCCACATGGCCAGCCATTCGACAAGGTCCGTGCCACAAGGTTTCGGCCTTCGGCGGCCGCCGCCCCGGCCGATATCCCGGACACGCCGCGAGCCCGGCGGCGAAGTACCAGGTCAGCGGGGCGCCGTAAAGAAACGCGCGGCGCGGCCCCGGCGACGGAAAATCTGCCGGATGCCACGCCGCGATATGAGATCGCCTCACTCAGATGAAGGATCACGGCTAAGCCGAATGATCCATACGGAGACGATCAGTGAAGGCCCTGGCGGTGCCTGTGGGGTCAGGCGAGCGCCACGAGGTCCGCGTAGTCGGCGCCCCACAGGTCCTCGACACCGTCCGGGAGGAGGATGATCCGCTCCGGCTGGAGGGCGTCGACGGCGCCCTCGTCGTGCGTGACCAGCACGACCGCGCCCTTGTAGGTGCGCAGCGCGCCGAGGATCTCCTCGCGGCTGGCCGGGTCGAGGTTGTTGGTGGGCTCGTCCAGGAGGAGGACGTTGGCGGAGGAGACGACCAGGGTGGCCAGGGCCAGCCGGGTCTTCTCACCGCCGGACAGCACACCCGCGGGCTTGTCGACGTCGTCGCCGGAGAAGAGGAACGAGCCCAGCACCTTGCGGACCTCGACGAGGTCGAGGTCGGGCGCGGCGGACCGCATGTTCTCCAGGACCGTGCGGTCCGGGTCGAGGGTCTCGTGCTCCTGCGCGTAGTAGCCGAGCTTGAGGCCGTGGCCCGGGGTGACCTGCCCGGTGTCGGGCTTCTCGACGCCGGCCAGCAGCCGCAGCAGCGTGGTCTTGCCGGCGCCGTTGAGACCGAGGATGACGACGCGGGAGCCCTTGTCGATGGCCAGGCTGACGTCGGTGAAGATCTCCAGCGAGCCGTACGACTTGGACAGGCTCTCGGCCGTGAGCGGGGTCTTGCCGCAGGGCGAGGGCTCGGGGAAGCGCAGCTTGGCGACCTTGTCGGACTGCCGCACCTCCTCCAGGCCCGAGAGGAGCTTCTCGGCGCGGCGGGCCATGTTCTGCGCGGCGACCGTCTTGGTGGCCTTGGCGCGCATCTTGTCGGCCTGCGCGTTGAGGGCGGCGGCCTTCTTCTCGGCGTTCTGCCGCTCGCGGCGGCGGCGCTTCTCGTCGTCCTCGCGCTGGCGCTGGTAGAGCTTCCAGCCCATGTTGTAGATGTCGATGACGGACCGGTTGGCGTCCAGGTAGAAGACCTTGTTGACGACCGTCTCGACGAGGTCGACGTCGTGGGAGATGACGACGAAGCCGCCCCGGTACGTCTTGAGGTAGTCGCGCAGCCAGGTGATCGAGTCGGCGTCGAGGTGGTTCGTCGGCTCGTCGAGGAGGAGCGTGTCGGCGTCCGAGAAGAGGATGCGGGCCAGCTCGATACGGCGGCGCTGACCGCCGGACAGGGTGTGCAGCGGCTGGCCGAGCACCCGGTCGGGCAGACCGAGGGCGGCGGCGATGGTGGAGGCCTCGGCCTCGGCGGCGTACCCGCCCTTGGTGAGGAACTCGGTCTCCTGGCGCTCGTACTGCTTGAGGGCCTTCTCGCGGGTGGAGCCCTTGCCGGTGGCGATGCGCTCCTCGTTCTGCCGCATCTTGCGGATCAGGACGTCGAGGCCGCGGGCGGACAGGATGCGGTCGCGGGCGAGCACGTCGAGGTCGCCGGTGCGCGGGTCCTGCGGGAGGTAGCCGACCTCTCCGGAGCGGCTGATGGTGCCGGCGGCGGGCATGCCCTCGCCGGCCAGGCACTTGGTGAGGGTGGTCTTGCCGGCGCCGTTGCGGCCGACCAGGCCGATGCGGTCGCCCTTGGCGATACGGAACGAAGCGGACTCGATGAGGACGCGGGCGCCGGCGCGCAGCTCGATGCCGGTGGCGGTGATCACGGACAGACTCCAGGGCAGGGGGGACGGCGGAAGAACAGCGGCTGCGGTGACTTCGACACCGTCTAATGCACGGGGAGAATGGCCATGCGGCCAGTCTAACGGGCGTATGCAACTGCTTTTTCGGTGCTGCGCGCACACCGGCCGGATGCGCAGCCGGTTGCACAGCCGGATGCGCAAAAGGGGCACCTCCTGGCGCCGCTGCCGATACTCGGCGCAGGACCGTGGCGTACGGACGTCCGACGGAGGGTGGTGCCCGCGTATGCGGTTCGACGAGGACGCGGACCTGGACCCCTCGGAGGTACGGGACGTGCGCGGCAGCCGCGTCCCGGGAGGCCGGGCGACGGTGGGCGGCGGGGTCGCGGGGCTGATCGCGCTGCTGCTGGCGGTGTTCTTCGGGGTCGGGCCCGAGCAGCTCGGGCTGACGGAGGACGGCGCCTCGGACCCGGCGGTGGGTGCGTCGGCGGTCGGTGCGTCGGCGGCGGGCGAGGTCGGCGACGCGTGCCGGAAGGGCGCGGCGGCGAACACGCGGGACGACTGCCGGATCGTGGCGGTGGTCAACAGCGTGCAGGACTACTGGCGGGCGGAGTTCGCGCGGCGGGGCGAGACGTACACGGACGCGCGGACAGTGCTGTTCAGCGGGCGGGTCGGAACGGCGTGCGGGGCGGCGACGTCGGCGGTGGGGCCGTTCTACTGCCCCGGCGACCGGCAGGTGTACCTGGACCTGGGGTTCTTCGGGGAGCTGCGGAGCCGGTTCGGGGCGTCGGGCGGGCCGTTCGCGCAGGCGTACGTGGTGGCGCACGAGTACGGGCACCATGTGCAGAACCTGACGGGCACGCTGAGCCGGGCGCGGGACGGCCAGCCGGGGGCGGGGAGCGGCGCGGTGCGCGTGGAGCTGCAGGCCGACTGCTACGCGGGCGTGTGGGCGAGGCACGCGACGCGGACGCCGGACGGGCGGACGGGGCGGCCGGTGCCGGCGGAGGTGACCGAGCGGGACCTGCGGGACGCGCTGGACGCCGCGGCGGCGGTGGGCGACGACCGGATCCAGGAGCGGTTCCAGGGGCGGGTGACCCCGGAGACGTGGACGCACGGGTCGGCCGAGCAGCGCCGCCAGTGGTTCGCGCGGGGCTACCGCACGGGGGACGCGGCGCGGTGCGACACGTTCCGGTGACCGGGGGGCGGTGGACGACGGGCGTTGTCAGTGGCGGCACCAGGGGCGGCGATGCCGTCTTCGCCGAGGCGATGGCCGAGGCGATGGCCGAGGCGATGGCCGACGCGGGCCCGGTCGGCGTGTACGTCGTCGTGGACGACACGGAGCCCACCACGCCCGGGCCCTGGAACAGGACGTCGAGATCCTGATGCCCCCGACGTGCCAGGGGTACGGCTCCCGCGCCTCCATGGCGCGCGACGCCGAGGGCAACGTGTGGAGCTTCGGCACGTACGCCCCGGGGCCGCGGGGTGATCGGGCGGGGCGGGCGCGGGGCGGGCGGCTTCCGTGGGAGGCGGGTGGTCAGGCGCCGCCCGTGTGGACCTGGAAGGCGGCGCGGCGTACGGCTTTGGCCAGGGCCGGGTCCGGGTGGGCGGCGGCCAGGGCCACCAGGACCTGGACCGTGCGGGGGTGGCCCACCGCGCGCACCTCGTCGAGCAGGGCCGGGACGGTGCCCTGCACGGCGGACTCCAGGTGGCGCACGAGCAGGTCGCTCTCGCCGTGGTCGACGACCGCCGCGGCCGTGTCGACCCAGAGCCAGGTGGCCTCCTCGCGGGTCAGCACGTCGGGTGCCTCGTCGGCGTCGGCGCCCTCGTGCTCGGCCAGCCAGAGCAGGGCGTACGGGCGCAGGGCCGGCTCGTCGACGACCGCCCGTACGTCGGCCTCGGCGGCGGCGCCGACCACGCGCAGCGCCTCGAACGCGAGGCCCCGCAGCAGGGCGTCGTCGCCGCGGGCGACCGCGAGCAGCTCGGCGACCGCGGTGTTCACGGGGCGGGCGGCGAGCCAGGCACGGTACTCGGCGCGGGCCGGTCCGGGGGTGAGACGTACGCAGCCGCGCAGCATGTCCTCGGCGGGCTGCTCGATGTGGCCGGCCGGGCTCTGCGCGGCGACGCAGATCTGCTCCAGCTTCACCCACACCGCCCAGTTGCCGAGCGGCGTGAGGGTGGCCTGCCCGTCGCCGAGGGTCAGGGCGCCGACGGCGGCCAGGCCTTCGAGCGCCCAGTCGAGCAGGTGCGGCAGGCCGTCCGGGCCGGCGGCGATGGCGGCGGTGGCGGCGCCGGCCGGGGTCGAGACCTGTTCTGTGGTGTCGTACGGGACCTCGCAGCGTTCCTCGCGGAGTTCCGCGACCCGCTGCCGGAGCAGGTCGAGCAGGGCCGGGACGAGGACGGGGCCCGCGGAGAGCTGGAGAAGGGAGAGGACCTGCGGAACGGCCTCCACGACTTCGGCGACCGCCGCCGGCTCGGCGTCGCGCGGGGCCGGGTGGGCCAGCGACCAGGCGTCGAGGAGCGCGACCCAGCCGCGCAGCGCCGCGGAGTCGTCGCGGTCCCAGGCGCGCAGCCGCCACCCGGGGCGGACGGTGTCGCCGTGCAGCTCGACGAGACCGGCGAGACGTGCGCGGTCCCAGGCGGCGCGCACCTGGTCCGGTGTCAGGTCCAGTGCCGCTGCGGCCCGTTCCTGCGCGGAGCCGGGGGCGGATGCGGTGACGGGGCCGCGGTCGACGGCGGCCCAGCGGGCGACACGTACGGCGTCGGCCAGGACGCGCCGGGCCTGACGGGCCAGTTCCGTCCGCGGCGGCGTGCCCTCCGGCGGCCTTGGCGCCGGCCTCGTCCGCCGGTCGGCCACCGCCCGCCGTGCGGTCGTCGCCAGCGACCGGGGGCGGACGAGTCGGAGTCCGGAGTTGCGCGCCAGTTGCTCATCAGGCTTTCGAGACGTCACGGGGGCAGTCTTCCCGCTGACGGCCCGAAAGCCCAAACGGAATGACGTGGTCGCTCTGACGAAGCGCCAGGAAGGAGGTGCCGGCCGGGTCAGACGAGGGCGGTGAGGAAGCGGCGCAGCGCCTCCTCGTAGCGGTCCGGGTCGGCGTTCCACATGGCGGCGTGCGGGGCGTGCCGGACGGTGTGGAGCGTGACGAGGCCGGGGCGGCGGGCGGCGAGGGCGCGGGACGGGGCCCAGGGGGCGATGCGGTCGTCGGGGCCGTGGAAGACCAGTGTGGGGACGCGCAGGGCCTCCGGGTCAGCGGCCTCGCGGAGCCGGTCGCCGTGCAGGCCGGTCCTGCCCTGCGCGGCCCGTACGGCCAGTGGCAGCAGGGAGGACGGGACGCGGCGGGCCGTGGCCAGGGAGCGGAGGGTGGCCTCCCAGTCGAGGACCGGCGAGTCCAGGACCAGGCCGGCGATACGGTCCCGCAGCCCGCTGTGCGCGGCGGCGTGCAGGGCCATGGCCGCGCCGGTGGACCAGCCGTACAGGATGACGCGCCGGGCGCCGTGCCGGACGGCGTGCCGCACGGCGGCGTCGAGGTCCCGCCACTCGGAGTCGCCGAGGTGGCTCAGGCCGTCGGCGGGGCGCGGGGCGCCGGGGTCGCCGCGGTAGTTGATGTCGAGGACGGGGAGCCGGTTCTCGGCGAGGAAGCCCAGCACGTTCAGCGCGTGCTCCCGGGTGGTGCCGATGCCGTGGACGGTGATCACCCAGGTGGTGCGGGCGCCGGGCACGTGCCAGGCGGGGAGGGTGCCGAGCTCGCCGGGCACGTCCAGGTCCTCGTGGGCGAGGCCGAGCGCGGAGGCGGGGGTTCCGGTGTACAGCTGCGGAGTGAGGCGGACGCGGCTGCCGGCGTCGAGGATGCCGTGGTGGACGCGTTCCAGGCGCCGTACGACGGTGTCCGGGGCGTGCGGCACCCCGTCGAGCACCGGGCCGACCACCGCGTGGACGCCGGGGCCCTCCAGTCCGTACACGCCGGGGCGGAGGGAGGTGAGGCCGCGGGTGAGGGTGACGCGGCCGGGGCCCGTGGCGTGCACGGTGAGGCGCGGCTCCCCGGGGAGGGGGCGGCCGGGGCGCGGCTTCAGCGCGGCGTCGCTGGCGTAGCGGCCCGCGGCGACGGCGGCCGCGCCGAGACCCAGGACGGTGGTGACGGCGGTTGCCGCCGCTGTAGCCGTGCGCACCGTTCCAGTGTCGACCGGCCCCCACGGGCCTGCCAGCCAACAGCCGACCCCCGGGTGACGCTCCCGCCGTGCGGATGATCCGGGCGGGGTGAGGAGGATCTCGTTCGGGGGATGGTGGGGCCCTGGGACAAGGGCTGGGCGTAACCGGAACGGGGTGGGCGCGGTTGGAGACACCGTGACGACGGACCCAGTTCACCTTCCGTTCACCCAGGTTGCCTACGTTCAGCGAGCTACTGACGTCGAACGATTGCCTGGGTAAATGGAACACATCACGCTGCTGCTCGCCATTGTGGTCGTGACAGCTCTCGTGTTCGATTTCACAAACGGTTTCCATGACACCGCCAACGCGATGGCCACGACCATCTCGACCGGCGCGATGAAGCCCAAGGCCGCGGTGGCCATGTCCGCCGTGCTGAACCTGGTGGGCGCGTTCCTGTCCGTGGAGGTCGCCAAGACGATCTCCAAGGGGCTCGTCGACGAGACAGGGATCCAACCGGAGGTCATCCTCGCCGCGCTGGTCGGCGCGATCCTCTGGAACCTTCTGACCTGGCTCGTCGGACTTCCGTCCAGCTCCTCCCACGCCCTCATGGGCGGTCTGATCGGCGCGACGGTCGCCTCCATCGGCTTCAGCGGCGTCAACGGCGGCGTCGTCCTCACCAAGGTGCTGATCCCGGCCGTCGCGGCCCCGCTGGTCGCGGGTGTCGCCTCCATGGTCGCGGCCCGGTCGACGTACAGGATCGGCGCGAACATCGACGAGAAGACCAGCGGCAAGGGCTACAAGGCCGGCCAGATCGCCTCCGCGGGCCTCGTCTCCCTCGCCCACGGCACCAACGACGCGCAGAAGACCATGGGCATCATCACCCTCGCCCTGGTCGCCGGCGGCGCCCTCGCCCCCGGCTCCAACCCGCCGGTGTGGGTCATCGTCTCGGCCGGTGTGGCGATCGCGCTCGGCACCTACCTGGGCGGCTGGCGCATCATCCGCACCATGGGCAAGGGCCTCACGGACCTCCAGCCGCAGCAGGGCTTCGCCGCCCAGACCGGCGCGGCGACCGTGATCCTCGCCTCCTCGCACCTCGGCTTCTCGCTCTCCACCACCCACGTCTGCTCCGGCGCCGTGATGGGTGCGGGCCTCGGCCGCAAGGGCGGTGTGGTCCGCTGGTCCACCGCGACGCGCATGTTCGTCGCCTGGGGCCTGACCCTGCCGGCCGCCGGTCTCGTGGCCGCGCTCGCCGAGTTCGTCGCCCGCCAGGGTGACTGGGGCATCGCCGTCGTCGCCGCCTTCCTCGTCGGCTCCTCGACCGCGATCTGGTTCGTCTCCCGCCGCCAGGTCGTCAATCACGCCAACGTCAACGACGTGGAGGACGAGGCCCGGGCCTCCGACGCCGAGCCCGCCGGTGTCGTCACCACCGCCATCGCCGCCGTCACCCCGCCGCCCGCCGGCGCGGTCGCCACGGCCGCCGCGGACACGGACGACGACGCCCTCAAGACGACCATCCCGGCCCCGGCCGCCGAACCGGCGCCCACGGCCACGGTCTAAGGAAAGAACGGCATCACCATGAAAATCGACTGGGCAGCTCTCGGCTCCGTCTTCGGCGTGGGCCTCGTCACCACCGTCGCGCTCGTCGCCCTCTTCACCCTCGGCATGGTCGGCCTCTCCAAGCAGGAGCAGGCCTCGCAGCAGGGCGGCTCCGCCGTGCTGGCGCGCACCGGCGCGTACGCCTGCTTCGCGTTGTGCGCCGCGGCCATCGCGTACGGGATCTATCTGATCGTCGCCTGAGCGGGCCACTGTCCTCCACTGGGCCGGCCGTACCTTCCGGTACGGTCGGCCCAGTCGGTGTCTGTGGGGCTCGGCACACTGCTCCGTCGCAGGTCAAGAGTGAGTTGACGGGCCTTCGCGGGCCGTGGTGGACTTCCCGGGCCAGTTACGGCGGCAGGAGAGGAAGCCGGTGCGATTCCGGCGCGGTCCCGCCACTGTCACCAGGTCACGCGCACGAGGTGCGGCGGGGCCCGGGAGCCAGGAACTCTCGCCGCCGGTCACGTCGAGCCAGGGCGCGGACCCTGAGTGAGGACATTGCGCCATGCCCGGCTGCCTTTCTTCCCGTACGCCAAGACGTTCCCGTGGTCCGGTAGGTGTGACGGGCTGCTGAGCCGATGCCTGCTGTGCGTAGCGAAGTCGTGTTCGCGTACGGCGCCACCGCCGGGCTGCTCGGTGATCTGCTGCTCGGCGATCCCCGTCGGGGTCATCCCGTGGCCGCCTTCGGACGGGCCGCCGGTGCCGTGGAGGGCGCGTTGTGGCGCGACCACCGCGCTTGGGGCGCGCTTCACACCGCCGTGTGCGCCGGTGGCGCCGCGGCCGCTGCCGCGCTCGCCGCGCGTGCCGTACGGGGCCGGGGCGCGGCGTCCGTCGCGTTGACCGCCGCCACGGTGTGGGCCGTCGTCGGAGGCACGTCCCTGGGGCGTGAGGCACGGGCGATCGGCGGGGCGTTGGCCGCCGGCGACCTGGACGTGGCGCGGGAGCGGCTGCCGCATCTGTGCGGGCGCGACCCGCAGTCCCTGGACGGGCCCGGGATCGCGCGGGCCGTCGTGGAGTCCGTCGCCGAGAACACGTCCGACGCGGTCGTGGGCGCCCTGGTGTGGGGCGCGGCCGCGGGCGTGCCGGGTCTTGTCGCGTTCCGGGCCGTCAACACCCTGGACGCCATGGTCGGGCACAGGTCCGCGCGGTACCGGCGGTTCGGCTGGGCGTCGGCGCGGCTCGACGACGTGGCGGGCTGGCCCGGCGCGCGGCTCACGGCCGGGCTCGCGGTGCTCGCGGGCGGTGACCGGCGCGGAGCCGTACGGGCCTGGAGGAACGACGCGGGCAAGCACCCGAGCCCCAACGCCGGGCAGGTGGAGGCGGCGTTCGCCGGGGCCTTGGGCGTACGGCTCGGGGGCACCCTCTCGTACGGGGGCCGGGTCGAGCACCGGCCGGTCCTGAACGGAGAGGGGCGGGCCGTCGAGGTGGCGGACATCGAACGGGCGGTGCGGCTGTCGCGCCGGGTGAGCGGGCTGGCGCTGGCCGCCTGCGTGGGCGGGAGGCTCCTGTACGGGGCCATGAAGCGGAGGCGTGCATGAGGGGCGGGGGGCTGCTCGTCGCGGGGACCACATCCGACGCGGGCAAGAGCGTCGTGACGGCCGGCATCTGCCGGTGGCTGGTACGGCAGGGCGTGAAGGTCGCGCCGTTCAAGGGGCAGAACATGTCCCTGAACTCGTTCGTGACGCGCGAGGGCGCCGAGATCGGGCGGGCGCAGGCCATGCAGGCGCAGGCCGCCCGCGTCGAGCCGACCGCGCTGATGAACCCGGTGCTGCTGAAGCCGGGCAGCGACCGGACCAGCCAGGTCGTGCTGATGGGCAAGCCCGTGGGCGAGCTGAGCGCGCGCGGCTACCACGGCGGGCGGCAGCAGGCGCTGCTCGGCACCGTCGTGGAGTGCCTGGAGGAGCTGCGGGCCACGCACGACGCGGTGGTCTGCGAGGGCGCCGGAAGCCCCGCCGAGATCAATCTGCGGCGCAACGACATCGTCAACATGGGCATCGCGCGGGCCGCGCGCTTCCCGGTGCTCGTGGTCGGGGACATCGACCGGGGCGGGGTGTTCGCGCAGTTCTTCGGCACGACGGCGCTGCTGGCGGCGGAGGACCAGGAGCTGGTGGCGGGCTATCTCGTCAACAAGTTCCGGGGCGACGTGACGCTGCTGGAGCCCGGACTCGACATGCTGTACGACCTGACGGGCCGTCGGACCTTCGGGGTGCTGCCGTACGCGCACGGGCTCGGCATCGACGAGGAGGACGGGCTGAGGGTGTCCTTGCGGGGCGCGGTGCGGGAGTCGGTCGTCGCCCCGCCGGTGGGTGAGGACGTCCTGCGGGTCGCGGTGTGCGCCGTGCCGCTGATGTCGAACTTCACGGACGTGGACGCGCTGGCCGCCGAACCGGGGGTCGTGGTGCGGTTCGTGGACCGGCCGGAGGAGCTGGCCGACGCCGACCTGGTGGTCGTACCGGGTACGCGCGGCACGGTGAAGGCCCTGGCGTGGCTGCGGGAGCGGGGGCTGGCGGAGGCGCTGGCGCGGCGCGCCGCCGAAGGGCGGCCGGTGCTGGGCATCTGCGGCGGGTTCCAGGCGCTGGGCGAGCGGATCGAGGACGAGGTCGAGTCCCGGGCGGGGGAGGTCGAGGCGCTGGGGCTGCTGCCGGTGCGGGTGCGGTTCGCGGCCGAGAAGACGTTGGCGCGGCCGTCCGGTGAGGCTCTGGGCGAGCCCGTGGACGGGTACGAGATCCACCACGGCGTCGCGGACGTACGGGGCGGGGAGCCGTTCCTGGACGGCTGCCGCGTCGGCGCGGTGTGGGGCACGCACTGGCACGGGTCGCTGGAGAGCGACGGGTTCCGGCGGGCGTTCCTGCGGGAGGTGGCCCGCGCCGCCGGGCGGCGGTTCGTCCCGGCGCCCGACACGTCGTTCGCCGCGCTGCGGGAGGAGCAGCTGGACCGGCTGGGCGACCTGATCGAGCAGCACGCGGACACGGACGCGCTGTGGAAGCTCATCGAGTCGGGCCCGCCGGGCGGGCTGCCGTTCGTCGCACCGGGGGCGCCGTGAGCACCCCCGGCGGGACCACCCCCGCGCACGCGGGGACCACAGAGCCCGTACGGCAGTCGACTTCGCAGTGCCGGGACCACCCCCGCGAAGGCGGGGACCACGGGACCATCGTGGCTCGTCGCGACCGTGTAAACGTACCCACTCGCAGCAGTTCCCTCGAAAGGGGTATCCGTTAATGGCCTCGGTTCCCTACCCGTTCACGGCTGTCGTCGGCATGGACGACATGCGGCTGAGTCTGCTGCTCAACGCGGTCGCGCCGCAGATCGGCGGTGTGCTCGTCCGAGGCGAGAAAGGGACCGCCAAATCGACGGTCGTGCGCGGGTTGACGGCCCTGCTGCCCGCGATGGACGTCATCCCGGGCTGCCGCTTCTCGTGCGCGCCCTCGGCGTCCGACCCAGAGTGCCCTGACGGGCCGCACGAACCGGGAGCGGGCACCTCGCGTCCGACGCGACTGGTCGAGCTGCCCGTCGGGGCCTCCGAGGATCGGCTCGTCGGGGCGCTGGACATCGAGCGGGCGCTGTCCGAGGGCGTGAAGGCGTTCGAGCCGGGGCTGCTGGCGCAGGCGCACCGGGGGATTCTGTACGTCGACGAGGTCAATCTGCTGCACGACCACCTCGTTGACCTGCTGCTCGACGCCGCCGCGATGGGCGCCTCCCACGTCGAGCGTGAAGGTGTGTCCGTGCGGCATGCCGCGCGCTTTCTGCTCGTCGGGACCATGAATCCCGAGGAGGGTGAGCTGCGGCCGCAGCTGCTCGACCGGTTCGGGCTCACCGTGGAGGTCGCCGCCTCGCGGGACCCGGAGCAGCGGGTCGAGGTGGTGCGGCGCAGGCTCGCGTACGACGACGACCCGGCCGGCTTCGCGGCGCGCTGGGCGGGCGAGGAGGCCGCGCTGCGTGAGCGGATCGTGGCCGCGCGGGCGCTGCTGCCGCAGGTGGTGCTCGGGGACGACGCGCTGCGCCAGATCGCGGCGACGTGCGCGGCGTTCGAGGTGGACGGTATGCGCGCGGACATCGTGATGGCCCGGACGGCGACGGCGCTGGCCGCGTGGGCGGGGCGTACGGATGTGACCGTGGACGACGTGCGGCAGGCGGCGCTGTTGGCGCTGCCGCACCGGCGGCGGCGGAATCCTTTCGATGCGCCCGGCCTCGATCAGGACAAACTGGACCAGACGCTGGAGGAGTTCGGGGGCGACGACGATCCGGAGCCCGACCCGCAGGGTCCGGACGACAACGGTGGCGGCCCGGACGGCGGCGGTGGCATTCCGCCGCAGTCGCAGGGGCCCGACGCGGGTGGTGCCGGTAGTACGGAGCCGGCCGGGGAGCAGCCCGAGCCCGAGGCGGCGCCGTCGCCCGGTGCGGGCGGCCCCGCCCGGGAGCAGGCTCCGGTCAACGCCGCCGAGCCGTTCCGTACGAAGGCGCTGACCGTCCCGGGGCTCGGTGACGGTGCCGCCGGGCGCCGCTCCCGGGCGCGTACCGAGCACGGCCGGACGACCGGGGCGCGCCGCCCGCGGGGCGCCCTCACGAAGCTGCACCTGGCGGCGACCGTGCAGGCGGCGGCCCCGCATCAGCGGGCGCGCGGCCGGTCGGGCCCGGGGCTCGTCGTACGCCGCGACGATCTGCGCCAGGCGGTGCGGGAGGGGCGCGAGGGCAACCTGGTGCTGTTCGTGGTGGACGCGTCCGGTTCGATGGCGGCCCGGCGGCGCATGGCCGCGGTGAAGGGCGCCGTGCTGTCGCTGCTGCTCGACGCGTACCAGCGGCGGGACAAGGTGGGTCTGGTGACGTTCCGGGGGCGGGGCGCGGAGCTGGTGCTGCCGCCGACGTCGTCGGTGGACGCGGCGGCGGCGCGGCTGGAGCGGTTGCCGACCGGGGGGCGTACGCCTCTGTCGGCCGGGCTGCTGAAGGCGCACGATGTGCTGCGCGTGGAGCGGCTGCGGGATCCGGCGCGGCGGCCGTTGCTGGTCGTCGTGACGGACGGGCGGGCGACGGGGGGCGTGGAGCCGCTGAGGACGGCCGCGCGGGCCGCCGGGCTGCACGCCGCCGACGGGACCGCGTCGGTCGTGGTGGACTGCGAGACCGGGCCGGTGCGGCTGGGGCTCGCCGCCGAGCTGGCGCGGAATCTGGGCGGGACCGCCGTCACGCTGGACGAGCTGCGGGCGGACGCGATCGCCGGGGTCGTCAAGGATGTTCGTACAACGGGTATTTCGAGGAGGGCCGCATAGTGCCGCAGGGACAGCCGACCGTCGTGCCGAACGACGGGCTCACCACCCGCCAGCGCCGTAACCGGCCGCTGGTGATGGTGCACACGGGCGTGGGCAAGGGGAAGTCGACGGCCGCGTTCGGGATGGCGCTGCGCGCCTGGAACCAGGGCTGGCCCGTCGGGGTGTTCCAGTTCGTGAAGTCGGCGAAGTGGAGGGTCGGCGAGGAGAACGCGCTGAAGGCGCTCGGCGAGACCGGCAAGGGCGGGACCGTCACCTGGAACAAGATGGGTGAGGGCTGGTCGTGGATCCAGCGCGACCCCAAGGACGGCGAGCCGTCGCACGAGGAGAAGGCCCGGGAGGGCTGGGAGCAGGTCAAGCGGGACCTGGCGGCCGAGACGTACCGGTTCTATGTGCTGGACGAGTTCGCCTACCTGCTGCACTGGGGGTGGGTGGACACGGCCGAGGTGGTCGAGGTGCTGCGGAACCGGCCGGGGCAGCAGCATGTGGTGATCACCGGGCGTAACGCGCCGCAGGAGCTGGTGGACTTCGCGGATCTCGTCACGGACATGTCGAAGGTGAAGCACCCGATGGACGCGGGTCAGAAGGGCCAGCGGGGTATCGAGTGGTAGGGGTTCCGCGTCTCGTCATCGCCGCGCCGTCGTCGGGCGCGGGCAAGACCACGGTCGCGACCGGGCTGATGGCCGCGTTCGCGGAGCGTGGTCTCGCCGTGTCGCCGCACAAGGTGGGCCCGGACTACATCGATCCGGGCTACCACGCGCTGGCGACCGGCAGGCCCGGGCGGAACCTCGACGCGTTCATGTGCGGTACGGAGCTGGTGGCGCCGCTGTTCGCGCATGGCGCGCTGGGGTGTGACCTGGCGGTCGTCGAGGGTGTGATGGGGCTGTTCGACGGCGCTGCCGACCGGGGTGAGCTGGCGTCGACGGCGCAGGTGGCGAAGTTGCTGAAGGCGCCGGTGGTGCTGGTCGTCGACGCGTCGTCGCAGTCGCGGTCGGTGGCGGCGCTGGTGCACGGGTTCGCGTCGTGGGATCCGGAGGTGCGGATCGGCGGGGTGATCCTCAACAAGGTCGCGACCGATCGGCACGAGGCGCTGCTGCGGGAGGCGTTGGACGGGTCGGGGGTGCCGGTGCTGGGGGTGCTGCGGCGGGCGGCGGCCGTGGCGACGCCGTCGCGGCATCTGGGGTTGGTGCCGGTGGCGGAGCGGCGGGCGGAGGCCGTGGACGCCGTGCGGGCGCAGGGGGCGCGGGTGCGGGAGGGGTGCGATCTGGAGGCGCTGCTGGCGTTGGCGCGGTCGGCGCCGCCGCTGGACGTGGAGCCGTGGTCGGCCGAGGTGGCGGAGCGGGTGCCCGCCGGGGGTTCCGACCGCGAAGGCGCCCGTCCCGTCGTTGCCGTCGCTGGGGGCCCCGCGTTCACGTTCTCGTATGCGGAGCATGCCGAATTGCTGCGGGCGGCGGGGGCTGAGGTTGTGGCGTTCGATCCGTTGCGGGACGAGAAACTTCCGGAGGGCACCGGCGGTTTGGTGATCGGGGGTGGGTTTCCCGAGGTGTATGCGCCGGAGTTGTCCGCGAATGAGGCGTTGCGGGAGGCCGTTGCCGCGCTGGCGCGGTCGGGGGCGCCCGTGGCGGCGGAGTGTGCGGGGCTGCTGTATCTTGCGCGGTCGCTGGACGGGCGGCCGATGTGCGGGGTGCTGGACGCGGACGCGCGGATGTCGGAGCGGCTCACGCTCGGGTACCGGGACGCGGTGGCGATGACCGACAGTCCGGTGGCGGCGGCCGGGACGCGGATGCGGGGGCACGAGTTCCACCGGACGGTGCTGGAGCCGGGTGCGGGTCCGTCGCCGGCGTGGGGGATGCGGGTTCCGGAGCGTCGTGTGGAGGGGTTCGTACGGGGCGGGGTGCACGCCAGTTACGTGCACACGCACTGGGCGGCGGTGCCGGAGGCGGCGCGGCGGTTCGTGCGGTACTGCCGGCCGTGACGCTCGTGGTGGGTGTCGGGGCCCGGCGGGGGGTGACCGCGGACGAGGTGTACGGGCTCGTGGTGGCCGTACTGCGGGACGCGGGGCTGCCGTTGGCGGACGTGGCCGCGCTGGCGACCGTCGACACCAAGGCCGAGGAGGCGGGGGTCGTGGAGGCCGCGGCGCGCCTCGGGGTGCCGCTGCGGGCCTACCCGGCGTGGGAGCTGGCGCTGGTCGCCGTACCGCATCCGTCCGGTGCGGCGCTGGCGGCGGTCGGCACGCCGTCCGTGGCGGAGGCGGCGGCGCTGGCGGGCGGCGGCGAACTCGTCGTACCGAAGCGGACGTCGGCCCCGGATGCCGGGGCTGCGGGGCGCGTGACGTGTGCGGTGGCGCGCGGGGCTGTGCGGTTGCCGGTGGAGGGGCGGGGGTACACCCGTGGGGACGCGGCGTTCGGGTTACCGGGGCCGTGCCGAGCCACCACCGTCACCGATTCCCGGCAGTCGTCTCCGGCGTCCTGATCCCCGAAGGGGGCGCCGCGGAGGCGCTCGCGGTGGGCCGCCGACGCCGTCGGCCCGCTGTCCCACCCCCCACTTGTCCCCCACCCCCCATGGCGGCCATGTATACCCACACAGACAGTGACAGACAGTTCCCCGGGCCCAGAGACGGCTCCCCCCATGCCGAAGCCGAAGCCGAAGCCAGCGCCGGCGGCGCCGGCGCCACAGCGGTCGGCCCGGCCGACCCGTACGACCCGTACGACTTGCGGCACCACGGTGACGCGGAGGTCCGGGACGAGAAGCTGACGGACCTCGCGGTCAACGTCCGCACGCACACGCCGCCGGACTGGCTGCGGGAGCGCATCGCGGCGTCCCTGACCGAGCTGGCGGCGTATCCGGACGGGCGGGCCGCGCGGGCCGCGGTGGCCGGGCGACACGGGCTGCCCGTGCGGCACGTGCTGCTGACGGCGGGTGCGGCCGAGGCGTTCGTGCTGCTGGCGCGGGCGCTGCGGGTGCGCCGGCCGGTGGTCGTGCATCCGCAGTTCACGGAGCCGGAGGCGGCCCTGCGGGACGCGGGGCACGAGGTGCGGCGGGTGCTGCTGCGCGAGGAGGACGGGTTCCGGCTGGACCCGGCGCTGGTGCCGGAGGACGCGGACCTGGTGGTGATCGGCAACCCGACGAACCCGACGTCGGTGCTGCACCCGGCGGACACGATCGCGGAGCTGGCCCGCCCGGGGCGGACGCTGGTGGTGGACGAGGCGTTCATGGACGCCGTGCCGGGTGAGCGGGAGGCGCTGGCCGGGCGTACGGACGTGCCGGGTCTTGTGGTGCTGCGGAGCCTGACGAAGACGTGGGGGCTGGCCGGTCTGCGGATCGGGTACGTCCTGGCGGCGCCGGAGACGGTGGCCGCGCTGGAGCGGGTGCAGCCGCTGTGGCCGGTGTCGACGCCGGCGCTGGTGGCGGCCGAGGCGTGCATGTCGGGCGCGGCGCTGGCGGAGGCGGAGGAGGCGGCGCGGCGGGTCGCGGTGGAGCGGGCCCATCTGCTGGCGGGGCTCGCCGAGTTCGACGAGGTGCGGGTGGTGGAGGCGGCCGAGGGGCCGTTCGTCCTGCTCCGCGTCGACGGTGCGGACGTCGTACGGGAGCGGCTGCGCGGGCTGGGCTTCGCGGCCCGCCGCGGTGACACGTTCCCGGGCCTGGGCCGGGACTGGCTCCGCCTCGCGGTCCGCGACCGCGTGACGACCAACAGCTTCCTCCAGGCCCTGGACCAGGCGTTGGTGATGGCGGGCTGCGCGAAGAACGACGCGGAGGGGTAACCGTCCTGGGGACGGCCACGGGCGGCGACGGGCGGCGGCTTCCCGCCCGTGGCCGTTCGCGTGTCCGGGCGTCGCGCCGCCCTTCGTACGGCTGTTACGTGAGGACCACGCAGCCGCGTCGGTCGAGTGCGGCGAGCAGCTCCGGGTCGGGGTCGACAGGGTTCCAGCGGAGGTCGAGCTTCTCCAGCGAGGGCAGGTCGGCGAGCCAGCCGGGCAGGGTGCGGACGCGGTTGCTCCGGAGGTCGAGGTGCCGGAGCAGCGGCAGGCCGGCGAGGAGTGTGGGGACTTCGGGCAGGGCGTTGTCGCGGAGGTCGAGATGCCGTAGCGCGGTGAGTCCGGTGACGGAGTCGGGGAGGCCGGTGAGGGCGTTGCCGCGCAGATGGAGTTCGCGGAGGCGGGTGAGTCGGCCGATGCCGGTGGGGAGTGCGGTGAGCCGGGTGTGCTGGGCGCGCAGTTCGATGAGGCCGGCCAGGTCGGCGAGGGTGTCGGGGAGCGCGGTGAGCGGGTTCTCACCGACGTTGAGGTAGCGCAGGGCGGTGAGCCGACCGAGGCTGCGCGGGAGTTCGGTGAGCCGGTTGTCGTGCAGGTAGAGGTACGCGGTGAGGGCGGGCAGCTCGCCGAGCTCGTCGGGGAGGGCCGTGAGCCGGTTGTGGCCGAGGTCGAGGGTGTGCAGCCGCCGCAGGCGGGCGATGTCGGGCGGGAGGTGGTCCAGGTCGTTGTCGGCGAGGATCAGCACGTCGAGGTCGGTGCGGTCCCACACGGAGTCGGGGACGTGTCCGAGACGGCGCCGCCAGAGGTTCAGGGTGACGGTCACGGGTGCTCTCCTCGGGGCGGGGGGGGCGGGCGCGGGCGCGGGGGCGGGGCCCGCTCGCGGGGCGGGCGGGCCCCTGGGTGGGGTGGGCTCGGTGGGTCAGGGGCGGTTGCGGGTGGCGGCCCGGCGGGCGATGAGGGCCGCGGCGGCGCCTGCCACGAGGAGGGCGGCCGCGCCGGTGAGGATGTACGGGGTGCGGGAGTCGGCGCCGGTGGCGGCGAGGGCTTCCTTGGGCCGGGGTTCACCGGCGGGTGGTTCGCCCGCCGGGGTCGCGGTGCCGGCCGACTGGGGCGTGAGGCCCTCGGTGGCCGGCGCCTCGGGGTTCCGCGCGGGCGCGGCGGGCTCGGCGGGGGTGGCGGGTCCAGGGGCGGCGGGCTCGGCGGGGGTCGCCTGTCCGGGCGCGGCGGGGGCGGCGGGCCGGGCCGGGGCCGTGCAGGTGGCTTCCGCGAGGGTGACCGTGCCGTGGACGTCCGCGACGTTCAGGTTGAGCGGGTCGACCTCGACCTTCAGCTCCAGTGCGGTGGCCGCCGCCGTCGCGGACGTGGTGGTACGCCGCGACAGGTCGAGCGTCACGCGGCCGACGCCCGGGACGTCGACCTGGGAGCGGCCGCCCGGCGTGAGGGTGACGCGCTTGCCGAGCACCGTGACGCGGCCGAGCACGTTCGACGCGGCGACCGGTGCCTCGCCCGCCACGCAGACCGCCTTGGCCGTGACCTCCTCGGCCTCGATCAGAGACAGCAGCGGCAGGCCCGGGAGGTGGACCCTGGCGCGGGCCAGCCGCACGCCGCCCTCCGCGCGGTGTGCGTCGGCGGTGGCCTTCGCCGTGGCCACGTCGGCGCGGAGGATGCTGACGGGCCTGCCCTGTTCGACGCCGTCGAGCCGGACGGTGAGGGCGGTCTTCTCGGCCGTCGCCGGGGCCTCGACCTCGTTGAGGGCCGCCCTGACCGGGACCCGCACGGCCTTGTCGAGCAGCGAGACGTCGAGCGCGGCGCGCAGGACGGCGGCGGTGGCTCGGCCGTCGCCGCCGGTGGTGGTGGCGGCGACGGGCGTGGCCGGGGCGGTGGAGGGCGCGGCCGGGGCCGTGGCGTGGGCTGCCGTGGCCGTGGCGAGCGGGCCGGCGGTCAGTCCGGCCGTGAGCGCGGCGGTCGCGAGCGCGGCGCGACGGCGCGAGGTGGTGCTGTTCACAGTGGTGGTTCCCCCTATGAAGGGCATGCGTCGCGAACATCCGCCCACAGGGACATGTGTGCGGGTGCGACTTGGGACAGGGGAATCCTGGCGGGGCGGAGGGTGAACCGGTGGACAAGTAACGGGAGTTCACCCTAAAGGGGTGTTTCGCGCGCGAGTTCGGATCGCTCGCGCGCGAAAGGCTCCCTAGTCGATGACCCGGCCGTTGAGGACGATCCGCCGCGGCGCCGCCAGCACGCGGACGTCTGCGCGCGGGTCGTCGTCGTAGACGACCAGGTCCGCCGGGGCGCCCTCCTCCAGGGCGGGGCGGCCCAGCCAGGCGCGGGCGCCCCAGGTGGTCGCGGAGAGCGCCCGCACCGGCGGGATGCCCGCCTTGACCAGTTCGGCCACCTCGGCGGCGACCAGGCCGTGGGCGAGGGAGCCGCCCGCGTCGGTGCCGACGAACACCGGGATGCCCGCGTCGTACGCGGAGCGCACCGTGTCGTACCGGCGGGCGTGCAAGCGCCGCATGTGGTCCGCCCAGCGCGGGAACTTGCTCTCTCCCCCGTCGGCCAGGCCCGGGAACGTGGCGATGTTGACGAGCGTCGGCACGATCGCGACGCCGCGCTCCGCGAACAGCGGGATGGTGTCGTCGGTCAGGCCCGTGGCGTGCTCGACGCAGTCGATGCCCGCCTCGACCAGGTCGCGCAGCGAGTCCTCGGCGAAACAGTGCGCGGTGACGCGGGCGCCGAGCCGGTGCGCCTCCGCGATGGCGGCCTCGACCTCGGCGCGCGGCCAGCACGCGGTGAGGTCGCCGGCCTCGCGGTCGATCCAGTCGCCGACGAGCTTCACCCAGCCGTCGCCGCGCCGCGCCTCGCGCCCGACGTAGGCGACGAGGTCGGCGGGCTCGATCTCGTGGGCGTAGTTGCGGATGTAGCGGCGGGTGCGGGCGATGTGCCGGCCCGCGCGGATGATCTTCGGGAGGTCCTCGCGGTCGTCGATCCACCGGGTGTCGGCGGCCGAACCGGCGTCGCGGATCAGGAGCGTGCCCGCGTCCCGGTCGGTGAGTGCCTGCTTCTCGCTGGTCGCCGCGTCGACGGCGCCGTGCGCGTCCAGGCCGACGTGGCAGTGCGCGTCGACCAGTCCGGGCAGCGCCCAGCCGGTCACCGTCCGCACGTCGCCGCCGGCGGCCCGCGGCCGGGTGTAGGTGACCCGGCCGCCGACGACCCAGAGCTCGTCGCGTACGTCCTCCGGGCCGACGAGCACCCGCCCCTTCACATGCAGCACCATGCGATCGCTCATGTCCTGAACTGTACGAGGGGCTGGGCACGCCCGGCAGGGCAGCCCTTGAGCAACCCTTGAGCAGCCCTTGAGCAGCCCGCACACCGGCCCGTACGCGGACGGCTACCGCCTGGGTGCCGACGCGCGTGGTCCCGGGAGGGCCGGGGCGGCCGTGGGCGCGGCGGGGACGGTGGGTGCGGCCGGGGCGGCAGGGGCGCCCGTCGCGGTGAGGGCATCCAGGAGCGCCTGGACGGGCGGCGGCGCCGGGGTGTCCGCGCGGATCGCGAGGGAGACCGGGACGCGCGGCGACGGGAGGGTACGGAACGCCAGGTCGTCGCTCTGGGGCAGGGCGCCGACCGGGTAGAACACCGTCCAGGACGGCTCGGAAGCGGTGGCCAGGGCGGTGAGGGTGTCCGCGAGGGTGGTGAACGGCGGGCCCGGCGTCCAGTCGGGTACGGCGGCCGTGACCAGGTCGTGGAAGGCCGGGTTCGCCTCGCGCGGGGCGAGCCGCAGGGGCAGCCGGGCCAGCCGCCCGAGCAGGGGCGCTTCGTACGCGGCGAGCGGGTGCGCGGCGGGCAGGGCGACGATCAGCGGGTCGGTCCACACCGGGTGGAGCACGAGCCCGGGGGCGCGGCGCACGGTGCGGACGAGGGCGGCGTCGAACGTACCGGAGCGCACCGCCGCGAGGCGGGCGTCCTGGGGGGCGCGTTCGAGCCGTACGCGCAGGCGGGGGCGGCCGTCGGCCAGCGTCCCGAGGGCGCGGTAGACCCGGTCGGCGAAGGCGCGGCTCGTGCCGAGGCGGACCAGGCCCTCCGTGCCCGCGGCGATCCCGGCGGCCGTCTCGCGGACGCGGCCGGCGGCGGCGAGCGCCGCCCGCGCCTCGGGCAGCAGGCTCTCGCCGGCCGCGGTGAGGCGCAGCGTCCTCGGCGGCCGCAGGGCGGGGGCGCCGTCGGCCTGCCGGTCGAAGAGGATGAGGCCCAGGGTCCGCTCCAGGGCGTCGATCCGGTCCATCACCGCTTCCGGTGCGGTGCGCAGCCGCTCGGCGGCGCGCCCGAGGCCGCCGAGTTCCTCGGCGACGGCGACGAAGTACTCCAGCTGACGCAGTTCCACAGCCGCGCCCACCCACCCTCATGTCACGGATCATGACTGCCGTCCCGGTCAACCACGCGCCGGTGACGGGTTCTTCCCCATGTGTACGGGCGGAGGACCGCTCTCCGCACAACGGCACGCGGAGAGCGCGGCCGGCGCGGGGCGGGGCACGGGAGACTGAGGGATCGGGGAGAGGGCCGGGGAGGGGTCGGGGAGGGTGCTTCCGCGCGCTTTTTGCGGCACTATTCAAGGCGTTCTCCCGGCGAATTCCCTTCGCTCTTCGGAGCGCCCTTCGGGTGGGCAGCACCCCGTATTCTTCTGCCCGGTTTCCCCGATCCTAAACGCCAAGATTTCAATACGATTCGGTGTGCAATTCGGTTACTTGTCAAGGATGTTAAGACGGTGTGACGGACTCCACATCACGCCCGGATTGCCCGGGAATTTCCGGGCAAAACGGCATGATCGCCGGTGCTCTTGCGCGAGCATGCGCACGCGCGATAGCACAGAAAAGCCGCCCGCCCAATACCTTCCGGCCATGCAATCGAAGAAATTGCTCGGTAAGTTCACTCCGTATGACCGCCGCACAAGCAGACCTTGCACGTGCCCGAAACGAATTCGCCGGAACGCTCATCGACAGTCCGCGCGTGGAGGACGGGGCCGCCATCTGGCGCATCGCCCGCGACTCCGAGGTCCTCGACCTCAACTCCTCCTACAGCTACCTCCTGTGGTGCCGGGACTTCGCCGCCACCTCCGTGGTCGCGCGCGACACCGCCGACGGTGAGCCGATCGCCTTCGTCACCGGCTACCTGAGGCCGGACCGCCCGGGAACCCTCGTCGTCTGGCAGGTGGCCGTGGACCACGGCCACCGCGGCCGGGGCCTGGCCGGCACCCTCCTGGAGGCGCTCGCCACGCGGGTCTCCGACCGGGGCGTGCACACCGTCGAGACGACCATCACGCCGGACAACACCGCGTCGGACCGGCTCTTCACCTCGTTCGCCGAGCGCCGCGGCGCGTCCCTGGAGCGCGAGGTCCTCTTCGACGGAGGACTGTTCCCGGAGGGCACCCACCAGCCCGAGGTGCTCTACCGCATCGCCCCGATCGCCCCCGCCGCTCCGACCGCCCCGACGCCACCGACGGCGGCCGGCGCCCGTGCCGACGCCTCCGCCTGAGCCGATCCCAGCCACCCCCTTCCCTCCCTCTGGAGTGACCCGCTGTGACCATCACCCCGCCCGCCCTGAGCGTCTTCGAGACCCTGGAGTCGGAGGTGCGCAGCTACTGCCGCGGTTGGCCGGCCGTGTTCGACCGCGCGCAGGGCGCCCGCCTCACCGACGAGGACGGCCACTCGTACCTCGACTTCTTCGCCGGGGCCGGATCCCTCAACTACGGCCACAACAACCCCGTGCTGAAGCGCGCGCTCATCGACTACCTGGAGCGCGACGGCATCACCCACGGCCTGGACATGGCGACGACCGCCAAACGCGCCTTCCTGGAGACCTTCCAGAACGTCGTGCTGCGGCCGCGTGACCTGCCGTACAAGGTCATGTTCCCGGGGCCGACGGGCACCAACGCCGTCGAGGCGGCGCTCAAGCTTGCCCGCAAGGTGAAGGGGCGCGAGTCGATCGTGTCGTTCACCAACGCCTTCCACGGCATGTCGCTGGGCTCCCTCGCCGTCACCGGCAACGCCTTCAAGCGCGCGGGCGCCGGCGTCCCGCTGGTGCACGGCACGCCGATGCCGTTCGACAACTACCTCGACGGCCGTGTCCCGGACTTCCTGTGGTTCGAGCGGCTCCTGGAGGACAGCGGCTCGGGCCTGAACCACCCGGCGGCCGTGATCGTCGAGACGGTGCAGGGCGAGGGTGGCATCAACGTGGCCCGCGCCGAGTGGCTGCGCGCCCTCGCGGACCTGTGCCGCCGCCGCGACATGCTGCTGATCGTCGACGACATCCAGATGGGCTGCGGCCGCACCGGTGCCTTCTTCTCCTTCGAGGAGGCCGGCATCACCCCGGACATCGTCACGCTGTCGAAGTCGATCAGCGGTTACGGGCTGCCGATGTCGCTCTGCCTGTTCAAGCCGGAGCTGGACGTGTGGGGCCCGGGCGAGCACAACGGCACGTTCCGCGGCAACAACCCGGCGTTCGTGACCGCGACGGCCACGCTCGACGCCTACTGGGCGGACGGCCAGATGGAGAAGCAGACCCTGGCGCGCGGCGAGCAGGTCGAGCAGGCGCTGCTGACGATCTGCGACGAGAACTCCGCCGACGGCGCCCACTTCCGGGGCCGCGGCCTCGTCTGGGGCGTGGAGTTCCCCGACAAGGAGCGGGCGACCCGGATCTGCCGGCGCGCCTTCGAGCTGGGGCTGCTCCTGGAGACGTCCGGCCCGGAGAGCGAGGTCGTGAAGCTGCTGCCGCCGCTGACCGTCACGCCCGAGGAGCTGGACGAGGGCCTGAGCACGCTGGCCCGCGCGGTCCGCGAAACGGCCTGACCGCCCGGCGGCCCGGCGGCCTGACGGCCTGGGTCTGACGGCCCGGCGCCCCGCTCCGTACACCCGCAACACCCGCAACACCCCACCACGAACCGAAAGGTGCAGTTGCCTTGATCGTCCGATCGTTGCAGGAGATCGAGAACACCGAACGTCACGTCAAATCCGCGTCCGGCACGTGGGAGAGCAAGCGGATCGTGCTCGCCCGCGAGAAAGTCGGCTTCTCGCTGCACGAGACCGTGCTGTACGCGGGCACGGAGACGTCCATGTGGTACGCGAACCACATCGAGGCGGTCCTGTGCGTCGAGGGCGAGGCCGAGCTGACCAACGACGAGACGGGCGAGGTCCACTGGATCGGGCCAGGCACGATGTACCTGCTCGACGGCCACGAGAAGCACACGCTGCGCCCCAAGACCGACTTCCGGGTCGTGTGCGTCTTCAACCCGCCCGTGACGGGGCGCGAGGACCACGACGAGAACGGTGTGTACCCCCTGCTGACGGAGGAGGACTGAGTATGGAGGACCTGTACCCCACGCGTGGCACGACCGAAGTGGCGACGCCCCGCCGCGACCCGGTGGTCTGGGGGCCGCTCGACGCGGACCTGGAGTCGTTCGAGCGGGACGGCTTCCTCGCGATCGAGGACCTGCTGGGCGATGAAGAGGTCGCCGTGTACAAGGCCGAGCTGGACCGGCTGATCGCCGACCCGGCCGTACGGGCGGACGAGCGGTCCATAGTCGAGCCGAAGTCGCAGTCCGTGCGCTCGGTGTTCGAGGTGCACCGGATGAGCGACGTCTTCGCGAAGCTGGTGCGCGACGAGCGGGTCGTGGGCATGGCGCGGAAGATTCTCGGCTCGGACGTGTACGTCCACCAGTCGCGGATCAACGTGAAGCCCGGCTTCGGGGCCTCCGGGTTCTACTGGCACTCGGACTTCGAGACCTGGCACGCCGAGGACGGACTGCCGCGGATGCGGACGGTCTCGGTGTCGATCGCGCTGACCCGGAACCACGACACCAACGGCGGCCTGATGATCATGCCGGGGTCGCACCGTACGTTCCTCGGTTGCGCGGGCGAGACGCCGAAGGACAACTACAAGAAGTCGCTGCAGATGCAGGACGCGGGCACGCCGTCGGACGAGGCGCTGACGCGGATGGCGGACGCGCACGGCATCCGGCTGTTCACGGGCCGGGCCGGGTCGGCGACGTGGTTCGACTGCAACGCGATGCACGGTTCGGGCGACAACATCACGCCGTACCCGCGGAGCAACGTCTTCATCGTGTTCAACAGCGTGGAGAACACGGCGGTGGAGCCGTTCGCGGCTCCGGTGAGGCGCCCGGAGTTCATCGGGGCGAGGGATTTCACGCCGGTGCAGTGAGCCGTACGCGGCGGTGCACCGTCCGAGCGGTGCACCGTGCGCAGCGGTGCACCGTACGCAGCCGTGAGCTGTACGTAGGTGTCGGGCCCGCCACCGGGTTGTTCCGGTGGCGGGCCCTTCGCGCCTACAGCGTCGGGTAGTCGGTGTAGCCGCGGTGGTCGCCGCCGTAGAAGGCGGCCGGGTCCGGCGTGTTGTACGGGCCGCCGGCCGCGAGGCGGGCGGGCAGGTCCGGGTTGGCCAGGAACAGCACGCCGAACGCGAGCATGTCGGCGGTGCCGTCCTCGATCAGCGCCAGCTCGTCGGCGCCGGTCGGGCGGCCGTCGGTGAACGGGTTGAGCATGAACGTGCCGGAGAACCGCTTGCGCAGCGCCAGGGAGATCTCGCGCTGGTCGCCGGTCGCCTCCAGAACGTGCAGGTAGGCGAGGCCGAGCGGCTCCAGGGCGGCCACGAGCGCGGTGTAGGCGGGCTCCGGATCGGCGTCGTCCATGTCGTTGTACGGGTTCCCGGGCGAGATGCGCAGCGCGGTCCGCTCGGCGCCGATCGCGTCGGCGACGGCCCGGGTGACCTCCACGGCGAAGCGGATGCGGCCCTCGGCGGAGCCGCCCCACTCGTCGGTGCGCCGGTTGGTGCCGGAGGCGATGAACTGGTGGACGAGGTAGCCGTTGGCGCCGTGGATCTCGACGCCGTCGAAGCCGGCCGCCACGGCGTTGCGGGCGGCGGTGGCGAAGTCGGCGATGACGCCGCGGATCTCGACGCCGGTCAGCTCGCGCGGGGTGACCATGTCCTTGGGGCCCTCCGCCGTGAAGACCTGGCCCTGGGCGGCGACGGCCGACGGTGCGACGGGGTGGAGGTCGCCGGGGAGGTCGGCGAGCAGGGAGGGGTGGCCGATGCGGCCCGCGTGCATGATCTGCGCGAAGATCCGGCCGCCCCGGGCGTGGACGGCGTCGGTGACCTTGCGCCAGGCGGCGATCTGCTCGTCGCTGTGCAGGCCGGGGGTGTTCGGGTATCCCTGGCCGCCGGGCGTGGGCTGGATGCCCTCGGTGATGATCAGGCCCGCGGAGGCGCGCTGCGCGTAGTACTCGGCCATGAGGTCGGTCGGGACGCGGCCGGGGGCGCGGTTGCGGGTCATGGGCGCCATGGCGATGCGGTTCGGCAGGGCGGCGCCGGCGAGGTCGATCGGGTCGAAGGCGGTGGTCATGGGGGACCTCCAGAGAGTTATGTGGTCGGCCAAGTAAAGGACCGGGGATCAGCGTAGCACCATTCGTTGGCCGACCAAGGAAAAGGATGCGAACGGATAGACTGGACGTCCCTGACCCGAGGAGTCCCCATGCCCGCCGACCGCCTGGCCACCGACCACGCGGACGCCGCCGACCGCCGGGACGCCGCCATCGACCGCGCCGACGCCGACCGCCCGGACGCCGCCGCCGTCCGCCACCAGGCGGCGTCTTCGGCGCGCTCCTGCTCCGAGGTCACGCCCTCGGCCGCGCGCGGCGGCCCGATCAGCCTGGCCCTGGCGCGGGTGGCCCGGCTGCACCGGATCGCGGCGGGGCGGTTCCTGAAGGCGGCGGGGCTCTACCCGGGCCAGGAGCTCGTGATGATGTACCTCTGGGACAGCGGCCCGGTCCGGCAGTCCGAGTTGATCAAGGCTCTGGAGGTGGACCCGTCGACGGTCACCAAGATGCTCCAGCGCCTGGAGCACGGCGGATATGTGCGCCGCTCCCCCGACCCGGCGGACCGCCGCGCGGTGCTCGTGGAGGCGACGCCCGGGAGCTGCGAGCTGCACAACGCGGTGGCGTCAGCGTGGACCGACCTGGAGGAGCACACCCTCGCCGGGCTCGGCCCGGAGGAGCGGGCCGAGCTGGCGGCGCTGCTGGGCAAGGTGGAGGACGGCCTCTGCGGCCTGGCACAGGACTGCCCGGCCGGCGGTGCGGAAGCCGCCGAGGAGTGCGCCCCTCAGGAGGAGTGCCCGGCGAGCCCGGAGAGCACGCCCAGCGCCCGGTCCACGTCGGCGGCCGAGTTGTAGAGGTGGAAGGACACCCGCAGGCTCCCGGCGCGGTCGGAGGCGATGACGCCCGCCCGGGCGAGCCCGGGCACCAGCCGGCCGAGCCCCGGGACGGCGACCGTCGCGGAAACGGCGGGCACGGATGCGTACCCCATCCGCTCGACTCCCGCGCGGAAACGGGCGGCAAGACCGGTCACGTGCGGGTGCACGGCCTCGACCCCGATCTCGTGGAGCAGCGCCAGTGACCGCTCGGCGCCGTGGTACGCGAGGAAGGCCGGGGCCTCGTCGAAGCGGCGCGCGGACGCGGCGAACCGCTCGACGGGCCCGTAGCAGCTCCCGTACCGGTCCTCGCCGGCGAACCAGCCCCCGTGGACCGGGACCAGCGACTCCTGCGCCTCCTCGGTGACGGTGAGGAAGGACGTGCCGCGCGGGCAGAGCAGGAACTTGTAGCCGCCGGCCACGGTGTAGTCGTACGCCCCGGCGTCCAGCGGCAGCCAGCCCGCCGACTGGGTCGCGTCCAGCAGCGTCCGCGCCCCGTGGGTGGCGGCGGCCTCGCGAAGGGCGGCCAGGTCCGCGACCCGGCCGTCGGCGGACTGGACGGACGAGAAGACGACGAGGTCGGTGCCGGGGCGCACCGCGCCGGCCAGCTCCTCCAGGGGCGCGGACCGCGCCTTCAGGTCGCCGCGCACCACGAACGGCGTGATGAGCGAGCTGAAGTCGCCCTCCGGGTAGAGGACTTCGGCGCCGGCGGGCAGCGAGGCGGCGACGATCGCGGCATGGGTGGAGACGGTGGCGCCGATCGCGACGCGGTCCGGGTCGACGCCGACGAGCCGGGCGAACCCGGCACGGGCGGCGGCCACCACCTCGAAGCTGCCCGCCCCGTCCGGCCCGCCGGCGGCGTTCTCCTCCGCGAGGAGCTTCACCGCTTCGACGGTACGGCGGGGCAGCAGCCCGCAGGTGGCGGTGTTCAGGTACGTCTGCGCGGGCGCGAACTCGGCGCCTCCCAAGGTGTCCATGCGTCCACCCTGGGACACCCCAACCCCCAAGTCAACCAAGAGATTTGAGGCGTGAGACCCAAGCTCTGCTTATACATCCGGCGTACGTTCCTCCAGCCGCCGTGCGTCCGCTCAGACGTCGCAGCTGCCGTCCACGTCACAGGCGGCGGCAGCGCTCCCGCCCACCGGCTGGAGGGCCCGGCCCTGCCAGGCCTGCTCCAGCGCCTGCGTGAAGACCTCGGCGGGCTGACCGCCGGAGACGCCGTAGCGGCGGTCGAGCACGAAGAACGGCACTCCCGTCGCGCCGAGCTCGGCGGCCTCGCGCTCGTCGGCGCGCACGTCGTCGGCGTACGCGTCCGGGTCGGCGAGCACGGCCCGCACCTCGGCCTCATCGAGCCCCGCCTCGACGCCGAGCCCGACCAGCACCTCGGAGTCGTACACGGACCGCTCCTCGGCGAAGTTGGCCCGGTAGGCGAGGTTCAGCAGCTCGTCCTGGCGTCCGCGCGCCTTGGCGAGGTGCAGCAGCCGGTGTATGTCGAAGGTGCTGCCGTGCGTGCGCCCCTCGACCCGGTACTCCAGCCCCTGCCCGCGCGCCACGGACGCGACGTGCTCCTCCATGGCCCGCGCCTCGTCGCGCGTCCGCCCGTACTTCTGGGCGAGCATGTCGACGACGGGCGCGACGTCCCCCTTGACCCGCCCGGGGTCGAGTTCGAACGACCGGTGTACGACCTCGACCTCGTCCCGGTGCGCGAACGCGGCGAGCCCTTCCTCGAACCGGGACTTGCCGATGTAGCACCACGGGCAGGCGATGTCGCTCCAGATCTCGACGCGCATGTCTTGCTCTCTCCAGGGTCGTACGGGCGCGGGGGCGCGGGCGGGAAGGATGCGGAGGCTTCCTCCGTACCCGTCTGCCCAACACCGCGTCCCGCGGTCCTGTTCCCGCGCGCGCGTCGCGGGTTTACGGCCCGGGAGCCCGGTAACGCGGTAACGGACCGGGCCCGGGAAGGGGGCTTCCTCATGACGCAGCCCCGTACGTTCGACGTGGTGTCGCTCAAGGCCTTCATCGAGCGGGAGACGGCGGCCCTGCGCGCCGATGTGCGGCAGGCGACCGAGGAGGCCGGGGCGGCCGCGGCGTCGGTGGCGGGCGAGGGCGGCGCGGTGGGCGCGGAGGGCGAGGAGGGCGCCGGGCACCGGGTGGCCACGCAGTGTCCGTGCGGGCAGGGCAACGGGGCGTTGCACAGCTGCGTCGGCGCGGGCGCCGCACACGACCCGTGGCGGTGCCTGTGCGCCACGCTGCCCGCGATCCCGGCCTCGGCGGCGCTGCTGGAGCCGGTGCGGGACGAGTCCGGCGCGATCACCGACTTCCTCATCCGGGCGGGCAACCATGTGCGCTCCTCCGAGTGGCTCGTCCCGCCCGACGAGCAGGTCGGCCGCCGGTATCTCGCGGCGCGGCCGGGAGCGGCCGCCGGGGGGCTGCTGGACGCGCTCACCGAGGTGCTGGAGACGGGCAGGGCGCTGAACGGCCTGGTCGTGGACTACACGGAGGAGCGGTTCGGGCGGCTGCGGCGGGTGCAGCTCGTGCACCACGCGGCGTGCTGCGGGGACCGGGTGCTGATGACCTGGCGGCCGGTGCGCAGCCAGGCGGAGCTGCTGACGATCGACGCGCAGCACCTGGCGTCCATGGGGTGGGGGCGCTGGGGAGTGTCCGCAAAGTAGCGTCGTCCGCCCGCAGGGCGGGCCGGTCGGCGTCTGGTGCGTGCGATCGCAAGGCGGAGGAGGGAGTCG
>NZ_JABWDV010000375.1 GCF_013362995.1 Streptomyces sp. TRM64462 | reverse complement strand
GCCGGCCCCGCCGCCAACGCCCCAGCCCCCGGCCCCGTCCCCGCGACGGCCACCATGGTGGTCACCCAGCCCGATGAGCAGCTCCCCGACGGCGGCCACGCGCGCGTAGGGCACAGCGACGTGGCGAAGCTGCGCGAGGCCGCCGAGGACGCACGGCGCTGGGACTCCAAGTACGGCGGCGGGGACTGGCGCTCCTCGATGGTCCCGGAGTGTCTGCGGGTCGACGCGGCGCCGCTGCTCCTCGGCTCGTACTCGGACGAGGTGGGCCGCGCCCTGTTCGGCGCGACGGCGGAGCTGACCCGGCTGGCCGGCTGGATGGCGTTCGACACGGGCCAGCAGGAGGCCGCCCAGCGGTACTACATCCAGGCGCTCCGCCTCGCGCGCGCGGCGGCGGACGTGCCGCTCGGCGGGTACGTGCTGGCGTCGATGTCGCTCCAGGCGACCTACAGAGGCTTCGCCGACGAGGGCGTGGACCTGGCGCAGGCGGCCCTGGAGCGTAACCGCGGCCTCGCCACCGCCCGCACCATGTCGTTCTTCCGGCTCGTGGAGGCCAGGGCGCACGCCAAGGCGGGCGACGCGGCCGCAGCGGGCGCGGCGCTGAAGGCCGCCGAGGGGTGGCTGGAGCGCTCGCGCGACGGCGACGCGGACCCGTCGTGGCTGGGCTTCTACTCGTACGACCGGTTCGCGGCGGACGCGGCCGAGTGCTACCGGGACCTGAAGGCGCCGCGCCAGGTACGCCGGTTCACGGAGCAGGCGCTGTCGCGGCCGACGGAGGAGTACGTGCGGTCGCACGGCCTGCGCCTGGTGGTGAGCGCCGTGGCCGAACTGGAGTCGGGGAACCTCGACGCGGCCTGCGCGGCCGGTACGCGCGCGGTGGAGGTGGCCGGGCGCATCTCGTCGGCCCGTACGACCGAGTACGTACGGGATCTGCTGCACCGCCTCGAACCGTACGGCGACGACACGCGGGTCGCGGAGCTGCGCGAGCGGGCCCGGCCGCTGCTGATGGCCCCGGCGTAGGACCCGGCGCAGGCCCGGGCGCGGCGTAGGGCCCGCCGTAGGCGACGGCGTAGGGCCCGGCGCGCACCTGGCGTGATCCATCTCCCACCCCCGCCCGCACCTGGTTTAACGGCGTTGTCAGCGGGCCAGTGCACTATTCGGGGTGGGAGGTGGCACAGGTGTCCGGGTTCGGCGGCGGCATGTTCGACTGCGACGTCCTGGTGATCGGCGGCGGGATCATCGGGCTGTCGACGGCGTACGCGCTGACGAGGGCGGCGCCCGGGACGAGGGTGACCGTCCTGGAGAAGGAGCCGGGCCCCGCCCGGCACCAGACGGGCCGGAACAGCGGCGTCATCCACAGCGGCATCTACTACCGCCCCGGCTCCCTCAAGGCGCGGTTCGCGGTGCGGGGCGCCGCCGAGATGGTGAAGTTCTGCGCCGAGTACGGGCTGCCGCACGAGGTCACGGGCAAGCTGATCGTCGCGACGGAGCGGGCCGAGCTGCCCCGGCTGCACGCCCTGGTGCAGCGCGGCCGCGAGAACGGCATCCCGGTGCGGGAGCTGGGCCCCGCGCAGATCAGCGCGTACGAGCCGCACGTGCGGGGCCTGGCGGCGATCCACGTCGGCACGACCGGGATCTGCGACTACGGGGCGGTGGCGGCGCGGCTCGCCGAGGTGGCCGGGGCCGCCGGCGCCGAGGTGCGGTACGGCGCGGAGGTCACCGCCGTGGACCGGCGCCCCTGGGGCGTGGCGGTGCGCACGGCGGGCGGGGACGTGGTCCGCGCGCGCGTGCTGGTGAACTGCGCGGGGCTGCACTGCGATGCGGTGGCGCGGCTCGCGGGCGACGAGCCGAGCATGCGGATCGTGCCGTTCCGGGGCGAGTACTACGAGCTGGAGCGGCCGGAGCTGGTGCGGGGCCTGGTGTATCCGGTGCCGGACCCGGCGTTCCCGTTCCTCGGCGTGCATCTGACGCGGGGCATCGACGGGGGCGTGCACGTGGGCCCGAACGCGGTGCCCGCGCTCGCCCGCGAGGGCTACGGCTGGCCCGTCGTACGGCCCCGGGAGCTGGCCGGGACGGTGGCGTGGCCGGGCGCGTGGCGGATCGCCCGGCGGCACTGGCGGTACGGGGCGGGGGAGCTGCGCCGGTCGCTGTCGAAGCGCGCGTTCACCGCGTCCGTGCGGCGGCTGCTGCCCGAGGCGGCGGCCGCCGACCTGCGCCCGGCCCCGGCCGGGGTGCGGGCGCAGGCGGTGCTGCGGGACGGGACGCTCGTCGACGACTTCCTGTTCCACGAGGCGCCCCGGACGGTCCACGTCCTGAACGCCCCCTCACCCGCGGCGACGGCCTCCCTGCCGATCGGGCGCGAGGTCGCCCGGCGTGCCCTGGCCCGCATGGAGCGGTGACGACGGCGGCGGGACGGGCCCGGCGCCCGGCTCCTCAGAACGCCCCGCTCCGGCGCCCGGCTCCATAGGACGCCCGGCTCCGTAGGACGCCCGGCTCCGTAGGACGCCCGGCTCCGTAGAATTGGGGGCACTGTGTCTGAGGAGAACGCGTTGAGCATCCCGTCCCCCACCCAGCCCACCGAGACCGCGGCGGTCGGCCGGGACACCGGCGTGCCCGCGCGGGTCGCGCGCCGGGGGAGCCGCATGTTCCCCGACGGGACCGGCCCCGCCCCCGACCCCGCCGGGTCGCACTTCGAGCGGCGGATCCGCAGCTTCCAGCCCCGGCGCAGCCGGGTCACGGCCGGGCAGGCCGAGGCACTGCGGCGGCTGTGGCCGACCTGGGGCCTGGACATCGACGGGCAGCGGGTCCTCGACCTCGACGCGATGTTCGGCGGGCTGCCCGTCGTCCTGGAGATCGGGTTCGGCATGGGCGAGGCCACCGCGCGGATGGCCGCAGACGACCCGTCGACCGGCATACTCGCCGTCGACGTCCACACCCCCGGCCAGGGCAACCTCCTCGCCCTCGCCGAGCGCGCCGGGCTGGGCAACGTACGCGTGGCCAACGGCGACGCGATCATCCTGCTCCGCGAGATGCTCACGCCGGACGCGCTCGACGGGGTCCGCGTGTACTTCCCGGACCCGTGGCCCAAGAAGCGGCACCACAAGCGGCGGCTGATCCAGCCCGCGTTCCTCGACCTGGCCGCGACCCGGATGAAGCCGGGCGCCGTGCTGCACTGCGCCACGGACTGGGAGCCGTACGCGGAGCAGATGCTGGAGGTGCTGACGGCGCACCCGGCGTTCGAGAACACGGCGCCCGACGGGGGCTACGCGCCCCGGCCGGCGTTCCGGCCGCTGACCCGGTTCGAGGGGCAGGGTCTGGACAAGGGGCATGTCGTCCACGACCTCCTCTTCCGCCGGGTGTGACGGACCGTCGCAGCCGTCCCTGGCAGAGCTGACGGAATGCTGTCGCGGGCTGTCAGTGGCGCCGTTTAGGGTCGTTGGGTGTCAGAGCCGCACGCGCAGCACCCGTCGCACGTCCAGCACCCGCAGCATGCCCAGGTCCCGCAGCACGCCCAGCACCCGCAGCCTGCCCATGCCCAGGTCCCGTCGCGGGGCGGGCAGCCCGCGATCCCCGCGTACCGCGCCGACCCGTCGTTCGACGCCGTGCCGGAGCGGGCCCGCTGGCGGTACAGGCCGCGGCGTGCCTTCTGGCGCGGCAAGGCGGTGCGTGCCACCGCCGTGACCCTCGTGCTCGCCCTGTGCGCCCTGGTGATCCTGGCGCTGGTACGGGAGCAGACGGGGACGGCCGGTTTCCTCGTCGGTCTCGGGCTCGCCCTGCTGCCCGTGCCGCTGCTGCTCGCGGCGTTCCGCTGGCTGGACCGGGTGGAGCCGGGCCCGTGGAAGAACCTGGTGTTCGCGTTCGCCTGGGGCGCGTTCGCCGCCGCGCTCGTCTCGCTGCTCGCCAACACGTTCGCGACCCGCTGGATAGCCACCGCGACGGCGGATCCGACGTCGGCGGACACGCTCGGCGCGACCGTCGTCGCCCCGGTCGTGGAGGAGAGCGCGAAGGCCTGCGCGGTCCTGCTGCTGTTCCTGTTCCGCAGACGGGACTTCACGGGCCTGGTCGACGGTGTCGTCGTCGCCGGCTTCACGGCGACGGGCTTCGCGTTCACCGAGAACATCCTCTACCTGGGCAGCGCCTTCGGTGAGGACCAGGAGATCGGCACGTCCGGCATCGGGTCCTACACGGCGGCGACGTTCTTCGTACGGGTCGTGCTGTCGCCGTTCGCGCATCCGCTGTTCACGGTGCTCACCGGCATCGGCTTCGGCATCGCCGCGGTGACGGTCCGGCGCCGCCGGGTGCTGCGGGTGGCGCTGCCGGTGCTGGGACTGCTGCTCGCGATGGGGATGCACGCGCTGTGGAACGGCTCGACGACCTTCGGGCCGTGGGGGTTCTTCGCGGTGTACGGGGCGTTCATGCTGCCCGCGCTGGGGCTGCTGACGTGGCTGGCGGTCTGGACGCGGCAGCGGGAGCTGCGCACGATATCCGGCGAGCTGCCGGCGTACGCGGCGGCCGGGTGGCTGTCCCCCGACGAGCCGCCCGCGCTGTCGTCGATGCGGGCGCGCGGCCTGGCCCGTGGGTACGCGGCGCGGGCGTTCGGGCCTGCGGCGGCGCGTGCGGTGGGTGAGTACGAGGCGTTCGCGACGTCGCTGGCGTTCCTGCGGCACCGGGCGCGGAGGGGCGCGGCGGACCGGGACTTCACGGCGCGGGAGCAGGAGCTGCTGCACCACATGTGGCGGCGCAAGGACGTGGCGGGCCCGGCGCTGACGTACGCGGCGCGCGCGACGGGCCGCGTGTGGACGCCCCCGCCGCACCGGGACTACGCGGGCTACAACCCGTACCGGAGCTGAGCCCCGTACGCGTGCCGGACCCGTACGGGCGCGCGCGGAGACCGGCAGCCCTGGCGTCGGGGGGTGTGCCGCCAGGACTGCCGGGGTCGGATGCTCCGGAGGCGCCGCCTCCGGGAGGGAGCACCGGGAGGGAGCACCGGGAGGGAGCACCGGGAGGGATCAGACCGTGAGGCCCTTGCCGCGCAGCCAGGCCAGCGGGTCGATGCCGTCGCCGCCCGCGGTGTGCACCTCCAGGTGCAGGTGCGGTCCGGTGACGTTGCCGGTGGCGCCGACGCGGCCGATGGTCTCGCCGGTGCCGACGGTCTGCCCGGCGCTGACGGTCATCGAGGAGAGGTGGCAGTACCAGATCTCGGTGCCGTCCTCGAGTTCGAGGACGATGCGGTAGCCGTACGCGCCGGACCAGCCGGCGGACTTGATGGTGCCGCTGTGGACGGCGTTGGCCGGCGTGCCGGTGGGGGCGGCCAGGTCGAGGCCCGTGTGGTAGCCGGAGGACCACATGGAGCCGGCCTGGCCGTAGGTGGAGGTGATCGTGTACGAGGAGGTGGGCAGCGCGTAGGAGGCGGCGAGCTTCGCGAGGCGCTCGGCCTCGGCCTTGGCGGCGGCTTCGGCCTCGGCGCGCTTGCGCTCCTCCTCGGCGCGCTCGGCCTCTTCGGCGGCGGCCTTCGCGGCCTTCTCCGCGGCGGCCTTCTGGGCGGCGGCCTCCGCTGCCGCCTTCTCGGCCGCGGCCTTCTCGGCGGCGGCGCGGGCCTCGGCCTCGGCGGCCGCCTGCTGCTGCTCGGCCTGCTGGAGGATGCGGGCGCGCAGGGCCTCGCCGGCGCCGGCGGCGGAGTCCGCGGTGCCCTGGCCTTCGGTGCCGTCGGCGGTGGTGCCGAGGGTGAGCGGGCCGTGGTTGTTGCCGCCCTCGGCGGAGGCGCCGTCCTGGGCGCCGTCCTGGCCGTCGGCGTCGGCGGCGTCGTCGGATATGAGGGTGCCGATGCCCGGCAGGGACGAGGCGTCCGGGAGGTCCGGGAGGGAGATGGCGATCCGCGGCTTGTCCTGCGCGGTGGCCATGCCGCCCGCGCCGACGGCGGCGATGACGCCCACGCCGAGGACGGTGGAGCTGCGGGCGAGGCCGGTGCGCTGCTTGACGACGCGGTGCCGGCCGCGCACGGGGCGGACGGTGTCCTCGGTGGGGTTCCACTCGCCGGTGGACGCGGGGGCCTCGGAGTCCGGAGCTCCCGCCAGTCCCTGAGGTCCCGCAAGTCCCTGAAGTCCGGGAGCTCCCGGAAGTCCCGAGGTGGTGGTGAGGTGACCGGTGTGACCGGTGTGGCCGGCCGTCGTGTCGTACGTTTCGTACGTTCCGTACGGGTCGTACGAGCCGAAGGGGGCTTCGGGGGCAGGCCTGTTGGACGCCACGGAGGCGTACTCCTTTCCTTCCTTCACCGCCTACCGGGTTAGCTGACGGGTTCGGAGCAGGAAGGTCTCCTACGGGACGGAGTCACTCCGACCCGATTCACCCCAAAGGTGGTGGTTCCCCGGTTCCCTCGCGGGATTCGGCGCATGCGCACGGTGCCGCCTCTGCGACGGCTGGAACGACCGCGCTGCGTTATCGAACGTTAATAGACTCCGGGGCCGTATTCCAAGCTGTTCCTGGTGATCCTTCCGCCATTTCCGGCTCGACAAATCGGTCAATAGGCGAGCGTATGCGCCCGAGTTGACCGCTCCTCAGCCTCATGCACCACACAGCAAGTTTCTGACGGTAAGTCAAATGTTATGCGGAGGGCTCCTCTTCGCTCACGGAAGGTGATGGGGGTGACGGGGTGGCCGGGTGATGGCGAGCAGCGCCATGTCGTCGGTGGCCCCGCCGCCCGTGTGCCGCCGCACGTCGGCGACGAGCGCGTCCAGGAGCCGGGCGGGCCCCCGGAAGACGCGCCCCTCCAGCCACCGGGCCGGGTCGTAGAAGGTGCCGCGCGCGTCGCGCGCCTCGGTGAGCCCGTCCGTGTAGAACAGCAGCGTCGCACCCGGCGGGTACGGCACCTCGTACGCCCGGTCCGGCCACGCGCCCAGGTCGCCCATGCCCAGCGGCAGCGCGGCCTCCGGCGGTGCCAGCGCGGCCACGCCGCCGGCCGCGTCGAGCAGCAGCGGCTCGGGGTGACCGCGGTTCACGATCCGTACGAGCCCGTTGCCGCGCGGGATCTCGGCGACGACCGCGGTGGTGAACCCCTCCACCGCGTCCAGCCCGTCGCGCCGCGTGCCCTCGCGCGCCAGCGCCCGTTCGAGCCGCTGCACCACGGCCTCCAGGGAGCTCTCGTGCTCGGCCGCCTCCCGGAACGCCCCGATGACCACCGCCACAGCTTCGACCGCGCCCATGCCCTTGCCCCGCACGTCCCCGACCACGAGCCGCACACCGTGCGGGGTGTCCTGGACGGCGAACAGGTCGCCGCCGATGAAGGCGTCGGCCTGCGCCGCCTCGTACCGCGCCGCGACGCGCAGCCCGCCGATCCGCTCGGCGGGCACCGGCAGCACCGCCCGCTGCGCGGTCTCCGCGATCACCCGCGACGCCTCCAGCCGCTCGCCGCTGCGCCGTACGAGCCGGTTGATCAGCAGCGCGAGCCCGCCGACGGTGGCGACGGTCACCACCTCGGTCGCGCCCGCGGCGCCGGGGACGTCCTCCGGCAGGGCGGTGACGAGGTGCGGGGCCAGCACGGCGAGCACGGCGAACAGCCCGACGAGGAGCGTGGCGGCCGCGGTGTAGAGGGGCGCGGCGATGAGGGGCGCGGCCACGAAGAACGGCACGGCGGTGAACGGGGGCGGTGTGGCCACGTCGTACACGACCCCGCCGACGACCAGCAGCGCGGGAAGGGCCCGTACGAACCGCCGTACGAGGATCCCGCTGCCGCCGCGCTCCGCTCGCTGCCCCACCACCCCAGCCTCCTGGCGGAGCCCCGCCCCGTCGACCGCCGACGTCCGACCGGGCGACGGCCCCGGCACACGGCGAAGGCCCGGTGCACAGGGCACCGGGCCTTCGATCCTTCAGTAGCGGGGACAGGATTTGAACCTGCGACCTCTGGGTTATGAGCCCAGCGAGCTACCGAGCTGCTCCACCCCGCGTCGGTGAACACCACCTTACGCCATCAAAACCATGATCATTTACATTTACGGCGCGGAGCCCAGGTCTTCTGCTCCACCGACCCGAACGGGTACGTCATCGGCGTCGCCCAGCGCCAGGACTGGTAACCCGGCACGATGGCACCCTCTGATCCGCACCTTCAGGGGGGACCATGCGTACCCGCACCGCCATCACAGCCCTCGGCGCCACCGCGCTCCTCGTGCTCACCGGCTGCGACGACACCACGAGGCCGGGCGACTCCGCCCCCGAGCGCCCCCGGACGACGCAGGGACCGGCCGCCGACGCAGGGCCCGCGAAGCCCGGGACGGCAGAGCTGCCGAGCTTCGTCGGCATGGGCCTTCAGTCCGCCCAGGACAAGGCCCAGGAACTCGGCTTCCACAGCCTCACGTCCCATGACGCACTCGGTCGCGGCCGGAACCAGATCTCCGACCGCAACTGGAAGGTCTGCAACCAGACGCCGCAGCCGGGGGGACACCCCACGGACACCCGGATCGACTTCGGCACCGTCAAGCTCCGGGAGACCTGCCCCGCCAAGGACAGCGGCCGCGACACCGCCACCCCGGCCGCCGACGACAAGATGCCCGACTTCAGGGGCAAGTCCGTCAAGGTCGCCCGCCAGTCCCTCGACACCTCCACCGGTCTCACCGTCGAAGACGCCTCACCCGACGGCCGCATGGTCCTCGTCGAGTCGAACTGGCAGGTGTGCACCCAGGACCCCGCCCCCGGCACCCCGCTCAACGGCCGTCCCGTCGCGCTCACGGCGGTCAAGTTCGAGGAGACCTGCCCGTAGCCGGCGAAGCCGGCGTACCCGGCCGTAACCGAGGCCGCGGCCACCAGGGAGGAGCCTCCCGGGACAGCGAGGCCGCCCGGGGGGTGGCGGAGTACCGTGGAAGGAGCCAAGCTCCTGGCCTACCCCCGGGGCACCGCCGATCCAGCAGACGGGCGGACCACCGAATGCCCAGTTCCGACACGCCTCCGCCTCCCGCCACCGGCCGCCTGCCGAGCGCCGTCCACCAAGCGGTGAAGCCCGGCACCGCGCTGCTCCGCCTGGAGACCACGGAGGCCCGTGACCGCGTCCTCGACGCGGCGTGGTGGCCGCGTTCCCGCGACATCGCGGCGGAGCTGCCCGCCCTGGTGAGCGCCCTCACCGCGTATCTGGGCCCGATCACCCGCGTCGGCCTGGACGCCGCCGCCTGGGACCCGCTCCCGGTCCGGCTGATCATCGACGACCGTGTGGTGCACATCGACTCCTTCCCCGTGGGCGACGACACGGTGCTGATCACGCGAGGCGACAGGGACCACTTCTCGCTGCTGGTCGTGCCGCCCCACGCGACACCGGAGGCGGCCCGGGCGGCGATGGCCCAGGCCCTGCGCGCCGACAACGTCACACAGGCCGAGCAGATCCTCATCGACACCGGCACCGCCACCCGCACCTGATCCGGAGCGTCGTCGCCGGGCGGTCGACCGCGCCACTCGACCGCTGCCCAGCCGGCACGGCAGGCCCCGCAGCCGACCCGTACCGGTCGGCGCGCCCGCCACTCCTCACCGGCTCTCCGGACCACCACCGGCGTCGTCCTGCGGCGGGCCGCCCGCGTCCCGCCGGTACATGTCAGGGATGCCGTCCGCGTCGGCGTGTTCCGCCTCCCACAGCCGACGGTAGACGACGTTACGGCGCTTGATCAGCAGTCCCGCCACGGCCGCCGCCAGCAGGGAGCCGACCAGGACGGCCGCCTTGACCCTTCCCGCGTCCACCGGGTCGGCGAAGGACGCCTCCCCGATGAGCAGCGCGACGGTGAACCCGATCCCGGACAGCACCGCGAGGGCGAACACATCGGCCCAGGCCAGGGCCGGGTCCAGCCGGGCCCGGGTGAAGCGGGCGGCCAGATACGTCCCTCCCAGGACGCCCACCGTCTTGCCGACGACCAGCCCGAGCACCACCCCCAGCGGTTCAGGCCCTGTGAACACCTCCCCGAGCACGCGCGGCGAGACGCTGACCCCGGCGGCGAAGAGCGCGAACAGCGGTACGGCGACCCCGGCGGAGAACGGCCGCAGCACGTGCGCGGCCCGCTCGCCCGGCGGCCGTTCCTCACCTCGCGCCCGGTCCGGGCGGGCCCTCAGCAGCAGCCCCATCGCCACGCCCGCCACCGTCGCGTGCACGCCACCGACGTACGTGAGCCCCCACACCACCACCCCCAGCGGCGCATACCACCACCAGCCCCGCACCCGCAGGCGCTGCAGCAGCCCGAACACGACGAGCCCCGCGCAGGCCCCGCCGAGGGCGGCCGGCTTCAGGTCGCCGGTGAAGAACACGGCGATCACCAGGATCGCCCCCAGGTCGTCGACCACGGCCAGGGTCAGCAGAAACGCCCGTAGCGCCGTGGGCAGATGGGTGTTCAGCACGGCAAGTACCGCGAGTGCGAAGGCGATGTCGGTGGCCATCGGCACGGCCCAGCCGTCCGGCCCGCCCCCGCCGACAGCGGCCGTCACGAAGTAGACCGCCGCCGGAACGGCCATGCCGCACAGGGCGGCCACCATCGGCAGTGCCGCGGTGGCCGCGGAACTCAGCTGCCCCGCCACGAGCTCGCGCTTCAGCTCGATCCCCGCGACCAGGAAGAAGACCGTCAGCAGCCCGTCAGCCGTCCAGTGGGCCACCGACAGGTCCAGCCCCAGCGCGGGAATCCCGAAGCGGGCGTCACGCACAGCCTCGTACGCGTCGCGCGCCGGACTGTTGGCCCACACCAGCGCGACAGCGGCCGCCACGAGCAGCACCAGGCCGCCGACGGTCTCCGTCCGCAGCGCCCGCGCGAGCCGCGTCTGCTCGGGCCAGGGCAGCGGACCGGGAAAGACCAACCGTTCGCGGGGGTCGCCGCCCATGGTCCGGCACCTTCCTCGCCGTGCGCGTCAGCGGCCGCACACGCCCGGCGCAGCCACCGGCCACCGCACTGTCAGGCCCCGTCCGCCCGGGGCTCATCGCCGAGAGGCGAACGGCTGCTGGCCAGCCAGGACCGCGCCGGCTCCGCCGCGTGACCGGTGTCGACCGTGAGGTGCAGCCGCGTTCCCCCTTCGCCACCGGCGGGGTAGCTGCGCTGCTCGGTCGCGGCGAAGCAGCGGCGCAGCACCGTCGCCACACGGCGGGCGGCCTCCGGCGTCGCGGCCATGATCCGCACCTCGGCGTGGCCCGTGGAGGGGAGGGGTTCATGATCCGTCATGCGATACCTCCTGAAGAACGACGCGGCGTAGGTCATCCGCCGCACCAGGGCATCCGTCGGCGAAACGAGCGCCGCACTCCGCCGCATGCCCCTCCTGCAGCGTAGGTCCCGGCGGCCCTGCCCGCCGCGCAGGCCGGACGCGCTCCGCTGTCCTGCCGGAGCGGAACTGAAGGCCGTCGGGGAAGCGGCGGTCGGCCGGGCTGATGCGCCGGACCGGCCCGGCATGGAAGTGCCCCGGCCGGGATGAGCGGCCGGGGCGCGAACTGATGGGTCAGAGCCTTCTGGCGGCTCACGACCTGGTAGGCCCTGTGGGACTCGAACCCACAACCAACGGATTAAAAGTCCGCTGCTCTGCCAATTGAGCTAAGGGCCCTCGACGGGTCATCCCCGAGCATAGCCCGCCGCGGGCGGTGAGCCGATCGGGTATCGGCTCAAGACGCTCGTACGGCCGCCCCGGGGACGGGAAGGGCCCGTGCGCGCACCCGGGGGTGTCGCGTACGGGCCCTTGCGGTGCCTGCGGTGTGCCGCCTACGGGGCGTCAGCCGTTGCGCTTCCAGCGCGGCTTGTCGTCGCGGCGGCCGAAGGAGCCGGAGGAGCCGGAGCCCCGGTGGTCGTCGCGGCGGCCGTACGGGCGGTCGTGGCCGCCGGAGCGGTGGCCGCCGGCGGGGCGGTCGTCGCGGCGGTCGCGGTTGAACGGACGGTCGGCGCGGCGGAAGCCGCCACGGTCACCGCCGCGGTCACGGTCGCCACCACGGCTGTCGCGGTTGAACGGACGGTCGCCACCGCGGTCGTCACGGCGGTCGTCACGGCGGAAGCCGCCGCGGTCACGGTCGCCACCGCGGTTGTCGCGGTTGAACGGACGGTCGTCGCGACGGTCGTCACGGCGGAAGCCGCCGCGGTCACGGTCGCCACCGCGGTTGTCGCGGTTGAACGGACGGTCCCCGCCACGGTCGTCACGGCGGTCGTCGCGACGGAAGCCGCCACGGTCACGGTCCCCGCCACGGTTGTCACGGTTGAACGGACGGTCGCCGCCACGGTCGTCACGGCGGTAGCCGCCACGGTCGCGGTCGCGGTCGCGGTCGCCACCGCGGTCGTCGCGGTCGCGGCGGTCGTACGCCGGGCGCTCCTCGCGGGCCGGCTCCGGCGCGGCGGCGAGTTCCGCCTCCGCGGCCTCGGCGGCCTGCGCGATCGCGGTCTCCGGGTCGTCGCCGCGCTCGCGGGCGGCGCGGGCGACCAGGCGGTCGGCCTCCTCGCGGAGCTCCGTGGCGCGGCGCTGGGCGCGCTCCAGCTGCTTCGACAGCTCGGCGACCTCGCGCTCGGCCTGCTTCGCGGCGTTGCCCGCCGAGTCGGCCTGGACCTCGGTCAGCGACCGGGCGCCGGTGATCTCGGCGACCTCCGGGTCGAAGGCGCCCGCCCCGCCCACGATGTGGCGGGAGGCGTCGACGCCCGCGTCCTCCATGAGGCGGAAGATCTGGCGCCGCTGGTGCGGCAGCGCCAGCGACACGACCGTGCCGGAGCGGCCGGCGCGGGCGGTACGGCCAGAGCGGTGCAGGTAGTCCTTGTGGTCACCGGCCGGGTCCACGTTCAGGACCAGGTCGATGCCGTCGACGTGGATGCCGCGGGCGGCGACGTCCGTCGCGACGAGCACGTTCACGTACCCGTCCTTGAAGTCGGCCAGCGTCCGCGTACGGGCGCCCTGCGTCATGCCGCCGTGCAGCGCGTCCGCCTTCACGCCGGCGTCGCGGAGCTGCTCGGCGACGCGGTCGGCGCCGAGCTGAGTGCGGACGAAGATGATGGTGCGGCCCTTGCGGGCGGCGATCGCGGCGGTGACCGGCGCCTTGTCCTTGGGCTTCACGACCAGGACGTGGTGGGTCATGGTGGTGACGTTGCCCTGGGCGCTGTCGACCTCGTGGTTGACCGGGTCCTTCAGGTAGCGCTTGACCAGGGTCGCGATCTCGTTCTCCATGGTCGCGGAGAACAGCATGCGCTGGCCGCCCGTCGGGACCTGGTCGAGGAGCTCGGTGACCTCGGGCAGGAAGCCCAGGTCGGACATCTGGTCGGCCTCGTCGAGTACGGCGACCTGGACCTGCTCCAGGGAGCAGGCGCCGCGGTTGATGATGTCGCGCAGCCGGCCCGGGGTGGCGACGAGGATGTCGACGCCGCGCTCCAGGGCGTAGATCTGGTTGCCCATGGACGTACCGCCGCAGACGACCTTCATGCGGAGGCCGAGCACGTCGCCGTACGGCTGGAGGGCGTCCGCGACCTGCATCGCCAGCTCGCGCGTCGGCGTGAGGATGATCGCGCGGGGCTTCTTCTTCTCGGTGTGGCCGCCGGCCAGCGAGGCCAGCGTCGGCAGGCCGAAGGAGAGAGTCTTGCCGGAGCCGGTGCGGCCGCGGCCGAGGATGTCCTTGCCGGCCAGGGCGTCCGGGATGGTCGCGGCCTGGATCGGGAAGGGGGTCGTGACGCCGTTCTGGGCGAGCTTGCGGACGACGCCCTCGGGCAGCCCGAGGTCCGCGAACGTCACGGTCGGCTCGTCGGCGGCGGCGTCCTGGGCCGCGCCCTGGGCCGCGTCCTCGACGGCGTTCTGCACGCCGGAGGCCTCTTCGATGGCCTCGTCGACGGCGGCGGCCACGACGACCGCGTCGTCGCTCAGGACGGCCTGGGCGGTCTGGACGGTCTGGTCAGAACTGAAAATGGACATGCGAAATGCGAAACCTTCCGGAGTCTCGGCACGCGCCCGTCAACTCCGTGTTTCGCTGCTTAGCAAATCGACCGCCTCGATGCGGTCAGCCACGGCAAGGGAGAGTACGCGCCACACGCGGCGCGCTTCGGTCGTGGCGCCGGGCAAATGGGATCAAACGATCTACCACCATACGCACCCTCCCCCGCTCAGCGCAAACCCGTTCAGGCCAGAGCCGCTGTGTGCTCCGTCACGCGGGCGCGACCTGCGGCGACGCGGCAGGCTCCGTCCGGTACCCCGACCGGTCCGGGTACCGCATCGCCTCCGTACGGGTGTCGGCCGACGGCGACGCGGACGGCGAGTCCGACGGGTCCGGCGCGGGCGGCTCGGACGACGGCGAAGGGCTGGGCGTCGGCTCCGGCGGCGGCGTGG
>NZ_JABWDV010000374.1 GCF_013362995.1 Streptomyces sp. TRM64462 | reverse complement strand
CTACCCGTCCCGGTTCGTCCACATGACCGCGGGCGTCGCCCTGCCGCTCGCGGCGGCCGCGCCCGTGGTGTACCTGCTGGGCCGCGCCCTGGGCTGACCGGCGGGGCCGCCGGGACCGCCGGCCCGGCGGGTGACCGGGCCTGAGGGAACCAATCGGTAACCTCGTTCGTCGATCACTGACATCCGGGGAAGGGGCCGTACCCGGGGCGTACCCGGGGCATACCGCACCGACAGACAGGCGGGGGAACACCGAGCATGCGAGCACTGCGAATACTGCTGATCATCGCCGTCGTCCTCGGTGGCCTCTTCGTCATCGGGGACCGGCTCGCGCTGAACGCCGCCGAGTCCGAGGCCGCGGACCGCATTCAGGCCAATCAGGGCCTGGCGGCGGCGCCGGACGTGTCCATCAAGGGCTTCCCGTTCCTGACCCAGGCGCTGGGCAAGGAGCTGGAGCAGGTCGACATCAGCCTCACGGGTGTGGCGGCGAAGGTCGGCGACCAGCAGGTGCGGGTCGGCGAGATGAGCGCGGAGCTGCACCGCGTACGGCTGGAGAACAACTTCTCGCGCGCGGTCGCCGCCACCGCGACCGGCACGGCGCGGATCTCGTACGACGAGCTGAAGAAGGTCTCCAAGAGCGACGTCACGCTGGAGTACGGCGGCAACGGCAAGATCAAGGTGACCGGCACGGTCGAGGTCCTGGGGCAGCGGCTCACGCGCAGCGTGCTGTCCACGGTGAGCGTCGTCGACGGCGACACGCTGCGGGTGCGCGCCGACAAGGTGCCCGGTGAGGGCATCCCGACGCTGGAGGAGATGGTCCGGCAGCGGACGGACTTCGACCGCCAGGTGGCGGGCTTCCCGGCGGGGCTGCGGATCCAGAAGGTGGAGGCGACGCCGGACGGTCTGGCGGTGACGGTCGGCGGCCAGAACATCGTCCTGGCGGGCTGAGAGGCCCGGAAGCAGACGCCTGAGACGGGCAGAACCCGACCGCTGCCCATATGGCGAGACGCGGCCGTCTGCCCCCTGGACGAACTGCGGGAACGCCCCTGGCGCGACCGGCCCGGAGTCGGCCCCGGGGGCGTTGTCATCCCGCTATGCGGATGATCGCGTCTCACCATGCGACACGCCGGTGACACGGTCGCCTGTCCCTCCCTACGATCGGGGCCATGATGAAGCGACAGGCGGACCTCACGAAGCGGCGGGCAGTAGACCTGTGCCGCGTCGCCGCCATGCTCTGTCGCACTGTCTGAGCGGGGTCCCGCAACCCCGCGTCTTTCGGCCCTTCCGCCCCGGGGGGCCTTCCCCGCGCCGCAGCCGCCCCGCACCCTCGTACGCGAGACGACCACGTGACACGTACGACGACGCGTAGAGCGCTCGGCGCGACCCTGCCGTACCGCATCGCATCCCGCCGCAGACTGCCCCGGAGGAGACACAGCATGAGCCGCAGCGACGTCCTGGTAGACGCCGACTGGGTCGAGGCCCACATCGACGACCCGAAGGTCGTCATCGTCGAGGTCGACGAGGACACGTCGGCGTACGACAAGAACCACATCAAGAACGCCGTCCGGATCGACTGGAAGAAGGACCTCCAGGACCCGGTCCGCCGCGACTTCGTCGACCAGGAGGGCTTCGAGAAGCTCCTCTCCGCGAAGGGCATCGCCAACGACGACACCGTCGTCCTCTACGGCGGCAACAACAACTGGTTCGCCTCGTACGCCTACTGGTACTTCAAGCTGTACGGCCACGAGAGCGTCAAGCTCCTCGACGGCGGCCGCAAGAAGTGGGAGCTGGACTCCCGCGACCTGGTCGACGGCGCCGAGGTCCCGAACCGCCCGGCCACCGAGTACAAGGCCAAGGCCCAGGACACGTCCATCCGCGCCTTCCGCGACGACGTCGTCGCCGCGATCGGCAGCAAGAACCTGGTCGACGTGCGCTCGCCCGACGAGTTCAGCGGCAAGCTGCTCGCCCCGGCGCACCTCCCGCAGGAGCAGTCGCAGCGCCCCGGCCACGTGCCGAGCGCCCGCAACATCCCGTGGTCGAAGAACGCCAACGACGACGGCACCTTCAAGTCGGACGACGAGCTCAAGGCCCTCTACGCCGAGGAGCAGGTCGACCTGGAGAAGGACACCATCGCGTACTGCCGCATCGGTGAGCGCTCCGCGCTGACCTGGTTCGTCCTGCACGAGCTGCTCGGCCAGGAGAACGTCAAGAACTACGACGGCTCGTGGACCGAGTACGGCTCCCTCGTCGGCGTGCCGATCGAGCTCGGCGCCAACAAGTAACCCCGCCCCGACCTGCGACCGAAGGACAGAGTGACATGTGTGGAGCACAGGCCGGCGGCCCCGACGCCTCCGCGATCAAGCCCGGTGAGACCACGATCCAGGGCCAGGTGACCCGCGAGGGCGAGCCCGTGACCGGCTACGTCCGGCTGCTGGACTCGACCGGCGAGTTCACCGCCGAGGTCCCGACCTCCGCGACCGGCCAGTTCCGGTTCTACGCGGCGGAGGGCACCTGGACGGTCCGCGCCCTGGTGCCGGGCGGCACGGCCGACCGCACGGTCGTCGTGCAGACGGGCGGCCTCGCCGAGGTCGCGATCGCCGTCTGACCGACGGCGCACCCATACGGCCGAAGGGCCGCACCTCCTGGGGGTTGGACGCTTTCCGGGACTTGAGGTGCGGCCCTTCGGTCTGCCCTGTTCCGTCCTACGCTGGAGGTATGTACGCCCGGCGTAGGCGCACCTACTTCGTGCTGATGGGCACCTGCCTGGCGCTGTTCGTCAGCGCGTGGGCGTTCGTGCGCCTGTGGTCGGTGCAGGCCGCCGTCGGCATGGCCTTCGCGGCGATGCTGCTGCCCCCGCTCGCCGCGTGGGCGGCGAACCGCCGGGGCCCGGACGACCGCTGGTGGGACGACCCGACCGGGGACCCGAAGTCCGACGAGTGGTGGGACGAACTGGACGGCAAGAAGAAGCGTCAGTAGACGAGGGCCTGCACGCCCTCGCCCATGATCTCGCTGACGAAGACCTGCGCGCCGGCGATCCGCACGCCCTTGACGACGTCCTGCTCGGTGATCTCGCGACGAGCGGCGCACTGCGTGCAGAGCGTGATCTGCCCGGCGGCCTGCACGGCCTCCATGAGGTCCTGGAGCGGCGCCGCGTGCGGCAGCTCGAACTCGGCGGCCCTGCCGGGCAGCGCGAACCACGACGACTCCCCGGTCAGCCAGAGCGAGACCTCCACGCCACTGGCCGCGGCGACCGCGGCCACCGTAAAGGCCTGCGAGCAGCGCTCGGGGGCGTCGGCCCCCGCTGTCACCTTGATCACGAGCTTCTTCGCCATATGCGGAACTGTAATGCGCGTGCGTACAACCCTGCTGTGCCTGTACATGTCACTGAGTCGTACAAGTGAACGGAATGCATGCCTCTAGGTCTCGTGGGGGGACCCTCTTGGACACCGCAGAAAGACCGCCGGAGCCGCAGCCGCAGGGTGAGCCGCCGCAGCCGCCGCAGCCGCAGCCGCCGCTGCAGCCGCCGACGGGACCGCCGCCGCCCGCCTCCGCATCCGTCCCGGCGGCACGGCGCCGCTGGGGCCGTACGGCGGCACTCATCGTCTCCGCGGCCGTCATCGGGCTCGTCGGCGGCACGGCCACGGGCTACAAGATCCAGGCCGACCGCCCGCCGACCCCGCTGCCCGCCCTGAGCCAGCCGGGCCTGGCGTACCCGGCGAAGCCCCTGCCGAAGGGCCAGGAACCGGCCCCGCTGAGCGCCGCCGATGACCGCCGCGTCAAGACGGACGGCGACCTGCGCAAGCTGCTGTTGCCGAGGCCGAAGGGCGCGAAGGACATCTCCGACGTGGTCGGGGACGACGGCTGGGCGGACCTGCCCACGTACGCCCTGTGGTTCGAGGACGAGGACTGGATGTTCGAAAGCCTCGCCAAGGACGGCCTGCGGCGCGTGGCGGGCACGGGATGGAGCAAGGGCCACCGTACGGCCTACGTACGGCTCGTGCAGTTCCGGTCCGGCTCCTACCTGGGAGCCTCCGAGCATGCCTCCTCCCAGCGCTCGTACATGCTCGACGACGACCACGCGGGCAACGTGGGCAGCGTGCTGAAGGGCACGGGCGAGGGCCGCTACTACGTCTTCGACGAGCCCGAGAGGGAGGCCGGATACCTGCCCCTCTACAAGGCCAGGGCGATCTTCCACCGCGGCGACGTGATGGTCGACATCTGGGTCTACGACTCGAAACGCATCACGAAGAACGACATCCGCACCTTGGCCGAACGACAGCTGGAGCGCCTGTGACCACCGAGGAACCGAAGCCCCGTTCCCGTACGCGGCGTGCGCTCGGCGTCGTCATACCCGCGGTGCTGGTGCTCGGGGCGGCGAGCGGCGGGCTGGCGTACACCAGGAAGACGGTGGACGAGGCGGACCGTACGGTGCCCACCACCCTGTGGAGCAGAGCCGAGGGCTCGTCCGGAACGGCGAAGGACCCGGTCGGAAACGCGCCGGTCCAGGGCCAGGCGTCCACCCCGATGAGCAAGCTCCTGCTGCCGGTGCCCGACGACTACAAACTCGGGCCCGACATCGAGGAGTACGGCAACGACGGCGAGATCAGCGGCAAGCAGGCCACCCAGCTTCTGAAGGACGGTGGCCGGGGCCTGAGCGGCAAGAAGCGCCGCGACTTCGAGAAGCGGATCGAGAAGCTGGGCGTGCGGGGTGTCGCGGTGCGCTCCTACCTCTCGAACACGAACGACCTGCTGGTGGAGGTGCACATCGTGCGCATGAAGGACGAGAAGCACTTGCACGACCTGCACAAGCTGCGCGTCGGGCTGGCCGAGTTCCTGAAGTTCAAGAAGGGCCCGTCGATCAAGGGTCACAAGAAGGCAGCGTGCTACCTCGTCCCGATGGAGAACGCGTCCGGGAAGAAGACGGAGCTGGAGGGCATGGACTGCGTGGCGCACACCGGCGACATCCAGGTCACCGTCTCGGCCGCGGGCACCAAGCCGTTCGAAAAGTCGGATGTCGCGGACCTGGTCAAGCGGCAGCTCGACCACATCGCCGCTCCAGGGGAGTACGTATGACCGAGGAGACCATCACGCCGCCAACGGCCGACACCGCCTCGTCGGCACAGCCGGGGCCGCAGCCGGACGGCGCGACCGTACCGGAACCGGGCACCGGCGGCGGACGGAAGCGGCCGAGGGTGCTGCGGGCAGTGGCCCGGTGGACCGCCGCCGTGCTGGTGTGTGGCGGGCTCGGGGCCGGTACGGCGTACGGGATCGCCGGCATGGAGCGGCACGAGGTGCCGGGGCTGGCCACGGAGAGCGACGGGCGTTGGCAGTACCCGAAGCTCTCCCTGCCCGCGCTGCCCGAAGGGATGCCGAGGCCCTTCACCTACGGCAACGAAGGCGAGATCCACCATGCCGACCTGCGCAAGTTGGTACTGCCCGCACCCGTCGGTGCGAAGCCCGACAAGAGCCTCGACGGCGGATGGACAACCGTCGACCAGTACCTCGCCGAGTACGAGAGCCATGAGCGGCCCGCACTGAAGCAGGCGCTCACGGACCACGCCGTGCGCCACATCGCGGCCCGCGGCTGGACCATGCCCGACGGCACGGCGACCCGGATCTATCTGCTCCGGTTCAATTCCGTCGCGTTCACCACGGCATTCCAGGACCAGGACCTGGAGTTCGGCGGCGAGGCAGGAAAGGACCTGCGCGGCGGCCCGGAGATGAAGACCGACGAACTCTGGACCATGCCTGAGGAGACCACCACCTCCTCGTACGCGTTCCAGGAGGCCGAACCGTACGGCGCCGAGCAGACGCGCCAGGCGTACATCGTCGCAGGGGACACACTCGCGCTGATCGTCCAGTCGCGGAAGGGCTCCGCCCCTGCGGTGCCGTTCCACCAGACCGTGGTCCTGCAGAACCAGCTCCTCGGCTGACGCGGCCGAGGCGGCCGGCGCCGGTGTGCCCGGGTCCCGGGTGTACCTCACACGGAGGGGCCGGGTTCCACCCATTAGGCTGGGACCCGGTCCCTGTTTCATGCCCCACCCGCTCACCGAGGAGCACCCCGTGCTTGAGGCCTTCTTCTCCGCCCTGCTCGTCCTGGTCTGCGTCGGCGTCCTGGCGTTCGCCGGGCTGACCGTGAAGAAGCTGTACCAGGGCCAGCGCTGACCCCCGCCCACCCCCCCGCACCCGCACAGATCGCCTGAGCTGCCAGCCATGATCCAGATTCCGTCCGACCTGCACCCCGACCTCGTCCCGCTCGCCTTCCTGCTCGGGACCTGGGAGGGCGCGGGAGTGTACGACTTCCCCGGCACCGAGAAGTGCAACTTCGGTCAGTCCGTCACGTTCAGCCACGACGGCCGGGACGTCATCCAGTACGTCTCCCGCTCCTGGGTCCTGGACACCGACGGCAACAAGGTCCGCCCGCTGGAGAGCGAGAGCGGCTACTGGCGCGTCGGCGCGGACCGCCAGGTCGAGGTGGTCATGGTCCGCGACCAGGGCGTCGCCGAGATCTGGTACGGCGAGCTCGCCGACAAGAAGCCGCAGATCGACCTCGCGACCGACGCCGTCGCCCGCACCGCGGCCTCCGGCCCGTACAGCGGCGGCAAGCGGCTGTACGGGTACGTCAACAGCGACCTGATGTGGGTGGGCGAGAAGGCCACCCCCGAGGTGCCGCTGCGCCCCTACATGTCGGCGCACCTCAAGAAGGTCGTCACGCCGGAGGAGGTCGAGGCCATGGCCAAGAGCCTCGGTGACCTTCCGGACGACGGCATCGCCTTCTTCAAGTAGCCCTGAGCAGCCCTGGCCATTCCGGTCGGTGCTCCTACACTGGAGCGCGTGGTGAGCACCGACTGGAAGAGCGATCTCCGGCAGCGCGGTTACCGGCTGACGCCCCAGCGTCAGCTCGTCCTCGAGGCGGTCGACGTGCTGGAGCACGCGACGCCCGACGACATCCTGACCGAGGTCCGCAAGACCGCGTCCGGCGTGAACATCTCCACCGTCTACCGGACCCTGGAGCTCCTGGAGGAGCTCGGCCTGGTCAGCCATGCCCACCTCGGGCACGGCGCCCCCACCTACCACCTCGCCGCCCGCCACCACCATCTCCACCTGGTCTGCCGGGACTGCGGCGACGTCATCGAGGCCGAGGTCGGGGTGGCCGCCGAGTTCACCGACAAGCTCCGCGCCACCTTCGGCTTCGACACCGACATGAAGCACTTCGCGATCTTCGGGCGGTGCGAGGACTGCACCGCCGGGGCGTCGAACACGGAGTCGTAGGCTTTACGGCATGAAGAGCCCTCTGCTGTCCCTGCCCGGCGCCGTCCCCGCCGAGGGGCGGGACGAAGGTGTCGCCGCCCACTACGGCGACCCGTTCCGCGAGCAGCGCGCCCTCGCCGCCGGAACCGGCCTGGTCGACCTGTCCCACCGCGGTGTCGTCACCGTCACCGGCGACGACCGGCTGAGCTGGCTGCACCTGCTGCTCACACAGCACGTCAGCGACCTCCCGCCCGGACAGGCCACCGACGCGCTGATCCTCTCCGCGAACGGCCACATCGAGCACGCCCTGTACCTCGTCGACGACGGTACGACGGTCTGGGCGCACGTGGAGCCCGGCACGCAGGAGGCGCTCATCGGCTACCTGGAGTCGATGAGGTTCTTCTACCGCGTCGAGATCGCCGACCGTACGGAGGAGTTCGCCGTCGTGCACCTCCCGGCCGGCTCCATCGCCGAGGTACCCGAAGGGGTCGCCGTACGGGAGACCGCGCAGGGCCGCGACGTGTTCCTGCCGCGCGCAGGCCTGGAGGCGTACGCGCAGGCGAACGGCCCGCTCGCCGGGACCCTCGCGTACGAGGCGCTGCGCGTCGAGGCGCACCGGCCGCGGCTCGGCTTCGAGACCGACCACCGCACGATCCCGCACGAGATCGGGCTGATCGGCAGCGCCGTGCACCTCCAGAAGGGCTGCTACCGCGGGCAGGAGACGGTCGCCCGCGTCCACAACCTGGGGAAGCCGCCGCGCCGCCTCGTCTTCCTGCACCTGGACGGCAGCGAGGTCCACCTGCCGCCGCACGGCGCGCCCGTGCGGCTCGCGTCGGACGGCGAGGAGGGGCGGCAGCTCGGCTTCGTCACGACGGCGGTACGGCACTACGAGCTCGGGCCCATCGCGCTCGCGCTGGTGAAGCGGAACGTCCCGGTGGACGCCCCGCTCCTGGCGGGCGGCACGGCGGCGGCGCAGGAGACGGTCGTCGAGCCGTAGGCGCCATGCCGGTGCGCCGCACGAGGCGCACCGGCACGCGCCGCTCGGCCGGCGCCGCACGGCCCGTGCCGCGCGCCCCGCCTCATACCTCCAGCAGTACCGTGAACGGGCCGTGGTTCGTCAGCGAGACCCGCATCTCCGCGCCGAACCTGCCCGTCTCCACGGTCGCCCCGAGCTCCCGCAGCCTGGCCACCACCTCGTCGACGAGCGGCTCGGCCACATCGCCGGGCGCTGCCGCGTTCCAGGTGGGGCGGCGGCCCTTACGGGCGTCCCCGTAGAGGGTGAACTGCGAAATCACCAGCAAGGGTGCATTCACATCCGAGCAGGACTTCTCGCCGTCCAGGATGCGGACGGACCAGAGCTTGCGGGCGAGCTGGGCCGCCTTCTCGGGAGTGTCCTCGTGGGTGACGCCCACGAGGACGCACAGCCCCTCACCGACGATCTCGCCGACCGTCTCGCCCGCGACCTCGACGCGCGCCCCGTCCACCCTCTGTACCACTGCTCGCATGCCCCCCAACTTACCGAGGGCCGAACGGGTGCAGAGCACCTGCGCATCCCTTGCGGGAGTGGCACCATGCGTGCAGGCGGTGCGCCTGAGCACCGGTCGAGGGGACGGACACACATGAGTACACCTGGTCCCGGGCCGCAGAGCCCGGGCTTCGCTTCGATCACCTGCGCCGACTCCGGTCAGGGCTTCGACCGGTCCCGCCCGCCGATACAGCGAACCGCCGAAGGGGGCACGGGTGCTGTCGGGGCCCCCGTACCCCTGAAGGCGCTGCGTCTGGACCAGCTGCGGGCACTGCGGCGCGACTCGCACACGGACGAGGCGGACCTCAGTTACGTACGGCGGCTGCTGCAGGGCCGTATCGACATCCTCCGCGCCGAGCTGGCGCGCCGCGCGGCCCCTGAGGTGCCGGTGGTCCACCGGCTCTCGGAGATCCTCGCGGACGCCCCGTCCCGGCAGCACGGCCGCCGCAGCTCGGCGCGGCATGTGACGCTGTCGACGCCGAGGAGCGAGGAGTACCGGCTGCTGGCGGCGGAGATGCTGGCGGAGGTCGAGCTGTCGGACCTCGACGCCCGTACGGACGACGAACTGCACGAGGCGATGGGCCGCCTCGCCCGCTACGAGCAGGAGGTCTCGCGGCGCCGCCAGGAGCTGCAGCGGACGGCGGACGAGTGCAGCGCGGAGATCGCCCGCCGGTACAGGGAGGGCGAGGCCCAGGTCGACGACCTCCTCGCCTGAACCCCGCCGGCGCGGCCCGTCCGGGCGCGGCGGAAACGCGGCCCGTCCGGGCGCGGCGGAAAGTCGGGTGCGTGGGGGCGGGGGTGTGCTTAGCGTGTCGGGATGAGCTTCGACGCCTCCCCCGCCGGCACATCGCCTTCCTCCGCCGCACAATCCGCCACCACCTCCTCCTCTCCGTCTAGCTCTCCCTCTCCCTCTCCCTCCTCCGGCTCCGCGCCCGTCGTGCGCGGCGTGACCGAGGCGGACTTCCCCGACTGGCTGCGGGCCATCAAGACCGGGTTCCTGCAGCCGATGGCCGTGACGGACGAGGAGGTGGCCGCCCGGCTTCCGTATCAGGACTTCGCGCGGACCAAGGGGGCGTTCGACGGGGGGCGTTGTGTCGCCACGCTCCGGTCGTTCGCGCAGGAGCTGACGGCGGTCGGTGGCGGGGCGGTGCCCGCGAGCGCGGTGTCGGGCGTGACCGTGTCGCCGACGCACCGGCGGCGCGGGCTGCTCGGCGAGATGATGCGGGCCGAGCTGGCGGAGTCCAAGGAGCGGGGCGAGGTCGTCTCGACGCTGATCGCGGCCGAGTACCCGATCTACGGGCGGTACGGCTACGGGCCGGCGAGCTGGACGACCGCGTGGCAGGTCGACGTGCGCCGGTCGGGCCTCGACCCGCGCTGGTCCGGGCCCGAGGACGGCGGCCGGATCGACCTGGTCGACCTCGCGGACTTCCGCACGCTGGGCCCGGAGCTGCACGACCGGGCGCGGGCGCTGCGGCACGGCATGGTGAGCCGTACGAAACGGGGCTGGGACAACCGTACGGGCGTGAACCCGCCGCCGAGCGAGCCGTGGAAGGAGCGGTTCCACGCCACGTACCGCTCGGCCTCCGGGGAGCTGGAGGGCTACGTCGCGTACGGCTGCGACGACACGTGGGACGACAACAAGCATCCGCTGAACACGGCGACCGTCCACGATCTGATCGCGGTGACGCCGGCCGCCGAGCGGGCGCTGTGGCGGTTCGTGTGCTCGGTGGACTGGGTGGCGTTCGTGAAGAGCGACTACCGGGCGCCTGACGATCTGCTGCCGCTGCTGCTGCCGGACCCGCGGGCGGCGAAGGTGCTGACGCACACGGACCTGCTGTGGGTGCGGATCCTCGACGTCGTCCGGGCGCTGGAGGCGCGGACGTACGGGACGTCGGGGTCGCTGGTGCTGGACGTGCGGGACGCGGCCGGGCTGGCCGGGGGCAGGTTCCGGCTGGACGCGGCGCCGGAGGGCGCGGTGTGCGCGCCGACCACGGAGTCGGCCGACCTGGTCATGGACGTGGCGGAGCTGGCGGCGCTGTATCTGGGGGACGAGTCGGTGGCGCGGCTGGTGGCGCTGGGCCGGGTCGAGGAGGCCCGGGCGGGCGCGGCGGCGCGGGCGGACCTGCTGCTGCGGGCGCCGCGGCGGGCGTGGTGCCCGGACATCTTCTGACGAGGGGTGTCACGTCGCGTCGGGTACGGCAGGCAGGACGTTCTCTGCCGGGTGCGGGCGGCCGTCCGTCTCGGTGGTGGTGATGCCGGGACCGGCGTCTCGACGCGGCGGGCGGCGCTACGATCACGAGCAGGTGAGTCGACGGGCGGGGGCGGGGGTCTGGTGTGACGCTCGTGGTCATCGGGGCGAGTCCGGCGGTCGCGGCCGCCGCTGCGACGCTGCCTGTCGATCTCGTACACGTACGGATGCCGGGGGCGCCGGTGCTGGGCGCGGGGGTGCTCGGGGCGGAGGTGCTGGGCGCGGAGGTGCTCGGGGCGCGCCTGCGCGGTGAGTACGCCGTGGACTATCAGCACGCGCCCGCCTTCCTCCCGTTCGTCGACGAGGTGCTGCGGCCGCTCGCCCCCGGCGCCGTCGTGTCGCTCACCGAGCTGGGCCTGGAGCCCGCGGCCGTCGCCGCGCGGCGGCTGGGCGCGGCCGGGGTGCCCGTCGAGGTCGTACGGGCCACCCGGGACAAGCGGGAGATGCGGCGGGTCCTGGCGCGGAAGGCGCCGCACCTCAACCCGGCGTTCGCGCCGGGCGACGCCGGTACGGAGGCGGTCGCCGCGCTGTTCGCCGGGGGCGCGCGGGTGGTGGCCAAGCCGGTGGCGGGTACCGGCAGTCACGCCGTCGCACTGCTCCGTACCCCCGCCGACCTGCCGGCGGACCGCCGGAACGGCGCGACGCTGCTCGAACGGTACGTGGAGGGGCGGGAGTTCAGCGTCGAGGCGCTGTCGTCGGGCGGGCGGCACACGGTCCTGGGCGTCGCCGAGAAGCGGACCACCGGGGACGGGTTCGTGGAGGTCGCCCACATCATGCCGGCGCCCTCGCTCACCGCGGCCGAACGGCGCGACGTGGAGCGGGCCGTCGGCGAACTGCTGGACGCCGTGGGGCTGGTGGACGGGCCGAGCCACACGGAGGTGAAGGTCGGCGCCGACGGGCGGGTCACCGTCATCGAGACGCACAACCGCCCGGGCGGGGACGGCATCGCCGACCTCGTACACCTCACCACCGGTGTCGACTGGCGCCGGGCGGCACTCGGCTGGGCGGTCCGCGTCCCTCCGCGCACGGGCGACGTGACGCCGGTGGCCGCCGCCGCGACCGTCTTCTTCACCGCGCCGCCCGGCCGCGTCGGCGCGGTGGCGGGGCCTCCACGGGAACTGGGCGCGGGCGGTGCGGGCGGTGCGCGCGGTGCGGGTGCGGGCGGTGCGCGTGGTGCGGGCGGGGTGCGGATCGTGGAGTGGGACGTACAGGTCGAGCCGGGCGATCCCGTGTACGCGCTGCGCTCGTCGGCGGACCGGCTGGGAATGGCGGTCCTCGCGGCGGAGGGGGACGCGGGGGCGGCGGTGTGCGCCTCGGCGGTCGATGAGTTGATGGCGTATCAGGTCGTTGTCACCACACAGGAGGAGGACCAGCCATGACGGTCGGTGTCGCGGGACCCCTTGTCGATGTGAGGTGGCTGGCCTCGCGCCTCGACGCCCCGGGCCTCGTCGTGCTCGACGCGTCCGTGGGCGCGCACCGGGGCGTGGCGCGGCGGATACCGGGAGCGCGGTGCTTCGACATCGACGGGTCGCTGTCCGACCCCGGGTCGCCGCTGCCCCACACCATGCCGGACGCGGACAGGTTCACGGAGGAGCTGCGGGCGCTGGGCGTGGACGACACGAGCACGGTCGTCGTGTACGACGCTGCCGGCGTCTACTCCAGCGCCCGCGCGTGGTGGATGCTGCGCGCGATGGGCTTCGACCGGGCGGCGGTGCTGGACGGCGGGCTGCCGGCGTGGGAGGCGGCGGCCGGGGCGCCGGTGGAGGACGCCGCGCCCGCGCGGTCGGCCCCGGTACGGGGCGGGTTCACCGCGCGGCCACGGCCGGGGCTGCTGGTGGGGAGCGGTGAGGTGGCGCGGGCGCTGGAGGACCCGGCCGCGCTGGTGCTGGACGCCCGCACCCGGGGCCGCTTCACCGGTACGGCGCCCGAACCGCGCCCGGGGCTGCGGGGCGGCCACATGCCGGGCGCGGTCAACCTGCCGTTCGGTGACGTCCTGGGCGGTGACGGGCGGATGCGGCACCCGGCGGAGCTGCGCGCGCGGTTCGCGGAGGCGGCGACGGCGGGCGCGGGGACGGGGCCTGGGCCGGGCGCGGGCGCCGACGCGGACACGGGCGCGGGCGCGGGTGCCGACGCGGGTGCGGGTCCGGGGGCCGGGCCCGAGCGTCTCGTCTTCACCTGTGGCTCCGGTGTCACGGCCTGCGTCCTGGCGCTGGCCGCCGAACTGGCCGGCTACCGCGATCTGTCGGTCTACGACGGTTCCTGGAGCGAGTGGGGCCTCCCGTCGGCGGACCGCCCTGTGGTGACCGGGGCGGCCTGAGGCACGGCCCGGTGCGCGGCCCGGTGCGCGGGTCTTCGGGGCGGGCCCAGGAGGAGGGCCGCCCTGGGCGTGGCGCGGTGCAGGACGGAACGGCCGGTGCGGGCCGTGGTGATCAGGCCCGCGGCGCGCAGGGCGGCGGTGTGCGCGGAGATCGTCGCGTTGCTGACGCCCAGGGCGCGGGCCAGGCCGGTGGTGGTGCCTTCGGTGTGTTCGGGTTCGGTGAGGTGCAGCAGGATGTCCAGGCGGGTACGGCCCAGGATCCCGGCCAGCGCGGCCGGCGGGGCGTCCTCGGCCGCGTCCCGTTCATCGAACGGCGCCGGTGGGCCGGGTGCCGAGGCCGCGTACGTCACGACGAGCGGCCCGCCCGGCGGGCGGCACAGCAGCGGTGCGCCGCGCCAGTGGAACGTCGGGAGCAGCAGCACCCCCTGCCCGTCCAGCTCGACGTCTCGTACAGGCCCGCGCCCGCGCCCGCGCCCTTCTCCGGGCCCCGGTACCGCCACCGCCCCGGCGGCCGGCAGCTCCCACACCGCGCCGTGCACGACGCCGCCCGGAACCAGCGCGGCCAGCGCCGCTCCGACCCCGTGCTCGGCGACCGCCAGCGCGTAGCGCGTGAACTCCGCGTGGTGCAGGTCCTGCACCAGCGGCCACACGGGCCCCAGCATCGCGTCGAACGCCGCCCGCTGGGCCCGCCGTACGACCCGCCAGGCCTCCGCGTCGCCCCGGTGCAGCCCCTGGACCCACGCGGGCGCCGGGCGGCGCCTGCCCTCGTACACCCGCTCCAGCTCGGACCGTACGAGGTCGGGCGGGGTGGCCCGTACGGTCTCCAGCGCGCCGCTCAGCGAGTCGTCCACGACGTCGAGGAAGCGCGGCGCCCGCGGCCCCGGCGCGAGGTCGCGCAACGGCTCGGCCGCGGCGGGTACGGCTCGCAGCAGCCGCTGCCGCCATGGACCGGGCGAGGGACCGGGCGGCCCGGCATGCCGGGTGAGCAGCATGAACGCCGCGTTCAGCTCCTGGAGCGGCGCCGGCCGGGGCGCGAAGCGGACGCGCGCGAGATCGGCGGCGGTGAGACGGATCCGTACGACGGCCGACGACCCGGCCGACGACCCGGCCGACGACCCGGCCGGCGACCCGGCCGGCGACCCGGCCGGCGATCCTGCCGGTACCGGCATCTGACGCTCCACGGCTACGCGTCTCGGCCGGCTTCCCGGGCCGCACGTTCCAGCCGGCTCCGATAGCCCTCCCACCACACCGCGTCGCCCGGGGGCATGCTGTCGTTGCCCTTGTTCATCCCGACGGCGCCGTCGATGAGCTCCCTGACGATATCGGCGTGCCCGGCGTGCCGGTGCGTATCGGCGATCACTCGCACCACGGCATGATGCAACGTCACCTCGTCCCGGCCGTCTGGCCACCACGGCACCCTGCCGACCGTGTCCAGCGCCAGGGCGTCGATCGTCGCGTCCGCGTGGGCCCACGCCCGCCGGTAGAGCTCCACGATCCGCCCGCGTGGCTCGTCGGCGGTGGCCCACATGTCCGCGTTGGGTTCGGCACCTTCTTCGGTACTTTCGTCGTGCCAGGGCAGCGGCTCCCCGGACGGCCGTCCGAAGGTGTCGCCGAGGTAGCCGAGCTCCACACCGGCCGCGTGTTTCACCAGGCCCAGGAGGTTGGTGCCGGTCGGTGTCAGCGGGCGGCGAATGTCGTACTCCGAGAGCCCTTCGAGCTTCCACAGCAGGGCATCACGGGCCGACTGCAGGTAGAAGCGAAGGTCAGCCTTGGCATCCGATCCGGTCATGGCGCCAGTCTGCCTCTCGCGCGATCTTCGGCCACCGCAATTTTCAGCCGCCGAGTTCGGCCGCCGAGTTCAGCGGCCGAGTCCAGCCGCCGAGCGCGCAGCGCCCCGATCGCCGACGGCTTCCTCAGCGACGGCCCAGGATCTCCGCGATCCGGATGAAACCGTCTGCGCCGTACCCCCGGCCGACAGCGCGGCGGGCCATGCCTTCGGCCGCGCGCATCACGCCCGCGTCGATGCCGTGGGCCTCCGACGTCTGAACGATATGGGCCATGGACGACACCGCCGAGGTGATCGGGTTGCCTTCGCCGGAGAAGCTGCCGCTGTCCAGGTCCTCCGCGGCCTCTTCGAAGATCGGTGGGAGGATCGCACCGATGCCCTGGGCGAACGGAGCGAGTTCGCGCGCGGTGATGCCTTCCGCTCGCGCCACCGCCAAGGCGTGCGCGTAGCCGGCCATCGCGGTCCAGAAGATGTCGAGCAGCGCGATGTCGTACGCCGCGGCCCGGCCGATCTCCTCGCCGAGGTGGGTGTGGGTGCCGCCCAGCGCGCCCAGCAGGCTCCGGTGCTCTTCGTAGAGGTCCTCGGGGCCGGCGTGGAGGAACACCGCGGCAGGCGTGCCGATCGTCGGGGTCGGCGTCATGATCGCACCGTCCAGGTAGCGGATGCCGTGGCCGATGGCCCAGGCCGCCGTGTCCCGGGCCCGGTCCGGCGTGTCGGCGGTCAGGTTCACGACGGTGCGCCCCTTGAGCGCGTCGGTGACCGCGTCACGCCGCAGAACGCTGTCCGCCGCGTCATAGTTCACCACGCAGACCACGGTCAGCCCGCTCGCGGCGACCGCCTCTTCGGCCGACCGCGCGCCGACCGCGCCCCGCGCGATCAGGTCCTGGTCCTTGCCCGGCGTCCGGTTCCAGACCGTGGTCCGCAGGCCTGCGTCCAGGAACGCACCGGCCAGGGACCGGCCCATCGGCCCCAGACCGAGGACGGTGACGGCAGACTGTTCGAGGTGCGGGGACATGCTTCAACTCCCGTATATGGCTTCAAAACGTATCGAGTGGGGTGGATATGACGCGCGGTCGTGCCCAGGACACGAATGTCTGTGGAGTAACCGCCGCGATCGCTGTGATCGACGGCAAGTGGAAGACCGCTCTGCTCTGGCTTCTGGAGTCGGGGCCGCACCGCCCCGGCGAGCTGCGGAGGCGGCTGCCGGGCCTGAGCGAGAAGGTGCTGACTCAGGCGCTCCGCGAGATGGAGGCGGACGGCCTTGTGCACCGGGAGGTGCACGATGTGCTGCCGCTGAAGACGGTGTACTCGCTGACCGGCTTCGGTCGCGAGCTCTCCGAGGTCCTGGCTCCCCTTTCCGACTGGGGCCACCGCCGCCTGGAGAAACTGGCCGAGGAGCAGTCGGCCCTCTGACCGCCCGCGACCAGATTGGCCCCCGCTCTCAGATGCTGCCAAGTACCCACAAAAAAGTGGGTACTTCGGGGCCGCAGTGGGACGGGCGGGCATGGCCGAGCGGTCGGCGCACCGGCCAGGGGGGGGTGGTGTGAAGTGGCGGGTCGAACTGCCGTAAGCCTTCAAGCCTTCACCCGCGATGACGGAAAGGGGAGTACCCACTCCTTTCCACTCTCAACGTATAGCGCGCCAGGGGGCTTGCGGCAAGGCCCCGGTCGTGCCGCAGAATCGTCGACCTGGCCCAGAAATTGCGGGAATCAGGTATTCGCGAAGTACGGGGGGTTTCATGACGGACGTGATCGTGGTCGGCGGCGGACCGACCGGTCTGATGCTGGCGTGCGAGCTGCGGCTGGCCGGGGTGCGCGTGGTCGTGCTGGAGAGGCTGGCCGAGCCGACCCGGCAGTCCCGCGGGCGCGGTCTGCACGCGCGCAGCGTGGAGGTGATGGACCAGCGCGGCCTGCTGGACCGGTTCCTCGCGGTCAGTGAGAAGTTCCAGGTCGGCGGGCTCTTCGGCGGCATCATCAAGCCGTGGCCCGACCGGTTGGACACGGCTCACCCGTACGGCCTCGCCACCCCGCAGCCGGTCACCGAGCGGCTGCTCGACGAGCGTGCCGTCGAACTCGGTGCCGAGATCCGGCGCGGCCGCGAAGTGGCCGGGCTGAGCCAGGACGAGGACGGGGTGACCGTCGAGCTGGCGGACGGCACGCGGCTGCGCTCGCGCTACCTCGTCGGGTGCGACGGCGGCCGCAGCACGGTGCGCAAGCGGCTCGGAGTCGGCTTCCCCGGCGAGCCCGCCAGGGTCGAGACGCTGCTGGGCGACATGGAGGTGACCGAGGATCCGGCGACGGTCGCCGCCGTCGTCGAGGAGGTCCGCAAGACCCAACTGCGGTTCGGCGCCATCGCCGACGTGGACGGGAACGAGGGGCTGTACCGCATCATCGTGCCCGCCGAGGAGGTGTCCGAGGACCGGACGACAGCACCGACCCTTGACGAGTTCAAGGGCCGGCTGCGGGCCGTCGCGGGTACCGACTTCGGCGCGCACTCGCCGCGCTGGCTGTCCCGGTTCGGCGACGCCACCCGGCAGGCCGAGCGCTACCGCGTGGGCCGGGTGCTGCTGGCCGGCGACGCGGCGCACATCCACCCGCCGACCGGTGGGCAGGGGCTCAACCTCGGCGTCCAGGACGCGTTCAACCTCGGCTGGAAACTGGCCGCCGAGGTCAACGGCTGGGCGCCGGAAGGGCTGCTGGACACCTACCACACCGAACGGCACCCGGTGGGCGCCGCTGTGCTGGACAACACCCGCGCGCAGATCACGCTCCTGGGCACCGATCCGGGCGCGACCGCGCTGCGCGAGCTGTTCTCGAAGCTGATGGACTTCGAGGAGGTGAACCGGTACGTGACCGAGATGATCACAGCGGTCGGCGTCCGCTACGACGTCGGCGAGGGCCACGACCTGCTCGGCCGCCGCCTGCGTGACGTGCGGCTGAAGCGGGGCCGCCTCTACGAGCTGACGCACGCCGGCCGCGGACTGCTCCTCGACCAGACCGGCCGGCTCTCGGTCACGGGGTGGGCGGACCGCGTCGACCACGTCGTCGACGTCAGCGAGGAACTGGACGTGCCCGCGATACTGCTGCGCCCGGACGGCCACGTGGCATGGGCCGGCGAAGACCAGCAGGACCTGCTCAGCCGCCTGCGGCAGTGGTTCGGAGCCCCCGTCGGCTGAGTGGCCACGAGCCGGTGTTGCGTGCTTCTGCAAGCGGTCGCTTGCAATTGTTAGCAGGTGTGGTGCACCATCGGGGCATGGCATCGCTCAACGTCGGCAACCTCGGTGAGTACCTTCGCGAGCAGCGGCGCACCGCGCAGCTCTCCTTGCGGCAGCTCGCCGAAGCCGCCGGGGTGTCCAATCCGTATCTGAGCCAGATCGAGCGCGGGCTGCGCAAGCCGAGCGCGGAGGTGCTCCAGCAGGTCGCCAAGGCGCTGCGGATCTCCGCCGAGACCCTGTACGTACGCGCCGGGATCCTGGACGAGCGGGACCGCGAGGAGCTGGAGACGCGCGCCGTCATCCTCGCCGACCCGTCGATCAACGAGCGGCAGAAGCAGGTGCTGCTCCAGATCTACGACTCGTTCCGCAAGGAGAACGGGTCCGATGCGGACAGCGGCGGCAGTGGTGCCGGAGCAGCAGGTACAGGCTCATCCGAACTCTGACTCCGTGACACACGGGAGGACCCCAGCCCATGGCCATCATCGACGAGCTCCGCACGCCCCTCTACTTCGCCGCCGGTACGGCGGACCTCGCCCTGCAGCAGGCCCGAAAGGTCCCCGGGATCATCGAGCAGATCGCAGCGGAGGCCCCCGGCCGTGTCGAGGCCGTGCGGAACACCGACCCGAAGGCCGTGCAGGAGAAGGTGGCCGCGCAGGCCAAGGAGGCCCAGTCGGTCGTCCAGGCCCGGTTCGCCGAGCTGGTCGAAGGGCTCGACACCGACCTGAAGAAGCTCGGCGAGACCGCGCAGGGCCTGGCGCTGCGCGGGGTCGGCGTCGCCGCCGAGTACGCGGTCAAGGCGCGCGAGACGTACGAGAAGGTCGCCGAGCACGGCGAGCAGGCCGTGAAGACCTGGCGCGGCGAGGCCGCCGACGAGATCACCGAGATCGCCGTCGCCGTCGAGCCCGACCCGGAGCCGGCGGCGTCGGCCTCGGCGTCGGAGGCCCCCGAGCCCGCCCCCGCGCCCGCGCAGGCCAAGGGCGAGAGCCAGGCGGCTCCCGCCGCCAGGAAGGCCCCCGCCCGCAAGGCCCCCGCCAAGAAGGCCGCGCCCGCCGGCAGCGGGAAGTAATCGTGCGTACGCCCGGTCGGCATCGGCCGCCCGGCCGGGCACATTCCCGCACACCGGGGCGTTGTACGGGTACCTTGGCCGCGAGGCGCTTCAACCACTGATTAGGCGGTGCTCACCATGCTGATGTCCGGATTCAACTCGTTGGTCGGGCTGCTCTTCATCGGCATGCTCGTGTTCGCCGTCGTGGCGTTCGTCTTCGCGGCGATCGCCCGCGAGGACGCCTACCGGGCCGCGAGCAAGCAGAGCAAGCAGTTCTGGCTGATCATTCTGGGCATCACGGTCGTCGTCGATCTGCTCCTGCCCATGCTGTTCCTGCAGATCGCCGGGCTCATCGCGACGATCGTGTTCATGGTCGACGTCCGGCCCGCCCTCCAGCAGGTCTCCGGCGGTGGCCGCGGCGGCCGCCGCGGCTCCAGCAGCGACGGTCCGTACGGGCCGTACAACGGCGGGCGGTGAGCCCCGACGGGCGGTGAGCCCCGACGGGCGGTAAGCCCCGACGGGCGGGCGGCACGGTTCAGCGTGCCGCGCGGTCCAGCAGCAGGACCGCCACGTCGTCCGTGAGCTCGCCGCCGTTCAGCCGCCGCACCTCCGCCACGGCCGCCTCCAGCAGCTCCTCGCCGCGCAGGCCACGCTCCAGCTGCCGGTCCACCATCGCGACCATGCCGTCCTGGCCCAGCCGCGGCGACCCCGGCCCCTCCGAGCGCCCCTCGATCAGCCCGTCCGTGTACATCATCAGGCTCCACACCCCGCCCAGCTCCACCTGCCGCCGCGGCCACCGGGCGCGCGGCAGCAGACCCAGGGCGGGGCCCCCGTCCTCGTACGGGAGGAGCCGCGCGCCCCGCCCGGGGCGGGCCACCAGCGGCGCCGGGTGCCCGGCCAGGCACAGCCCGGCACGGCGCCCGTCGGGCGCGATGTCCACGGTGCACAGCGTCGCGAAGATCTCCTCGCTCTCCCGCTCGTGCTCCAGGACCTGCTGCAGCGTCGAGAGCAGCTCGTCCCCGCACAGGCCCGCGAACGTCAGCGCCCGCCACGCGATGCGCAGCTCCACGCCCAGCGCCGCCTCGTCCGGGCCGTGCCCGCACACGTCGCCGATCATCGCGTGGACCGTGCCGTCCGGCGTACGCACCGTGTCGTAGAAGTCACCGCCCAGCAGGGCGCGCGAGCGGCCCGGCCGGTAGCGGGCGGCGAACCGCAGCTCGGAGCCCTGGAGCAGCGGCGTCGGCAGCAGGCCCCGCTCCAGGCGGGCGTTCTCCTGGGCCCGCAGCCGTGACTCGGCCAGCTTCACCTGCGCCGAGTCGGCCCGCTTGCGCTCCACGGCGTACCGGATGGCGCGGCTCAGCAGCGGCCCGTCCAGCTCCTCGCGGAACAGCCGGTCCTGCGCGCCCGCCCGTACCGCGTCCGCCGCCAGCGCGGCCTGCTCGGACGTGGCCAGGACCAGGACGGCGTGCCGCGGGGCGACCTGGAGGACGTGCCGCAGCGGCGCCAGCGGGCCGTCGCCGCCGCCCCGCGCGGACGGCGGGAGGTCCAGGTCGATCAGCACGCAGTGGACGTCGTCGGTGAGCAGCCGCTCCGCCTCCGTGAGGTTGCGGGCGGTACGGATACGGACCCGGCCGCCGGCCGCGTCGACCAGCTCGGGGACGGTGAAGGTGCCCGTCGGATCGGCCTCGATCACCAGCAGCGTGAGGTCGCCGCCGTGCCCCTGGTCCGGGTCCTGCACCGGGTCCTGGACCGGGTCCGGGTCCACGGGCTGCTCCAGGGGCTGTTCGAGTGTGTTCACCCTCTGTCGCGGTACGGGCACGGATGCGGGCATCGATACGTTTTCCTTCCCTCCCCCCGAGGGCACGGGTGGAGCGCCGGACGACGCCCCGCCGACCGGGACCATAGCGGCACCCGGTGCCCGAACGGAATGGTGATCAGCGAAGAGCCGTCGGCATATGCCCCGCTAGGGGAGGTAGTTGGGCACCGCCCCATGAGAAACATCACCCGGGGGGCGCACAGGCCGGGGCCGCCTCCCGCACGCGTGGGTCGTTTGCGCCGTACGGGGCGGTCCGCCCCTGTTTGCCGTCTGCCTGCTGTTCGCCCGGTCGCCTACTTGTCGGGGCGTACGACGCCGAGAATCGGCATCGAGCCCGCCCCGGCGACCGTGACGTTCCGGCCGGGGCGCGGGGCGTGGACCATGCGGCCGTCGCCTATGTACATGGCCACGTGCGTGGCGTCCGCGAAGTAGATGATCAGGTCGCCGGGGCGCATGTCCTTGACGGCGACGCGCGGCAGCAGCCGCCACTGCTCCTGCGAGGTGCGCGGGATGGCCGTACCGGCCACGCCCCAGGCCCGCTGGGTCAGCCCCGAGCAGTCGTACGCGTCCGGGCCCTCGGCGCCCCACACGTACGGCTTGCCTATCTGGGAGGTGGCGAACTCGATGGCCGCCTTGCCGGCCGGGCTCGCGCTGCGGTTGATCTCCCGCAGGGCGCCCGAGTCCAGCCACTCCGTCTGGGCGCGGAGCTGCGCCTGCCGCTCCAGCTCCCGCAGCCGCTCGCGCTCGGCGGCCGCCAGCTCGGACTCCAGCTTCTCGGCCGCGGCGATCTTCTCCGTGATGACCTTCCTGGCCTTCGCCTGGGCGGCCCGGTGCGCCTCCAGCCTCGCCCACTCGGTGCCGGCGTCCTGCGTGTACGTCTCCAGGTCGTCCTGGCGCTGCTTCAGCTCGGTCAGCAGGTCCCGGGTGGCCTTCTGGCCCTGGAGGAGGCGGCCGGCGCCCTCCAGGAACAGCTGCGGGTCGTCCGTGAGGACGAGCTTGGCCTCCTCCGGTATCCCGCCGCTGCGGTACTGGGCGCGGGCCGCGGCGCCGGCGCGCGCCTTCAGGCTCTCGATGCGGGCCTGGCCCTCGATGATCGCCGCGGAGAGCTTCACGATCTCGGCGGACTGCTTCTCGGCCTTCTCCTCCGCGAGGTTGTACGCGTCGGTGGCGGAGGCCGCCTGCCGGTACAGGCCCTCGATCTCGGCCCGCACCTCTTCCAGGCTCTTCTTCGGCTGGTTCGGCTGGTTCGGCTGGCCGGGCGGCCGGGCGGGGCCGCTGGGTGACGGGGCGGGGGACGGCGCCGCGAACGCGGCGGTGGCCGGTACCGCGAGCGCGGTCGTCAGGGCGCACACCACGGTGATCGCGGCGACGGCGCAGCGGCGTCGATTCACAGGCTCCCCCTCCGGACCTCGACCTGCCGGTCGGCACCGCGTTGTCCGTTCTCTCTGTCTTACCGTCAGTAACGCGCGATGCCCCGGCGATCGTGCCATGTCGTACGCGAAAGTAACAGGGCCCTACGACAACGACCCCGCCGCCCCTACGCCCCGCCTCGCCTAGGCCCCGCCTACGCCCCGCCCCACGCCCGCGGCGCGAGCGCCGGCCACGGCACTGTCAGTTCGCCCTGGCGCAGCCGCCGTCGGCCGTCCCGCACCGGCCAGTCGGCCGACAGGGCGGCCGCCGTCGCCAGCCACCGCTGCCGCGCGCCCAGCGAGGCGTACGGGGCCGCCGCCGCCCACGCGCGGTCGAAGTCCCGCAGGAACGCGTGCACCGGCTCCCCGGGGACGTTCCGGTGGATCAGCGCCTTCGGCAGCCGTTCCGCCAGGTCCGACGGGCGGTCCAGCGACCCGAGCCGCGTGGCGAACGTCACCGTCCGCGGACCCTCGGGCCCGAGCGCCACCCACACGTGACGGCGCCCGATCTCGTCGCAGGTGCCCTCCACCAGCAGCCCGTCCGGCGCGAGCCGGGCGCACAGCCGCGCCCACACGGCGGCGACCTCGTCCTCCTCGTACTGGCGCAGCACGTTCGCCGCCCGGATCAGCGCGACCGGCTCCGCGACCGGCACCTCGAAGCCGCCGTGCACGAACGCCAGCCCTTCGCGCGCGTAGGGCGCGGCCGCGGCGACCCGCTCCGGGTCGATCTCGACGCCCACCACCCGCGCGCGCGGATCGGCGTCCCGGCGGAGCCGGTCCAGCAGCTCGACGGCCGTCCAGGGCGCCGCCCCGTACCCGAGGTCGACGGCGACCGGCGCGCCGGCGCTGCGGCGCAGCGCGGGCCCGTGCGTGGCCGCTATCCAGCGGTCCATGCGGCGCAGCCGGTTCGGGTTGGTGGTCCCGCGCGTGGGGGTGCCGAGGGGGCGGCTGCCGGAGGGGCGGGAGGTGCGCGGGGCCATGACGACGAGCGTAAACGAGCCGTCATCGGCACCCACGCCCCGTAATGAATTGGCAAAGCGGACGGGGTGGCGGAAATGAAGGGGGCCGTTCCGCTGTTGAGCGCGTACGGAGAGGAGCACACCCCTCTCCATTGCCATGTACGCGATGTACGCCATGTACGCGATGTGCGCGAGGTACGCGATGTGCGCGAGGTACGCGAAGTGCGCGAGGTACGCGAAGTACGTCCGCTACTGCCCCTGCGCGGAAGGACCGACGACGTGAGCCAGTACGTGTCCCGGTTCGCCGGCACCCTGGTACCGCCGCCCAGGCTCCGGCTGCCCGGCCGCCACCGGGGTCACCGCGGCCACCGGAGCCCCCGCCGTATCGCGATGCTCAGCGTCCACACCTCGCCCCTGCACCAGCCGGGGACGGGCGACGCGGGCGGCATGAACGTCTACATCGTCGAGCTGGCGAAACGTCTCGCCGCCATCGGCATCGAGGTGGAGATCTTCACGCGTGCCACCGCCGGAGGCCTGCCCCCGGCCGTGGAGCTGGCGCCGGGCGTGCTCGTACGGCACGTCGACGCGGGCCCGTACGAGGGCCTCAACAAGGAGGACCTGCCGGCCCAGCTCTGCGCCTTCACGCACGGCGTCATGCAGGCGTGGGCCCGCCACCGCCCCGGCCACTACGACCTGGTGCACTCCCACTACTGGCTCAGCGGCCACGTCGGCTGGCTGGCCGCCGAGCGCTGGCGCACCCCGCTCGTGCACGCCATGCACACCATGGCCAAGGTCAAGAACGCCGCGCTCGCCGACGGCGACACCCCCGAGCCCGCGTCCCGCGTGATCGGCGAGACGCAGATCGTACGGGCCGCGGACCGGCTGATCGCCAACACGGAGGGCGAGGCCGCCGAACTGATCCACCACTACGAGGCCGACCCCGCGCGCGTAGCGGTGGTCCACCCGGGCGTGAACCTGGACCGCTTCGCCCCCGCGGACGGCCGCGCGGCGGCCCGCGCCCGCCTGGGCCTGCCGCAGGACGCCTTCGTACCGCTCTTCGCGGGCCGCATACAGCCGCTGAAGGCCCCGGACGTCCTGCTCCACGCCGCCGCCCGGCTCCTCGACGCGGACCCGTCGCTGCGCTCCCGCATGGTCGTCCCGGTCGTCGGCGGGCCCAGCGGCAGCGGCCTCGCCAAGCCCGAGGGCCTGCAGAAGCTCGCCGCCCGGCTGGGCATCGCGGACGTCGTGCGCTTCCACCCGCCGGTGGCGCAGCCGCAGCTCGCCGACTGGTTCCGCGCGGCCAGCGTCCTCGTCATGCCGTCGCACAGCGAGTCCTTCGGCCTGGTCGCCATCGAGGCCCAGGCCACCGGCACGCCCGTCGTCGCGGCCTCCGTGGGCGGCCTCCCGGTCGCCGTGCGGGACGGCGAGACCGGCTACCTCGTACGGGGCCACGACCCCGCCGACTACGCGCGCGTGCTGCGCCGCTTCACGGACGATCCGGGCCTCACCACCCGCATGGGCGAGGCCGCCGCCCGCCATGCCCGCGACTTCGGCTGGGACAGCGCGGCGTCGGCCACCGCCGACGTGTACACGGCTGCCATGCACGAGCACCGCGGTCGCGTACGCTCGGCCCATGGCTGACGCACAGCAGATCATCGAGTCCGCACTGCGCGACGCCGACCTGGCGTGGGAGTCACCCGAGCCCGGGTCGTACGTCGTCACACTCCCCGGCACGAACAAGCTGTCCACGACGCTGTCCCTGCGCCTCGGCAACCACTCGCTGTCGCTGAACGCCTTCGTGATCCGCCACCCGGACGAGAACGAGGCGGGCGTCCACCGCTGGCTGCTCGAACGGAACCTGAAGCTGTACGGCGTCGGGTACGCGATCGACGGCCTCGGCGACGTCTACCTGACCGGCAAGCTGCCGCTCTCGGCGGTCACGCCGGAGGAGCTGGACCGCCTGATGGGCTCCGTCCTGGAGGCGGCGGACGGCGCGTTCAACACGCTCCTGGAACTGGGCTTCGCGACGGCCATCCGCAAGGAGTACGAGTGGCGCGTCGCCCGCGGCGAGTCCACGCGCAACCTGGAGGCGTTCACCCACCTGACGCAGCCGTCGAAGGGCTGACGCCGGGGGGCGTACGACACCCCCGTGTCCGTACGCCCCCAGAACCCTCTTACGCGCCGCACGCGCCGCACGCGCCGCACTGCCCCTTTACGCGGCGGCGGCCTTCTCCGCGCCCTTCTCGTCGCGCTCGTCGTGCGCCTCGCGCCCCTCGCGCCCCTCGCGCACGGGAGCCCCGCCGCCCCGCACACCACGCTCCTCCTCGTCCTCCTTGCCCTCCTTGCCCTCCGCCTCCGCCGCCTCGTCGCCGGCCAGTGCGCGCCGCAGCAGCAGCGCGTACCCGGCCGCCGCGATCGTGCCGACCACCGCGCAGCCGAGCCACAGCGCCTTCGGACCCGGCCCGCTGACGACCCAGCCGGCCATGATCGGGGCGATGAACCCGGCGACCGACCAGGACATGCCCATCACGCCCTGGTACCGGCCCCGGGCGTGCACCGGGGCGAGCCGCGCGGTGGCGGCGGCGTTCGTCGGGACGTGCACCATCTCGCCGATCGTCCACACCACGACCGTCGCCGCGAACAGCAGCGGCGTACCGGCCAGCGCCGTCGCGCCCGTACCGACGGCGAACAGCAGCGCGGACACCGTGAGCAGCGTCGCGGGCGACCGCTTCTCGGTGATCCTGTTGACCAGGAGCTGGAAGCCGACGATCACCACACCGTTGACCGCGATGACCTTGCCGTACGCGTCCGGGGCCAGCCCCTCGGCGGTCATCGTCAGGGGCAGGCCGACCCACGGGGTGCTGAAGACGGTGCAGACGAGCAGGTTGAGCAGCACGAGCGTCCGGAACGGCCCGTCCCGCAGCACGTCGAGCGTCGACAGCCGCACGCCGCCGTCGGCCCCGTCGCCGGAGTCACCCTCCGCCCCGGACCCGCCCTCCTTCTCCACGGACGCCGTACGCCGCTCCGGCCGCGTCTCCGGCAGCTTCAGGAACACGATCAGGGCGCACAGCGCCACCGCCACCGCCTCCGCCACGAACAGCGTCCGGTAGCCGAGGAAGAGCGCTGCGCCGCCGCCCGTGGCCGCGATGGCGAAGCCCAGGTTGAGCGCCCAGTAGTTCAGCGCGTACGCCCGCCGCCGGTCGTGCTCCGGCACCTGGTCCGCGATGGTCGCGCCGATCGCGGGCCGCACCGACTGCATGGTCACGCCCATCAGCAGCACCACGACCGCCACGGCCCACGGGCTGGTCACGACCGCGAGGGAGGCGGCGCCCGCCGCCGTCCCCAGGTGTCCGGTCACCATCGTCGGGCGCCGCCCCCACCGGTCGCTGAGCATCCCGCCGAGCGGGGCGCCGGCGATGCCGCCGAGCCCGTGCAGGGCGATGACGAGCCCCGCGTACCACCCGGAGAAGCCCAGCTCCTGGGTCAAGAAGAGCGACAAGAAGGTCAGAACGAAGGCGCCCGTGCGGTTCACCAGCGTCGACAGCCACAGCCACCAGAAACCGGGGGGCAGTCCGGAGACGGTACGACGTGCCGAACGTATGAGCGGGACGATGGACACGCGTGCTCCCCCGTAAGTGCCTGATTGCCTACCCGGAACTTACGAGCCCGCGGTGCCCCTCAGCCACTGAATTGACGCGGCCCGTCAAGCGTCGGAGGCGTCCATTAATCTCGTACGCATGGCCGACGCACCGTACAAGCTGATCCTCCTCCGCCACGGCGAGAGCGAGTGGAACGCGAAGAACCTGTTCACCGGCTGGGTGGACGTCAACCTCACCGAGAAGGGCGAGAAGGAGGCGGTCCGCGGCGGTGAGCTGCTGAAGGACGCCGGTCTGCTCCCCGACGTACTCCACACGTCCCTCCAGAAGCGCGCGATCCGCACCGCGCAGCTCGCCCTGGAGGCCGCCGACCGCCACTGGATCCCGGTTCACCGCTCCTGGCGACTGAACGAGCGCCACTACGGCGCCCTGCAGGGCAAGGACAAGGCGCAGACGCTCGCCGAGTTCGGCGAGGAGCAGTTCATGCTGTGGCGCCGCTCGTACGACACGCCGCCGCCGGCCCTCGCGGACGACAACGAGTTCTCGCAGGCCCACGACCCGCGCTACGCGACGATCCCGAGCGAGCTGCGCCCGCGCACGGAGTGCCTGAAGGACGTCGTCGAGCGCATGCTGCCGTACTGGTACGACGGCATCGTCCCGGACCTGCTGACCGGCCGTACGGTCCTGATCGCCGCCCACGGCAACAGCCTGCGCGCGCTGGTGAAGCACCTGGACGGCATCTCCGACGCCGACATCGCGGGCCTCAACATCCCGACGGGCATCCCGCTGTACTACGAGCTGGACGCCGACTTCAACCCGGTCACGCCGGGCGGCAAGTACCTCGACCCGGAGGCCGCCGCGGCCGCCATCGAGGCCGTCAAGAACCAGGGCAAGAAGAAGTAAGCCCGTAAGCCCGCGCTGTCAGGAATTCCCGTGAACGAGCCCCTCGCCGACCGGTCCGCCGTCGACGGGGGGCTCGTCTGGTACGTGTCGTACGGCTCGAACACGCACCCCGGCCGGCTGGCCTGCTACCTCGCGGGCGGGCGGCCCGCCGGAGGGACGCGGACGTACCCGGGCTGCCGGGACGGGCGGGCGCCGCGGAGGAGCGTGGCGCTGGAGGTGCCGGGCGCCCTGTACTTCGCGACCGAGTCGCCCGTCTGGACCGGCGGCCGGGCCTTCTACGACCCGGACGCGCCCGGCTCACGGGTGCTGGCGCGGGCGTACCTGGTCTCGGAGGCCCAGTTCTCGGACATCGCGGCGCAGGAGATGTACCGCGAGCCCGGCGCCGCCCCGGACCTCGACGTCACGGCGGCGGTACGGGACGGCAGGGCGGCCCTCGGACCGGGGCGGTACGAGACGCTGGTGTGCCCCGGCCGGCTGGACGGCCGTCCGCTGCTCACGTTCACGGCGCCCTGGGCGATGGACGGCGTGCCGTGGACCAGGCCGTCGGCCGCGTACGTACGCCACCTCTACCTGGGCCTGCTCGGCGCGGGCGACGCCTGGCCGTCCGCCACCGTCGCCGCGTACCTGGCGGCCTCCCCGGGCGCGGCCGGCCACTGGACGGCCCGCCGGATCATGAACCTGGCTGAGGCCCTGCCCGGACGGTGACGGTGCCCCCCGGTACGGACAGGGCCCGGGCGTGTGCTGCGGCCGCCTCCTACCCGCAGCAGCCGCCGCACTGGCAGGACCCACCCGACTGGCAGCCGCAGCCGCAGCCCGAGCCGCAGCCGCAGGCGCCCAGCAACGGCAGACAGCGCGCCCCGCGCACTTCGACGGGGCCTTCCTCGTACTCGGCGTGGGTGGTGGGGGAATCGGCCATGGGTTCCTCCTGAACGGGAGTACGTCGCCTTCCCCCATTGCATGCCCACCCGGCAGGGCGCATCAACGGCGCACGGATGCGCCCCACACCCCTACGCGCCTCTCGCACTGCTGCGCAGCCACGCCGCGGAGCGGCACATCGGACACAGCGGGGGCGCTGCGCCGGACTCCGTCCGGCGGCCGGGCGCGGGGCCGGCGGCGGTGCCAGGGGGTGGTCGGGGGCTGGTGCTCAGGCGCCCTCGACCGGCGCCTCCGGCTGCTGGAGTTCGTCGGCGTACTCGCCCGTGACCAGGTACACGACCCGCTTCGCCACCGACACCGCGTGGTCCGCGAAGCGCTCGTAGTAGCGGCCCAGCAGGGTCACGTCGACCGCGGTCTCGATGCCGTGCTTCCAGCGGTCGTCCATCAGGTGCTGGAACAGCGTCCGGTGCAGCAGGTCCATCTCGTCGTCGTCCTGCTCCAGCTGGAGCGCCAGGTCGACGTCCTTCGTGATGATGACCTCCGCCGCCTTCGCCATCAGGCGCTGCGCGAGCTGGCCCATCTCCAGGATCGTGGCGTGCAGGTCGTTCGGCACGACACGCTCCGGGAAGCGCAGCCGCGCCAGCTTCGCCACGTGCTGCGCCAGGTCGCCCGACCGCTCCAGGTCGGCGCTCATCCGCAGCGACGTCACGACGATCCGCAGATCCGTCGCGACCGGCTGCTGGCGGGCCAGCAGGGCTATGGCGCGCGCCTCCAGGTCGTGCTGGAGGTCGTCGACCTTCTGGTCGGCCTCGATCACGGCCTCCGCCAGCTTCAGGTCCGCGTCGAGCATCGCCGTCGTGGCGCGCCCGATCGCCGACCCGACGAGCCGGGCCATCTCGACCAGGCCCTCGCCGATCGAGTCCAGTTCCTCGTGGTACGCGTCCCGCATGGATGTCCCTCTCTCACTACGTACGGGGGTCCGGGTGGGGCTGAGACACTCCCTGGACCCCACGCTGTCACGGTCCGGGGGCGACAAGTCGGGGGCCTCCCTCACAAGTGAACCGCCACCGTCCCCTCGGTGAACTCTGGGCGACGACTGTTCGAGCAGCCACCCGGACGGCTGGGAGAGTGTCCGCGACCATGCCTAACCTGGATGCATGGACGTGAACGCGGCGGTCGCCGCAGCGGCAGCGATCGCCGGGTTGCTCACCGGCGTCATCGCCATGCTGGCGTTCCGCTGGAGCGAGCGCGACCAGGCGCGGCCCACCCGCTCGTCCCTGCACACGGACGCCGTGCTGCCCCCGGGTGTCGACACGGTCCTGTCCGTACTCCGCTCCTCCGCCGTCGTCCTCGACGAGAGCGACTCCGTCGTCAAGGCCAGCTCCGCAGCGTACGCGCTCGGGCTCGTCCGCGGCGGGAAACTGGCCGTCGACTCCATGCTCCAGATGGCCCGCGACACCCGGCGCGACGGCGAGATACGGCAGGTGGAGCTGGACCTGCCCCGGCGCGGCACCGGCCGCGGCGAGGCACTCGCCGTGTCCGCCCGCGTCGCCCCGCTCGGCTCCCGCCTGGTCCTCCTCCTCGTCGAGGACCTCACCGAGGCACGCCGTATCGAGGCCGTACGGCGCGACTTCGTCGCGAACGTCAGCCATGAGCTCAAGACCCCCGTCGGCGCGCTGTCCCTGCTCTCCGAGGCCGTCATGGACGCCGCCGACGACCCCGAGGCGGTCACCCGCTTCTCCGGGCGGATGCAGGTCGAGGCCACCCGGCTCACCAACCTCGTACAGGAGCTCATCGACCTCTCCCGCGTCCAGAACGACGACCCGCTGGACGACGCCGAGTCGGTACGGGTCGACGAGCTCGTCGCCGAGGCCGTGGACCGCTCCCGGCACACCGCCACCACCAAGAACATCACCATGGCCGCCGGCGGCACGGCCGACCTGCACGTCTGGGGCCACCGCGGCCAGCTCGCCGCCGCCCTCGGCAACCTCGTCGAGAACGCCGTCAACTACTCTCCGGCCCACACCCGCGTCGGCATCGCCGCCCGCCGCGTCACCGCACCCGGCGGCGACCTCATAGAGATCGCCGTCACCGACCAGGGCATCGGGATCCCCGACAAGGACAAGGAGCGCATCTTCGAGCGCTTCTACCGCGTCGACCCGGCCCGCTCCCGCGCCACCGGCGGTACGGGCCTCGGCCTGGCCATCGTCAAGCACGTGGCCGCCTCGCACGGCGGCGAGGTCACCGTCTGGTCCACCGAGGGCCAGGGCTCCACGTTCACCCTGCGGCTCCCGGAAGCGGGCGCCGCCCGCGGCCGCGGCCGCGGGGACCACACCACCCAGAGCTCCGCGATCACCAACGAACCACTCTCTGCCCCGGAGGTCCTTCCGTGACCCGAGTGCTTGTCGTCGAGGACGAGGAGTCCTTCAGCGACGCCCTGTCCTACATGCTCCGCAAGGAGGGATTCGAGGTCGCCGTCGCGACCACCGGGCCGGAGGGCCTCGACGAGTTCGAGCGCAACGGCGCGGACCTCGTCCTCCTCGACCTGATGCTGCCCGGCCTCCCGGGCACGGAGGTCTGCCGGCAACTGCGCAACCGCTCGAACGTCCCCGTGATCATGGTCACCGCGAAGGACAGCGAGATCGACAAGGTCGTCGGCCTGGAGATAGGAGCCGACGACTACGTCACCAAGCCGTTCTCCACGCGCGAGCTGGTCGCCCGCATCCGCGCGGTGCTCCGCCGCCGCGGCGAGCCGGAGGAGGCCGCCCCGGCGGCCCTGGAGGCCGGCCCGGTACGGATGGACGTGGACCGCCACGTCGTCACCGTCGACGGCGGCAAGGTGGACCTGCCGCTGAAGGAGTTCGACCTCCTGGAGATGCTCCTGCGCAACGCGGGCCGCGTCCTGACCCGCATGCAGCTCATCGACCGCGTCTGGGGCGCCGACTACGTCGGCGACACCAAGACCCTCGACGTCCACGTCAAGCGCCTCCGCGCCAAAATCGAACCGGACCCGGGCGCCCCGCGCTACCTGGTGACGGTCCGGGGCCTGGGCTACAAGTTCGAACCGTAGGCCGCGGGCCATGGGGCGTAGGCCCGCCCTGGGCCGCGGGCCCGGCCTCCCGTCGGCGGACGGAGTCCGGCGCAGCGCTCCGAAGCCCGCGGAGCGGTGCGAGGGGCGCCATCGGGATGGGGCTCGAACCGGACCCGGGCGCCCCGCGCTACCTGGTGACGGTCCGGGGCCTGGGCTACAAGTTCG
>NZ_JABWDV010000373.1 GCF_013362995.1 Streptomyces sp. TRM64462 | reverse complement strand
CGCACCGGACCTGGCGCAGGCCGCGGAGCGTGCCCGCACGCTGGACCTGGTGGACGCGGTCGCGGCGGCCCTGCTGCGCGGCGCGCCGGGCGACCCGGGGGCGGCCATGGAGGCGGCCGCGCGGGTGCTGCACGGGCGGTTCGCGGACTGGGCGATCGGCGATGTGACGGCGTCCGGCGGGCGGCCGGCCAGGCGCCTGGTGGTGCTGGGCCCGGAGGGCGCCGACGACCTGGCCGACGCGGTGGCGCGGCAGGACCCGGCGGGGTGCCCCCTGGTGGCGGAGGTCGCGGCGGCCGGCTCGGCCTCGCTCCAGGTACGCCCCGACGACACCCTGGCGCTGGGTACGGATCCGGCGGGCGCGTCCGTCCTCGTACGCGCCGACGTCACCTCACTCCTGTGCCTTCCGCTCCCGGCCGAGCCTGCGGCGGGCGCCGAGTCCCCCGAGGTCCTGGGCGTCCTGACCCTCCTGCGCACCGGCGCACGCCGCGCCTTCTCCATGGCCGAGGCCCAGGCGGCGGACGTCGTCGCCCGCCACACGGCCCTGGCCATGCGCCGCCCGAGGGCGGCGGCGCATGCCCGAACTGGGGGCTCCGCCCCCAGGCCCCCGTATCGGGCCTGAACGGCCCTCGTCCTCAATCGCCGGACGGGCTCAAAATGAGCCCCTCCGGCGATTGAGGAACGGGCGGGCCGGCTCAGGCGGCGTCGCGCATGATGTCCTCGCGGAGGCGGGTGCAGCAGCGGCTTATCAGGCGGCTGACGTGCATCTGCGAGATGCCGAGGTCCTCGGCGATGCTGCTCTGCGTCATGTCGCGGAAGAACCGCATGTACAGGATCCTCTGCTCGCGCTCCGGCAGCTTCTGGAGCCGCGGCTTGACCGCCTCGCGGTCGACGACGACGTCGAGCGCCGGGTCGGGGCCGCCGAGGGCGTCGACGAGCGTGTATCCGTCTTCCGTGCCGGGCAGTTCGGCGTCCAGGGACAGGGCGGTGAAGCTGTCGAGGGCTTCGAGCCCGGCGATGGCTTCCTCCTCCGTCATCCCGGCCTTCTTCGCTATCTCGGAGACGGTCGGCGCCCGGCCGCCCACCGAGTGGGACAGCTCCTGGTACGCGACCCGGACCCGGCCGCGCAGGTCCTGGACGCGGCGCGGCACGTGCAGGGTCCACATGTGGTCGCGGAAGTGGCGTTTGATCTCACCGGTGATCGTCGGCACGGCGAAGCTCTCGAAGGCGGCACCGCGCGTGGGGTCGTACCGGTCGACGGCCTTGACCAGGCCGAGCGCGGCGACCTGCTTCAGATCCTCCAGCGACTCGCCACGGTTGCGGAACCGGCCCGCGAGCCGGTCCGCCATGGGGAGCCAGGCACGCACGATGTCCTGGCGGACGGTGTCCCGTTCCTTGCCGGGCGGCAGGGTCGCGAGGCGTTCGAACGCCTCGGCGGTGTCAGGGGCGTCGTCGTGCGGATGCTTCGTCTGAGCGAGGGTTCGCATTCGTTTCAGCTCCTCGAACGGCGCTGATGGTTGGCTGGTCACCCCGGGAAGCGCCGCCCCGACCGGGCAGGGACACGCCCGGAGCGGGAGCCGCTCCCACGGACGTGCCTCCGGTCCGAAGCACGAGGTGCGCCTGCCCGGGGACCGCGGTGGCAAACGCCTGATTCCACTCTCCGCGCGTTCCGCCGGTACGGCTTCCGGGGGAGGGCGCACAACGCCGCGTACTCGCCGGTAGAACCGGCGAGCCGGGGGTGGCGGGCATGCGGAAACCGCAGGTGGGTGAGGGTGTCGCGGAGGCCGTCCCGAGCACGGGCGGGGAGCCGTGGGATTGGGCTGTCCGGGTGAGAAGCGGTACGCGTGCGACTACGCGGCGTCGGCGCTCCGGCGGCCGGGCCCGGCCGGCTCGGCGGGGGTGGCTGCGGCAGGGCCGGCGGCCGCGTCCAGGAGGGTCGCGGGCGGTGCGGTGTCCGGCGGCGGCCGGTCCTCGAGGTGGTCCGAGAAGGCCGGCGCCTCGGGCTCCGGGCGCGGGTCCGGCTCGGTCGCCTCGTCCAGGACGTCGAGGTCGGTCACCTGCTCAAGGGCGTCCAGGGGGTCGGCGAGCGGCAGGACCAGATCCTCGTAGAACGCCATGGCCAGGACGCCGCACAGCATCGCGGGCGGCAACAGCAGGAGGACCAGTACGGAGATGAGATCCATCAACCCGTCCCTTCCGTCCGGAAACCGCCCGAAATCGAAGCGGCGAGTCCCCTGCACCGGCCTCCTCAAACCAGCGGCGGCACCCGCGGCCGTCCCGTCCGGGTTTGTGGCGGCCCGGCCGGGTACCCGCCCGGCGACCGACACACGCGGCACCGCGGAGGGCGCCATGCAGCGAGGCAGTGATCGGCTGAGCCGCCATCACGACGACGAGATGAAGCACCAGCTCCAGGGGCTGCTCCGGTCCGGTCACCCGACCAGGGCCGAGGAATGGCACGACCCGGAGCCGCTCGCGGACGACGACCCGGAGCTGGTCGTCTCCGGCGGCCGTGCCCCGTCCGACGCGTTCGAGGCGCTGCGCCTCGAACTGGCCCGGCACCTCGCACGGACACCGTTCCCGGCACACCGGGGCGACCTGCTGCGCGTGCTGCGCGAGCGGCACGCACCCGACCCGCTCACCGAGCGGGTGGAGGAACTGCCCGGTGACCGCACGTACCGCAGCGTGCAGGACGTCGCCAAGGCCCTGCACCGGCCGCGGTGAACCGGGGGGAGCCCGGAGGGAGGAGACGTACCGCCATGGCTCAGCTCGTACGAGAGGTCATGACAGCCGGCGTGGCCGCCGTCAGGCCCGACGCCTCGCTGGTCGAGGCGGCCCAGCTCATGCGGGCCCAGGACATCGGTGACGTCCTGGTCGCCGACGGGGACCTGCTGGTGGGCGTGGTCACGGACCGCGACATCACGCTGCGCGCGGTCGCCGAGGGCGCCGACCCGCTGACGGTGAACGCGCAGACCGTGTGCACCCCCGACCCCGTGTGCGTGGCGCCGGACGACGAGGTCTCGACCGCCGTGGAGCTCATGCGGCGGCACGCGGTGCGGCGGCTGCCCGTCGTCGAGGACGGCAGGCCGCTGGGTGTGGTGAGCCTCGGGGACCTGGCGATCTCCGAGGACCCGGACTCGGCCCTGGCCGACATCAGCCGCGCCGCGCCGAACACGGAGCCGGACTGAGATCCGCCCAGGAATGAGACCAGCTCAGGAGGAGGGAGCGACATCGTGCGCATCGCGTTTCTCGTGGCGCCGGAGGGCGTCGAACAAGTCGAACTCACCAAGCCCTGGCAGGCCGTGACGGACGGCGGCGACTCGCCCGTCCTCCTCTCGACCAAGTCGGGGCGGATCCAGGCGTTCCACCACCTGGACAAGGCCGACACCTTCCCCGTCGACCGGACCGTGCGGGAGACGTCCGCGGACGACTACGACGGACTCGTCCTGCCCGGCGGCGTCGCCAACCCGGACTTCCTGCGGATGGACCAGAAGGCCGTCGCGTTCGTCCGCGACTTCTTCGACCGCGGCAAGCCGGTGGCGTCGATCTGCCACGGGCCGTGGACGCTGGTCGAGGCCGACGTCGTACGCGGCCGGACCCTCACGTCCTGGCCCAGCCTGCGGACGGACATCCGCAACGCGGGCGGCGAGTGGGTCGACGAGGAGGTACGGATCTGCCAGGCGGGCCCGAACACCCTCGTCACCAGCCGTAAGCCGGCCGACCTCAAGGCCTTCTGCGCGGCCTTCACGGCGGAGTTCCGCAAAGCCTCGTCGCAGGCGAAGAGCGCGGCGTAGGGCCCCGTCCCGACCGGGCCTAAGGCCTTCGGCCCAGCATCGACAGGAGCTTCGTCTGCGCGTCCGCGTCCCGCGGGGGTTCGACGGGCGGGCCGAAGTAGCCGCTGGCGGCCAGCGCGTCCGCGTACGGCGTGAACTCCTGGAGCGCGAAGTCGACAAGGCCCGTCGGGAGGCGTTCGTCCGCGCCGATGGCCCGGGACAGGTCCCATGCGTGGACGACGGTGTCCGCGACCATCTGGGAGCAGTACGCCGTCGCGGCCGTGTCGCCGGACGAGAGGTTCACCGTACGGTCCAGCGCGCCCTTCTCGCGGAAGGCGTCCCGCGCGCCGGCCATGGCGCGGTCCCAGGTGGCGACCGGGTCGTCGCCGAGGACGTCGCCGTCGTACGCGTCGCCGACCTCCTTGACGGTGCGGCCCTCGCGGACGAGGTCGACGACCCAGAGCTGCTCACCGGTGAGGTGGTTGACCAGGTCCCGTACGGACCACTCGGTGCACGGCGTGGGGTCGTCCCACTGGTCGTCCCGGATCGCGTGGACGCGCGACGAGAACAGGTCGAGCGCCTCGGCGTGCCGGTCGAGGAGCGGGCTGCCGGACATGAGTCACCTCCGGGTGATCCAGGATCTGAGGGATCCAGTGGTCTGGATCCGGGTGGTTCCGGGTGGTTCCGGGTGGTCCGGATCCAGGTGATCTGGATCCGGCTCGTCCGCGGGCGGGTGCGGGCGGTGCCCGTTCCACTCTCCCCGTACCGCCCCCGCCACGCGACAGCAGAGGCCTGTGTGTCCGCCGAACGCCCGGGTACCCGTCGATGACGGACGTTCCGGCCTCCGGGAGGGAAGCCATGCAACTCGCCTTTCTGACCAGTCTTTACGACCGTCCCGGACCGTGGGCCAGCGTGTATCTGGACACGTCCCGGATGGACGAGTCCGCCCGCTGGCGGCGGGAGCTCCAGGCGCGGAACGCCTGCGACGAGCTCGCCGCGCTGGGCGGCGACGAGGCGACCGTGCGGGCCGTGTACCAGGCCCTGTCGGACTGGCCCCGGCCCGCGGCCGAGGCCGGGCGTGCGGTGTTCGCCGCGCACGGCGAGGTGGTCCTGGACCCGCCGCTGGCGGTGCGGCCCCCCGCGCCCGTGCAGGTGTACTGGTCGTCGCTGCCCCGGCTCGGCCCGCTGCTGGACCTGGCGGCGCAGGAGCCGGTGTGCCTGGTGGCGTACATCGACCGCACGGGTGCCGACCTGGAGCTGCGCAGCCCCATCGGGGCGATGCCGGCCGGCCAGGTCACGGGCAGCAAGCAGTGGCCGATGCACCGTACGGCGACGAACGCCTGGTCCGAACGCCACTTCCAGCTCAGCGTGGAGAACACCTGGGACGAGAACGCCGCCGAGATCGCCGACGCGCTCGCCGAGGCCCGGGAGCAGACCGGCGCCGATGTGATCGTGCTGGCCGGCGATCCGCGCGAGCGGCGGTCGGTGTACGAGCGGCTGCCGGCCGAGCTGCGGGCCATGGCCGTGGAGACCGAGCACGGCGGCCGTGCGGCGGGCGCCCGCCGGGAGCGGCTGGACGAGGACGTGGAGGCGGCCCGGCACGCGTTCATGCGGCGGACCGCCGAGGCCGAGATGGACCGGTTCCGCGCGGCCCGCGCCCCGGAGGGCGGCGCCGCCGCGGGTGCCGCCGCGGCGGAGGGCGTGCCGGCGCTGGTCGAGGCGGCGCGTGAACACCGGATCGCGGAGCTCCTGATCCGCCCCGAGGGCCCGGACGCGCACCGCCAGGTGTGGGTGGGCGCACGGCCCGACCAGGTGGCGGTACGGCGTACGGAGACCCAGTACCTGGGCGACACGGAACCGGTCCCGGCCCGCGCCGACGACGCCCTGCTCCGCTCGGCGCTGGCCGCCGGCGCGGAGGTGCTGCGCGTGCGCCCCGAGATGGACGACGAGCTCCCGGTCGGCGGCCTGGGCGCGCTGCTCCGCTGGCCCTACGACGAGCAGGAGACGGAGCCCGCGACCATGTCGTGACGCGCCGCGGGACCTACTCCTCGTCGTCCACCGGGGCTTCCGTGATGTCCAGGAAGACCTGGTCCGCCTCGGGCCAGTTGCGCCGCACCGCGCGTTTGATGCGTTCGCACACGATCTCGACCTCCTCGCTGTCGAGGCCGGGGACCAGGTCGACGCGGGCGGCCACGAGGGCCGAGTCCATGCCGAGGCGCATCGTCAGCAGCGCGGCCACGTTGTGGATCTCCGGCTGCGCGGCGAGGAGTTCGCGGATACGGCGGGCCAGGACGGGGTCCACCGCCTCACCGATGAGCTGCTCTCGGGCGTCGCGGCCGAGCCGGAAGGCCACGTACACCAGGAGCAGGCCGATGCCGAAGGACGCCGCGGCCTCCCACTCCACCTCGCCCGTGGCCAGGTGGAGGCTCATGCCGGCCATGGCGATGAGCACGCCGATCACCCCGGCGCTGTCCTCGGCGATGACGGTGCGCAGCGCCGGGTCGAGGCCGTCCGCGCGGCGGGCGCGCCGCTGGTACAGGGCCCGCAGCAGGGAGCTGCCGTCGGCGAGCAGCGCGACGCCCAGCACGGCGAGTCCCGCGACGTACGCGGACGTGGGCTCGCCGTACTGTCCGGCGAGCGCCTGGTAGCCCTGGAAGAAGGAGAAGCACCCGCCCATCACGAAGATCACGACGGCGGCCAGCAGCGACCAGAACCAGCGCTCCTTGCCGTACCCGAAGGGGTGACGGCGGTCGGCCGGACGGCGGCTGCGGCGGAGCGCGGCGAGCAGGAAGACCTCGTTGAGGGTGTCGGCCACCGAGTGCGCGGCCTCGGACAGCAGGGCAGGCGACGCGGCGACGAGACCGCCGACGGCCTTGGCGGCGGCGATGACCAGGTTCGCGCTGAGCGCGATCCACACGGTCAGCCGTGTGCGGCGGTCGGTCCGGCGCCGGGACTTCTGCGTGGTCACGTCACCCCCGGGGGCCGCGCCGTGGCCGCGGAAGGCGCGGTGTGCGGGCGCCGCGGGCGGGCACTCGGAGTGCGGAGGTGCACATCATGGTTGCCATCTTGCTGGTTCTGCTGCTGGCGGTCATCCTGTTCGGCGCCGGGTTCGCCTGGGACGTGCTGTGGTGGTTCGCCGTCGCGGTGCTGGTGATCTGGCTGCTCGGGTTCTTCTTCACGGGGCCCGCGGCAGGCGGTGGCCGCTCCCGCTGGTATCGGTGGTAGGACACGGCGCGGCGCGGCGCCCACGGGCACGGCACGGAGAACCGTCGCCCCGGCGCGCGCCGCGCACGCAGCCTCGTCCCGTCAGTGCACTCGTCCCGTCAGTGCGCCACCACCCGTTCCACGAGCAGCTTGACGGCCGCCGCGATGGCCTCCGCGTCGATCCCGGCCGCGTGGAGCTGCTCCTCCGGGGTCGCCGACGCGGGCATGTTCCGTACGGCGAGCCGTGCCGTACGGGGTGCCGGGCGCCCGTCCGCGAACGCCTCGGCGACCGCGTCGCCCAGGCCGCCCTCCGGGTGGTGGTCCTCGACGGTGAGGACGCAACCGGTCTGGCCCCCGGCGTCGTTGAGCGTGTCGACGTCCACCGGCTTGACCGAGTACAGGTCGATGACCCGCACCGGGATGCCGTCCGCGTCCAGCAGGTCGGCCGCCTTGAGCGCCTCGTGGACGGTGACGCCCGCCGCGACGACGGTGGCCTTGTCGTGGTCGTGGTGGCGCAGCACCTTGCTGCCGCCGACCGGGAACTCCTCGTCGGGCCCGTAGACGACGGGCGTGTCGCCGCGCGTGGTGCGCAGGTAGCGGATGCCGTCGAGGTCCGCCATGGCGGCGACCAGGCGGGCGGTCTGGTTGGCGTCGCACGGGTACAGGACGGTGCTGCCGTGCACGGCGCGGAACAGGCTCAGGTCCTCCAGGCCCATCTGGGACGGCCCGTCCTGCCCGATGGAGACGCCCGCGTGCGAGCCGACCAGGTTGACGCCGGCGCGGCCCACGGCGGCCATCCGCACGAAGTCGTGGGCGCGGGTGAGGAACGCCGCGAACGACGACGCGTACGGCACGTAGCCGCGCGCGGCCAGGCCGACGGCGGCGGCGACCATCTGCTGTTCCGCGATGTAGCACTCGAAGAACCGGTCGGGGTGGGCCTTCGCGAAGAACTCCGCGCGCGTGGAGTCGCTGACCTCCGCGTCGAGCGCGACGACCCGGCCGCGCGCGGAGCCGACCGCTTCGAGCGCGTGGCCGTACGCGGTGCGGGTGGCGACGCTGTCCCCGACGTCGTAGCGGGGCAGTTCGGGCGCGGTGTCCTCGACGGCGGGCAGCACCTTGCCCTCGGGCGGCGACTGGACGGCGACCCGGGTGTGGCGTACGCCGCCCAGCTCGGCGATCGCGGCGCCGGCGTCCGGCAGGGGCTTGCCGTGCCGGCCCTCGCGGTCCTCGACGGCCTCGACACCGCGGCCCTTGCGGGTGCGGGCGAGGATCGCGGTGGGCTGCCGGGTGGTGGAGCGGGCCTCGGCGTAGGCGGCGTCGACGGCCTGCACGTCGTGGCCGTCGACCTCGACGACGTGCCAGCCGAAGGCGTGCAGGCGGCGCGCGTACGCGTCGAGGTCGTGCTCGTGCCGCGTCGGCCCGCGCTGGCCGAGCCGGTTGACGTCCACGATGAGGGTGAGGTTGTCGAGGTGGTTGTACGCGGCGTGCTCCACGGCCTCCCACACGGAGCCCTCCGCCATCTCGCTGTCGCCCGACAGCACGTACACGCGGTACGGGAGGCGGTCGAGGCGCTGTCCGGCGAGGGCCATGCCGACGGCGACGGGCAGGCCCTGGCCGAGGGAGCCGGTGGCGACGTCCACCCAGGGGAGCCGCGGTGTGGGGTGCCCTTCGAGGCGGCTGCCGAGGGTGCGGTAGCCGAGCAGTTCGTCCTCGTCGATGGCGCCGGCGGCGCGGTACAGGGCGTAGAGGAGCGGGGAGGCGTGGCCCTTGGAGAGCACGAACCGGTCGTTGCCGGGGTGGTCGGGGTGGTCGAAGTCGTAGCGCAGGTGGTGGGCGAGGAGGACGGCGGCGAGGTCGGCGGCCGACATGGCGGACGTCGGGTGGCCCGAGCCCGCCGCGTCGGCGGCGCGTACCGCGTCGGCCCTCAACTGCTGGCCGAGGTCGGCGAGTTCCTCGTACTGCATGGCGTCGCTCACTCCTTACCTGCGGAGCCTTCAGGGCCGGGGCGGCCCGGGGCGTGGACGAGTTCGGGCGCACCGGTGTCGAGGGGGACCTGCCAGGAGCGGACCAGGCCGAGCTGGACGGCCTGCCGGGGCAGGGCGGCGTCGAGGAGCCAGTCGGCGGCGACCCGGACCCGGTTGCCGGGCATCGCGGCCAGGTGGTAGCCGCGGGTGACGGCACCGGCGAGGGGGCCGGACAGCGGGAGGCCGAGCGGGTTGGCGGCCGCCTTGACGCCGCCGAGGTCGACAGCGAAGCCGAGGTCGCCGTGGCGGTACGGGGCGGGGGTGCCGTGGCCGAGAGAGGCGGCGATGTTGCGGGCGGCGGTCCGGCCCTGCCGGGAGGCGTGCTGGGCGGTCATGGGCGTCAGTTCGCCGGGGCGCGTGAGGTCGGGGACGGCGGCGGCGTCGCCGCACGCGAAGACCTCCGGGTGGCCGGGCACGGTGAGTTCGGGGGTGACGACGAGCCTGCCCTTCTCGACGGGCAGGCCGAGTTCGGCGACGAGCGGGTCGGGGCGGACACCGACGCACCAGATCAGGGACCTGGTGGGGATGAAGTCGCCGTCGTCGAGCCGTACGCCCTCGGATGTCGACTCCTGTACGGAGGTGCCGGTGCGGATCTCCACGCCGCGGTCGCGCAGGATGCGGTCGGCGGTGGCGGCGAGCCGTTCGCCGAGGCCGGGCAGGACGCGCGGGGCGACGTCGACGAGCAGCCAGCGGGGCGTGAGCCGGCCGGCGGGTCCGGGCTGCTTGCGGGCGAGCGCGTCGGTGAACATCTTGCCGTGGGCGGCGACCTCGGTGCCGGTGTAGCCGGCGCCGACGACCACGAACGTGCAGCGGGCGGCCACCGCGGCCGGGTCGGTCTCGGTGGCGGCGAGCTCGGTCTGGCGGGTGATGTGGTCGCGCAGGTAGAGCGCCTCGGGCAGGCCCCGGAAGCCGGTGGCGTGCTCGGCGACACCGGGGATCGGGAGGAGTTTGCTGACGCTGCCGACGGCGACGAGCAGCCGGTCGTAGCGGATCTCGCCCGGCCTGCCCTCCGGGTCCGTGAAGTGGACGCCGCGGCCGTCAAGGTCGATGCGGTCGGCCTGGCCGAGCACCAGCCGTACGTGGCGGAGGGTGCCGGGCAGGGACACGGTCACGCGGCGGGGTTCGAGGATGCCGGCGGCGACCTGCGGGAGCAGCGGCAGATAGAGGAAGTAGTCGGTGGGGTTGAGCAGGACGGTCTCGGCGCGGCCGCGCAGGCTGCGGTCGAGTGCGCGGGCCGCCTGGTAGCCGGCGAAGCCGGCTCCGACGATCAGGACGCGCGGCGGTCGTCGCGGCGGGGTGGTCACAGGGCCTCCAGCGGGTGGGGCGGCGTGCGTGCGGGTGGGCGTGGGGTGCTGGGCGCCGGATGCGCGGTCGGCTCAGGCGCGGTGGTGCGGGGCCTCCGGGTCGGCGGGGGGCTCCGGCGGGGTCGCGGGGGCGGGGGCGGGCGGCTCGGGCGGGGTGGCGGGCGCCGGCTGCGCTTCCGCTCCGGGCTCGGCTTCCGGGCGGCCGGGCTCCACGTGGCCGGCCTCCGTGCGGGCGTGCTCCATGTGGGCGGGTTCGGCGCCCGGGACGGGGACGGGGCCCGGGCCGGTGTGCTCGGGGATGCGGTACGGCTGTTCGGTCGTACGGGTGGCCCGTCGCCGTACCACCGCGAGCAGCGCGGCCAGCAGCGCGCAGCCCAGCGCCGCGGCCGTCGCCCGTACCGACGGCCGGGACCGCGGGGTCTTCGTGTCCATGCGGCGGCGGGTACCCGGGCCTCCCCGCCCGTAACACCACCCCCGATGTCCACATGGCGAGAAACGCGTCTCGCTATTCAACACGACGGCGTACCGTTGCTGCCCTGCCCGGTCCCCGAATGAGACGGAGTACGGCGATGACAGACGCTGTCTACACCCATGGCCACCACGAGTCGGTGCTGCGCTCGCACCGCTGGCGTACGGCCGCGAACTCGGCGGCGTATCTGCTGGGCGAGCTGCGCCCGGGGCTCGACGTGCTGGACGTGGGCTGCGGCCCGGGCACGATCACCGCCGACCTGGCCGCCCTGGTCGCGCCGGGACACGTCACGGCGGTGGACGCGGCGGAGGGCGTCCTGGCACAGGCGCGGGACGCGGCGGCCGGACGCGCCCTGGACAACGTGGAGTTCGCTGTGGCGGACATCCATGCCCTGGCGTACGCGGATGACTCGTTCCATGTGGTCCACGCCCACCAGGTGCTCCAGCACGTGGGTGACCCGGTGCGGGCGCTGCGCGAGATGCGACGGGTGTGCCGCCCCGGCGGTGTGGTCGCGGTACGGGACAGCGATTACGCGGCGTTCTCGTGGTTCCCCGCGATCCCGGCGCTGGACGACTGGCAGCGGCTGTACCGCCGGGTCGCGCGGGCCAACGGCGGTGAGCCGGACGCCGGACGGCGGCTGCTGTCGTGGGCGCGGCAGGCGGGGTTCACGGACATCACGCCGAGCGCCGGTGTGTGGTGTTTCGCCACACCGGAGGAGCGGGCGTGGTGGAGCGGCCTGTGGGCGGACCGGACGACGGACTCCGTGTACGCGCGCCTGGCGGTGGAGGGCGGGCACACGACGCCGGAGCGCCTGGCGGCGATCGCCGCCGGCTGGCGGGAGTGGGGCGCGGACGAGGACGGATGGTTCCTGGTCCCGCACGGCGAGATCCTCTGCCGGGTGTGACGTTCCGCAACTACCCTTGCCCTACATGGAGATCCTCGGCACCACACTGCGCATCTGCGTCGACGACCTGGACACCTCGGTGACCTTCTACGAGCGGCTCACCGGCAGCAGGGCACTGCGGTTCGAGCGCGGCGGCGTCCACGCCGCCGCCGTCGGCTGTTTCCTGCTGATGAGCGGCCCCGAGGCGGAGCTGGCGGTGCTGCGCAAGGTGGCGGCGACGATCGCGGTGGAGGACGTGGACGCCGCGCACGCGACGCTGACGGAGGTCGGGGCGCAGGTGCTCGCGGGGCCGGTGGCGACGCCCGCGGGGCGGAACCTGATCGCGGTCCACCCGGACGGGTCGGTGTTCGAGTACGTGGACCGCCGCCACGGCTGAGCCGTACGCACCATACGCACCGTACGCACGTACGGCTACCGCCGCGCGGCGGTGCTCCCCGGCGGTGGTGGCAGCATCTCGGCCGTGATCGCCCAGCGTTCGTGGTCGCGCCAGGCCCCGTCGATGAAGAGCATCGCCGGGGAGAAGCCCTCCTTGCGGAATCCGGCGCGGCGCACGAGCGCGAGGGAAGCGGCGTTGCCGGGCTGGATGTTGGCTTCGAGGCGATGCAGTCCGAGGGGCCCGAAGGCGTGGCTCAGGACGAGTTCCAGGGCCTCGCTCATCAGACCGCGGCCCGCGGCGTGCGCGAACGCGCCGTATCCGAGCGCCCCGCTCAGGAAGGAGCCGCGCACGATGTTGTTGATGTTGACGAACCCGGCCACGGCGCCGCTTTCGCGGGCGCAGACGAGGTAGCCGGCGCGGTCCGGGGCCTCGATGAGGGCCCGGGCGTAGCCGGCGTACGCGTCGGCGGTGTCGGGCGGGAAGAGCCAGGGCCGGTGGAGGCCCCGGCTCTCGCGGGCGCGGGCGGTGAACTCGTCGGCGTCCTCGTACCGGAACGGCCGCACACCCACCCGCCTGCCTTCGGCGAGGTAGGCGGGGGGCGTGCCGCGGTGATCGTCCATACGGCCAGCCTAGAAGCGGGCCCGGCCGGTCTCAGTGGTGGGTGACGATCAGCGGCCGGTCCTCGTCGGCGGCGGCGTCCGCCTCCTGCTCCTGCTGCGGGCGCTGGATGAGCAGGGCGGTGATCACGCCGATGCCGAGGAGCGCGAGCGCGGTGTACATGGCGTTCCGGTAGCCGGCCTCGGTGACGCCCTGGGCGTCGCTGCCCGCGGTGATCATCGCGGAGGCGAGGGCGATGCCGAGGGACGCGCCGATGCCGAAGCAGGCGCCGTTGAGTCCGGAGAGCGAGCCGGGCTTGTCCTTGGGCGCGGTGGTGACGGCGAGGCCGTTGAGGCCGGTGAGCATGAAACCGCCGTACGTGACACCGAGCGCGGCGAGGGCGGCGACGAGGATCCACTCGCTGTGCAGGAACAGCGTGGCGACCAGGAAGATCGCGAAGTTGGCGATCGCACCGGTGACGACGATCCTCCGCCAGCCGACCTTGGGGCCGAGGCGGCCGGTGAGCGGCGCCGAGATCACACCGATGAGCTGGATCGGGGTGAGGAACAGGACCGCGGCGGTCACCGCCGACAGTCCGAGGCCGACCCGGGCGTCCTGCGAGAACAGCGGGATGGTCAGGGCGATGGCGCCGAACGCGCCGCCGAGCGTGCAGATCGTGGTGATGAGCAGCGGCCAGGCGCGGCGCGAGGCCAGCACGTCGAGGTCGATGACCGGGTTCGGGGCGCTCTTCTGCGACACGACGAAGAACGCCAGCGAGGCGAGGCCGCCGAGGAGGAAGCCCAGCGTGAGCGCGGAGGTCCAGCCCCAGGCGGCGCCCTGGGCGAGGCCGACGAGGATGCCGGTGAGGCCGAGGGCGAGGGCGGTGATGCCGCGCGCGTCGAACCGGGCGCCGGGCTCGGTGGTGGGCGGCACGTCGGGGACGTACCGGCGGACGCCGATGAGGCCGGCGACGGCGATGAGCGTGGAGCAGACGAAGATGCCGCGGAACCCGATGGTGTCGGCGATGTGGCCGCCCGCGATGGCGTCGACACCGGCCAGACCGCCGTTGACGGCGGTGATGATGCCCGCGGCCTTGCCGAAGCCGGCCGGTGTGAGCAGCTGGTTCAGGGTGAGGAAGGCGAGCGTGAACATCGCGGCGGACACGCCCTGGAGGACGCGGCCGGCGATGAAGACCTCGATGTTCGGGGCGAAGACGCACAGCACGTTGCCGACGATGAGGACGACCGCGCAGAGCAGCATCATCGGCTTGCGGCCGCGCTGGTCGCTGAGGCGGGCCAGCGTGACCTGGCCGATGGCGGCCATGAGGAAGAACAGCGTCTGGGAGAGCCCGGCGGCGGCCGTGGTGGTGCCGAGGCGCTCGATGACGTCGGGCAGCGCGGGGCTCAGCATCGTCGCGTTGATCTGGTAGCCGAGGACGGCAAGGACCATCGCGAAGAGCATGGGGCCCCGCCCCGCGAGGTCGGATTCGGCTCCGGAACGCGTCCGGCCGAGCGTGGTTGACATGTCGGCCCCTTTGCCTGGGATGTCATTTCGAGCGTGTGCGACGGCATCTCACCTTGTCAGACAAGTGCCACCAGGACACCTTCTGATCTACGCGCGTAAAACGTCAAGAGCTGCCGCTCCCGAATGGCTCACACTCGGGTAGCGTGCCGCTTGACCTGCTGACAAGTGAGGCGAGGAGGAGCAGCGGTGGTCAGCGCAGAGCGGCGGCGCCCGGTCGTGGTGCTGTACGAGCGGATCGCGGACGCCATCCACGCCGGCGTCTACCCGCCGGGCTCCACCCTGCCGTCCGAGCCCCGGCTCGCCGCCGAACTGGGCGTGAGCCGGCCCGCCCTGCGGGAGGCGCTGCTGCTGCTCCAGGAGGACGGGCTCCTGTCGGTACGGCGCGGGGTCGGCCGCACGGTCAACGACAGCCCGCCGCGGCGGGGCTTCGAGCACGTGCAGCCGCTGGAGGACCTGCTGGGCACGGGCGCGCCCGTCCGCGTACGGGCGCTGCTGCGCACCGTGGAGGAGCCGACCGACTTCACCACTCAGCACCTCCTCGCGCCGGCCAGGGCCGAGCTGCGGTTCTGGGAGTCGCTGCTGGTGGCGGAGGGCACGGCCGGGGCGCTGAGCCAGGAGTGGGCGGCGCCCGACGACGTACTGGCCCGCGTGCACACCGCCTTCGCGACCGCCCTGCGGGACGCGGCGGCCCCGGACCGTACGTCGATGCTGGCCGTCCTGACCGGCGCGTCGCGCGGCGTCCCGCTGGCCGGCCACAGCACCGTGACGGCGACACTCCTGGGCCAGCGCCGGGGCGAACAGCTCGGGCGCCCGGCGGACACGCCTGCGGTCCTGGTCACCCAGGTGATCCGCATCGGGGACACCCCGGTCCTGGCGGCCAAGCACATGCTGCCCACGGGGGCTCCGGCGCTGCCGCTGCTGCAGTCGAACTGACCGGGGCTCCGCCCCCAGCCCCCGAAGCGCACCTCGGGGCAGCGGGGGTTCGGGGACAGAGCCCCGGATTCGCCGGACACGGCCCAGGCGGCACCCGCCCCGCGTGTGCCCTACACTCCCGGCATGCACTTGTCTGACAACCTCGCTTCGTCGCTCCCCGTCGCCGACTGGATACGCCGGGCCCCCAAGGCCGTCCTCCACGACCACCTCGACGGCGGCCTGCGGCCCGCCACGATCATCGAGCTGGCCCGTGCCTGCGGGTACACCGCCCTGCCGACCGAGGACCCGGCGGCGCTCGCCGTGTGGTTCCGCGACGCCGCGGACTCCGGGTCGCTGGAGCGGTACCTGGAGACGTTCGCGCACACCTGCGCGGTCATGCAGACCCGCGAGGCGCTGTTCCGGGTCGCCGCCGAGTGCGCCGAGGACCTGGCGGCGGACGGTGTCGTCTACGCCGAGGTGCGGTACGCCCCCGAGCAGCACCTGGCGGCCGGGCTGACCCTGGACGAGGTCGTCGACGCCGTCAACGAGGGCTTCCGCGAGGGCGAGCGGCGCACCGGCGGGCGGATCACCGTCGGCACGCTGCTCACCGGCATGCGGCACACCGACCGCTCCCTGGAGATCGCGGAGCTGACCGTGGCCCACCGCGAGCGCGGCGTGGCCGGCTTCGACATCGCGGGCGGCGAGATCGGCAACCCGCCGGCCCGCCACCTCCCCGCCTTCCAGCACCTGAAGCGGCACAACTGCCACTTCACGATCCACGCGGGCGAGGCCGTCGGCGCCGAGTCGATCCACGAGGCCGTGCAGGTGTGCGGTGCCGAGCGCATCGGCCACGGTGTGCGCATCACCGACGACATCGCCGAGGACGGCACGCTGGGCCACCTCGCCGCGTACGTCCGCGACAACCGCATCGCCCTGGAGGTCTGCCCGACCTCCAACCTCCAGACGGGCGCCGCGAAGGACTACGCATCGCACCCGATCGACGAGCTGCGCCGGCTCGGCTTCCGCATCACCCTCAACACGGACAACCGGCTGGTCTCCGGCACCACCATGAGCGAGGAGTTCCAGCACATGGCGGACGCCTTCGGCTACGGCCCTGAGGTCTTCGAGGAGTTCACGGTCGCCGCCGTGGAGTCGGCGTTCCTGCCGCTCCCGGAGCGCCGCCGCATCATCGACGAGGTCGTACGCCCGGGGTACGCCGCGCTCCGGGCAGACAACGCCTGACCGGGCGTCACCGCAGCGCCGGTTCCTCCAGCGTCAGCGTCCCGGCGTCCGCGTCCAGGACCGCCGGGACGCCGAGCGGGACGGTGAGGGCCGGCGTCACGTGGCCGAAGCCGAGGTTCTCGACGACCGGGACGCCGAGGCCGCCCAGGCGGTCCCGCAGCACCTCGCGCACCGCCTCGTAGGGGCCGCAGCCCTCCCAGGAGCCGAGGGCGACGCCGGCGACACCGTCCAGCACGCCCGCGCGCAGGAGTTGGGTCAGCATCCGGTCGATGCGGTACGGCTCCTCCCCCACGTCCTCCAGCAGGAGCAGCGCCCCGCGCAGCGACGTACGGGCGTCCGGGGTGCCGAGGCCCGCCGTCAGCAGCGACAGGCAGCCCCCGGCGGTGACGCCCCGCGCGCGGCCCGGCACCAGAGGGCGGGCCGTGTCGCGGCCCAGCACCAGGGCGGACCCGGGGTCCATCAGCGTGGCCCGCAGCGCCTCCTGTGTGCCGGCGTCCTTGACGAAGGCGACGGCTCCCGTCATCGGGCCGTGCAGGGTCGCGAGGCCCAGGCGCCGCGCGAACGCCTCGTGCAGGGCGGTGGCGTCGCTGAAGCCGACGAACACCTTGGGCCCGGCGGCCCGCATCGCGTCCCAGTCCAGGTGGTCGACGACGCGCTGGGCGCCGTACCCGCCGCGTGCGGCGATCACCGCGGACACGTCCGGGTCGCACCAGGCGGCCTGGAGGTCCCGGGCGCGGTCCTCGTCCGTGCCCGCCAGGTAGCGGAAGGCGGGGTGCCGGTCCAGGGCGTGCGGCGTGGCCACGGGGTCGAGGTCCCAGCCGCGCAGGATGTCGAGCCCGGTCCGCAGCTGCTCCTCGGGCACGGGCCCGCTCGGTGCGGCGACGGCGACGCGCGCGCCGGGGCGCAGCCGCGCCGGCCGGGTCAGCGGCGTCAGGGGCTCCCGGGATTCCAGGGGCTCCAGGGGCTGAAGGCGCTCCAGCGGCTGCACGGACTCAGGGCGCTCCACGGACTGAAGGCGCTCCAGCGGCTCCAGCGGCTCCAGCGGCTCCAGCGGCTCCAGCGGCTCCAGCGGCTCCAGCGGCTGAACGGCCTCGCGTTCCGTACGGGTCACTTCTTCAGCTCCAGCGGCGGCACGTCCGCCCGTGCGATCCCGAAGGTCTGGACGTACAGGGCCAGTTCGGCCTCCAGGGCGCGGACGAGGGTCTCGGCGCGGCGGAAGCCGTGCCCCTCGCCCTCGAACGCGATGTAGGCGTGCGGGATGCCGCGCCCGGCCATGGCCGTGAGGAAGCGTTCGCACTGCACGGGCGGGCAGATCACGTCGTCCAGACCCTGGAGCAGCAGGAACGGTGTGGTGATCCGGTCGACGTGGGTGAGCGGCGAGCGGTCGCGGTAGCGGCCCGGCACCTCGGCGAGCGGGCCGATGAGGGATTCCAGGTAGCGGGACTCGAAGTCGTGGGTCCCGCCGGTGGCCCAGCCGCCCAGGTCGAGGATGGGGTACTTGATGGTGCCGCAGGCGTAGACGCCGGTGCCGGCGAGGGACGCGGCGGTGGTCCAGCCGCCGGCGCTGCCGCCGCGGATGGCGAGCCTGGCCGGGTCGGCGGTGCCTTCGGAGGCGAGCGCCTCGGCGACGGCGGCGCAGTCCTCGACGTCGACGACGCCCCACTGTTCGCGCAACTGCTCGCGGTAGGCGCGGCCGTAGCCGGTGGAGCCGCCGTAGTTGACCTCGGCGACGCCGATGCCGCGTGACGTGAAGTAGGCGATCTCCAGGTCGAGGACGAGCGGCGCGTGGCTGGTGGGGCCGCCGTGCGCCCACACCACGTACGGCGGGAGCGCGTCGTCGGGGGCGACCCGGTCGGGGTTGTGCGGCGGGTAGATGTGGGCGTGGATCTCGCGGCTGCCGGGCCCGGTGAAGGTGCGGATCTGGGGTTCCGGGTAGTACGCGGGGTCGACCGGGTCCTGGTGGGGGGAGCCGACGACGCGGGCGCGGCCGGTGCCGGTGTCGAGCTCCACCACCTCGTACGCGCTGCGCGGGCTGGCGGCGACGCCGGTGACGCGGCTGCCGTGGACGGCGAGCGTGGGCTCCCAGGCGGTCCAGGGGCCCGCGGCGTCGACGAGTTCGCCGGTCTCGGGGTCGAGGATGCCGAGCGCGGTGGTGCCCCGGCCGTGGACGACGGCGACGAGCCCGCTGTCGAGTGGCTTGAACCAGCTCAGGCCGATCTTCCACAGCGGCCCGCCGAACTCCTCCTCGCGCCCCGGGCACAGCGGGGTCGCGGTGGTGCCGCCGGGCGGGATCCGGTGGAGCTCCCACCAGCCGCCGCGGTCGGATGCGTACAGCAGGGATCCGTCGGCGCCCCACTCCACCTGGCAGACGGATTCGTCGACGTCCCCGGCGACCGGGCCGACGCCCGTGAACGGCCCGTCATCGGTGACCCGGCCCTTCATCACGAGCGTGCCGTCCCAGGGCATGAGCGGGTGGTCCCAGGCGAGCCAGGCGGCGTGCCGCCCGTCGGGCGACAGGCGCGGCCCGGTGACGAACCGGTGCCGGTCGTCGGTGAGTTCCCGTACGGCGGAGCGGTCGTCGGCGGCGGACCCGTCGAGGGGTACGGCGGCGATGACGCGGCGTACGTCGCCGGGGCCGTCGCCGGTGTGCTCCTCCAGGACGCACCACACCTCGTCGTGGTCCGGGTGGATCACGGGGTCGGCCCAGCGCAGCCGCGGGTCGCCGGAGGGACCGTCCGACGAGGCGGGGGTGAGGGGGCGGGGCGGGGTGTCGCCGTCGGGCGCGTACGCGTACAGCCGCTGGTCGGGGAAGTGGCTGAACACGACGAGGGGCCCGCCGGTGCCGCCGGGGCGGGCGGCACCGGCCCAGGGGCGTCCGCCGTACTCGATGACGCGGCTGCGGACGTTCCACGGGGCGGGCAGCACCGGCTGCTCGGTGCCGTCGGTGCGGCGGCGCACGAGGGTGCGGCGGCCGCCTTCGGCGGGCCGGGGCGCGGTCCACCACACCTCGTCGCCGACCGTCCCCACGTATTCGGGACGGCCGTCGTGGGCCGCGGCGAGCCGCGCGTCGATCGGTGACGGCCAGGTTCCGTAGGCCCCCGTGGGCACCATGGAGACTCCCCCTCGGGTTATGCGGACTGCAGGTAGTGGTCGAGGACGCGGACGCCGAAGTGCAGCGCCTCGACCGGGACGCGCTCGTCGACACCGTGGAACAGCGCCGGGTAGTCGAAGCCCGGGGGCAGCTTCAGCGGGGTGAAACCGTATCCGACGATGCCGAGGCGGGAGAACTGCTTGGCGTCGGTGCCGCCGGACATGCAGAACGGCACGACGTGCGCGTCGGGTTCGAACCGTTCGATGGCCGCGCGCAGCTTGGCGAAGGTGGGTGAGTCGACGGGGGCCTGGAGCGCGGGCTCGCGGTGCTCGAACTCCCAGTCGACGTCGGGCCCGGTGAGGTCGTCGAGAGTCGTGACGAACTCGTCGTCGCCGCCGGGGACGATCCGCCCGTCGATGTGGGCGGTGGCGAGGCCGGGGATGACGTTGACCTTGTAACCGGCCTGGAGCATCGTCGGGTTGGCGCTGTTGCGGAGGGTCGACTCGACGAGGGCGGCGGCGGGGCCGAGCTTGCCGATGAGCGCGTCGGGGTCGAAGCCGGGGGCGTCCGGGTCGAGGCTGTCGATGGTGTCGAGGCCGTGCAGGGCGGCGAGTTCGGTGAGTGCGGCGCGGACGGTGGGGGTGAGCCGGATGGGCCACTGGTGCTCGCCGATGCGGGCGACGGCGGCGGCGACCCGGCTGACGGCGTTGTCCCGGTTGACCTTGGAGCCGTGGCCGGCACGGCCTTGGGCGGTGAGCCGCAGCCAGGCCGTGCCGCGCTCGCCGGCGCCGATGGGGTAGACGGCCATGCGCGGCCCGGCGTGGAAGGTGTAGGCGCCGGACTCGCTGATGCCTTCCGTACAGCCTTCGAAGAGGTTCGCGTGCCGGTCCGCGAGGAAGCCGGCGCCGTCGATCGCGCTGGCCTCCTCGTCGGCGGTGTACGCGAGGACGATGTCGCGGCGCGGCCGGATGCCGCGGCGGGCCCAGTCGCGGACGACGGCGAGGACCATCGCGTCCATGTTCTTCATGTCGACGGCGCCGCGGCCCCACACCACCCCGTCGCGGACCTCGCCGGAGAACGGGTGCACGGTCCAGTCGGCCGGCTCGGCCGGTACGACGTCGAGGTGGCCGTGGACGAGGAGCGCGTCGGCCGACGGGTCGGTGCCCTCGATACGCGCGACGACGTTGGTGCGGCCGGGGGTGCGCTCCAGCAGGACGGGGTCGAGGCCGGCGGCGGCGAGGCGTTCGGCGACGTACTCGGCGGCGGGCCGCTCGCGACAGTCGCCGCCGCCGCGGTTGGTGGTGTCGATCCGGATGAGGTCGGACGTGAACGCCACGGCCTCGTCCAGCGCCTCCGCCGTCGGATCCTGGCAGGCCGGGTCGTGCGCGGTCTGGTCCTGCGCGGTCTGGTCAGCCATACTGCTCCTCCACTGCGGCCGAGACGATCGTGGTGACCGCCTTGAAGGTGCGGATGGCGTCGTACATCGTGCCGCTGGTGTACGCGACCCGCCGCTCGCCGCTGACCGCCGTGCCGGGGACGACGGTGGCGGCCGCGGCGAGGTGCTCGGCGTCGAACTCCAGCTCCACGGTGAACGGCCCGCCGCGCACCGGTTCGTTCCGTACGGCGAGACGCGTCGCGTCCATGGCCGCGGCACGGATGTCGGCGGCCGTGCGCGCGGGCGTACGGCACACCGCGGCGTACCGCGACACGTAGTCCTTCACGGCGACCTTACGCGCTTCGGGAGCGTATCCGTCGGCGTCCCGGCATGTCAGGTCGTCACCGGTCACGAGGATGACGGGAACGCCGTACTCGGCGACGACATGCGCGTTGAGCAGGCCTTCGCTGGCGCGGACGCCGTTGAGCCAGACGCCGGTGATGGAGTTGGCGAGATAGGTGTGCGCGAGGACGCCTTCGGTGCCGGCGCCCGTGTGGTAGCCGACGAAGGCGATGCCGTCGACGTCTCCGTGCTGGACGCCTTCGACCATGGACAGCGACTTGTGCTTGCCGGTGAGCATCTGGGCGCGCTCGTCGAGCCGTTCCAGGAGCAGGTTGCGCATCGACCAGTGGGCCTCGTTGATGAGGACCTCGTCGGCGCCGCCGTCGAGGAAGCCGAGGACGGCCGCGTTGACGTCGGAGGTGAACATGGTCCGGCAGCGCTCCCACTGGGGGGTGCCGGGCAGCACGTCGGCGGGCCAGGTGACCCCGGTGGCGCCCTCCATGTCGGCGCTGATGAGGATCTTCATGCCCACAAGTTACGCGGCGGCGGTGACCCGGACCAGGTGCGGACCCGTCAGCGGGGCGGGGCCTGGCGAGGGGCCGGATACGTACGGGACTGCTTGACGCTGCCGAACGCGAAGCTCGACTCGATGGACGCGATGCCGGGGATGGCGTGGACGCGGTGGCGGACGAGGTGCTCGTACGCCTCCAGGCTCTCGATGACGACGCGCAGCAGGTAGTCGCTGCTTCCTGCCATCAGGTAGCAGTCCTGGATGTGCTCGATGAGACCGACGTGCTCCTCGAACACGGCGACGGCGTCCGCCGTGTGCCGTTCCAGGCGGATGCGGACGAACACGGTGATCGGCAGGCCGAAGGCGACCTGGTCGACCATCGCCGTGTAGCCGCGGATGAGGCCGGACTCCTCCAGGCGGCGGACGCGGCGCAGACAGGGTGAGGGGGACAGCCGGACGCGGTCGGCGAGGTCCTGGTTGGAGAGCCGTCCGTCGGCCTGCAGCTCGCGGATGATCTGCAGATCGGTGTCGTCCACGGGGCCTCCCGGCCGGTTCTTGGCAGATTCTGCCCCAAACATAGGTCCGAGAGGCAGAACTAGCAATCGGCTGCCGCGGCGGAAGCCCTAGCGTTGCCTCGCCGGGGCGGGAGCTGCGGATATCCGTTCTGTGGGCTGTGGAGGGACTTCTTGGTCGCGACGAACATCGCGGGGGTGGCGCCCGCGCCGAGCCGTGGGCTGCGTATGTCCCCGCAGGCGGTGGGCCTGGCGGCGCTCCTGCTGACCGTGTCGGTCTGGGCGGCGTTCGCGCTGAGCGCCCGGGCGCTGAGCGCGTCGACGCTGCTGCCCGCCGACGCGGCACTGCTGCGGTTCGGTGTGCCGCTGGTGGTGCTGGCGCCCGCGCTGTGGCGGCGGCGGCGCGCGCTGGCCGCCGTGCGGCCGGGGCCCGCCGCGAAGATCGTGTGCGGGGCGGGGGTGCCGTTCTTCCTGGCGGCGATGTTCGGCGGTTCGCTGACGTCGGCGGCGTTCGTCGGGGCGATCGTGCCGGGCATGGTGCCGCTGTTCGTGTCGGCGCTGATGGTGGCGCGGGGGCGCGGGCTGCCGCGCGGGACGCAGGGGGCCGGGCTCGCGCTGATCGCGGTGGGTGTCGTGGCGCTGGTGTCGCGGTACGCGGTGCCGTTCGACCGCGACGTGATGCTGGGCTCGGGGACGCTGCTGGTCGCGAGCGGGCTGTGGGCGCTGTACACGGTGGGGCTGCGTGAGGTGGACCTCGACCCGGTGGGGTCGATCGGGCTGCTGTGCGTGCCGTCGTTCGCGCTCGTCGCGCTGCTGGTGGCGGTGGGCGCCCTGCCGAGCGGTCTGGCGAACGCGGCGGCGGACGACATCGCCCTGTTCCTGGTGGTGCAGGGGCTGGGCGTGGGGCTGTGCGCCGGGCTCCTGTACGCGTTCGCGATCCGGCGTCTCGGCGCCGAGCGCAGCTCCGTGATCGGCAGCCTGAGCCCGGTGGCGGTGGTGCTGCTGGCGATCCCGCTGCTGGGCGAGCGGCCGACGGCCGCGGTCGTCGTCGGCGTTCCTCTCATCACGGCGGGCGTGGTCCTGGCGAACCGCCGTCCCCGTTCCCTGCCCCCTCAGGAGGTCTCCTCTCATGCTTGAACTGCTGCCTCCCCCGCCGGTCGACCCGCTGTGGGACCTGACCGCCGAGTTCGGCGCCGACCCGCGCCCGGAGCGGCTGAACCTGGTGCTCGGCGTGTACCGGGACCACACGGGCGTGACGCCGGTGATGCGGGCCGTGCGGGACGCGGAGATACGCCTGGCGGAGCGTTCCGCGTCGAAGGAGTACCGGGGCCTGTCCGGCAACGTGGCCTTCAACCGCGCCATGCTGACGACCGTCCTCGGTGACGGGACGCTCACGGCGCGGGCCACCGCGGTGCAGACCGTGGCCGGCACGGGCGCGCTGCGGCTCCTCGCGGACCTGGTGCGGCAGACGCGGCCGGGTACGACGGTGTGGATCAGCGACCCGGCGTACGTCAACCACCGCCCGATCCTGGAGGCGGCGGGCCTCGCGGTCCGTACGTACCGCTGGACCGAACCGCAGGGCCTGCTGGACGATCTGCGCGGCGCGGGCCGCGACGACGTCGTGCTGCTCCAGGGCTGCTGCCACAACCCGACGGGCGTCGACCCGACGCGCGAGGTGTGGGAGGCGCTGGCGGACCTGGCGTCCGGCGCGGGCTGGGTGCCGTTCGTGGACCTGGCGTACCACGGCCTCGGCGACGGCCTGGAGGACGACCTGTGGGCGACGCGGATGCTGGCGGAGCGGCTGCCCGAGGTGCTGATCGCGGTGAGCTGCTCGAAGAACTTCGGCCTGTACGCGGACCGTACGGGCTGCGCGATCGTGCTGGGCTCGTCGCGTGCGGCCCTGCGGCATGTCGAGACCGCCCTGCAGAACGCGGCCAGGACGCTGTACTCGATGCCGCCCGAGCACGGCGCGGCGATCGTGACGACGATCCTGGAGGACGAGGCCCTGCGGGCGGCGTGGCGCGCGGAGCTGGACGTGATGCGCTCCCGTATCGCCGCCAACCGGACGGCCCTGGTCGCGGCGCTGGAGTCGCTGGGCTGCGGTGCGTGGGCGGAGCCGCTGTCCCGCCAGAAGGGCATGTTCGCCGGGTTGCCGCTGACGCCGGAGCAGATGCGCACGCTGCGCCGCGACCACGCCGTCTACGGCACCACGGCGGGCCGCGTCAACATCGCGGGGCTTCCGTCCGACCGGGTCGGGCAGCTCGCGCGGGGCATCGCCGCGACGCTGCTGCCGGTCGCTGTCTGACCGGAGGGTGATCTGACCGGAGGGTGACCGGGGCCTTACGCCGCCGGTGTCGCGTCCTCGGAGCCCGTGAGGGACAGCAGGGCGAGGAGTTCCGCGCGGTGGAGGCCGGCCACCGGGGCCAGGAGGTCCGGGTGGCGCAGGAGGGCGGCGGCACGGTGGTCGCGGTCACCGGGGACGAGGAGCCGGCGGAACTCCGCCCCGTCCGGTACGGCGGCGACCGCGGCGGCCGCCAGCTCCGGGCTGCCCAGCAGGCACGCCGCCCAGCTCGCCACCGTCTCGTCCACCCACGTACGCCACGGCGCGGGGTCGCCGGCGCTGTCCGCGCCGGTGATCCAGTCCAGGCGGTCGGCGCCGCCCGCGCCGGTCACGGCGACAAGGGCGGCGTCCAGCTCCGTCGGGTAGCGCAGGGCGGCCGCGAGGCTCACGGCCTGCCGGGCCTGCGCCTCGGCGAGGGCGCGGTCGACGGCGCCTCCGCCTGCGGGGTAGGCGCGGGTGAGCCACTGCGTGGTGGCCGCGACGATCGGGGCGAGGTCTGGGTACACAACCGGTCCGTCAGTGTGTTCGATGCGCTTGCGCGCACGCTACCCCGGCCTGCCCCGGCAGGGGAATGACGCATATCACCCTCTTTCGGTGGTATCCGGCCTGTGCATCCACCGAACCACCACAGAACCGAGCCACCCCACAGAGGAGCGGAGCCATGCCCCAGGCCGGAGACGTGATCAGCGAGCTCATCAGCGATCACAGGGAAGTGGAAGAGCTGTTCACCCGCATCGAGGAGCTGCCCGCCGGCGACGACCGGCGCAAGACTCTCGCCGATCAGGCGACCATGGAGCTGGTACGCCACTCGATCGCCGAGGAGGAGTACCTGTACCCGGCCGTGCGCGAGCACGTTCCCGGCGGGGACGCGCTCGCGGACAAGGAACTGGAGGACCACGGCGCCGCCGAGCGCACGATGAAGGACCTGGAGAGCTGCCAGGCGGGCGACCCCCGGTTCGACGCGCTGATCGTCCAGTTGATGGCGCAGATCCGCGAGCACGTCGCCGACGAGGAGGCCGATCTGATGCCGCGGCTGCGCGCGTCCTGTCCGCCCGACGAGCTGAGCCGGCTCGGCGACAAGGTGCGGACGGCCAAGAAGACGGCGCCGACCCGCCCGCACCCGGCCGCCCCGGACAGGCCGCCCCTCAACAAGCTGCTCGCGCCGGGCACGGGGCTCGTCGACAGGGTGCGCGACGCGATCTCGGGGCGCGGCAAGGAGAGCTGACCGCGCCGCCCGTACGCCGGCCGCGACGTCGGGCGCGACACCGGCCGCGACGTCGGGCGCGACACCGAGACCGCGACCTCGGGCGCGACGTCAGCCGCGACGTCGGGCGCAGCCCACCACGAGCCACAGCGACGGCAGCTCGACGGGGGTGCCGTCCGGCGTGTGCTCGGTCGTGGCGAGCGGTGCCTCACCCGAGGCCAGGACGTCGAGCCCGGCGGCCTCGAAGTGCCCCGGTACGGCCGCGTCGGCCACGGCTCCCGGTGTGATGCCGTGCTTCAGCACCGGCAGGAGCTTGGCCGGCGGGCCGCCCGGTCCCTGGGCCAGGGCGCCCAGGGCCTTTCCGGCGGCCTCGGCGGGCTCCACGACGAACGCCCGGCCACGCTCCCCCAGCAGCGTGGCGATCGTGCCGGCGAGAACGTCACGGTCCTGCGGCGCGGTCTGGTGCAGGACGCCCCGCATGTAGACGTTGGCGTCGCCCAGTTCGCCGCTCAGCGCGGCCACCGCCGGACCGTCCGTCACGTCCAGCTCCCGGAACCGCACGGCGCCCGCGGCGTCCTGGGCGCGCGCCCGCTCCAGCGCGGCCGCCGACACGTCGACGCCCAGCACCGGGCCGGGCAGCCGGCCGGCGAGGAACACGGACTGGGTGCCGTTGCCGCACCCGAGGTCCACGAGCGGCAGCCCGGGCTCGGTGAGGTGCGGCGTGAACAGCGGCAGGTGGACCGCCGCCGTCAGTGCCGGGTCCGCGTCCCAGAACACGGCGCCCGGCTCCGGCGACGCCTCCCGCCAGAAGCCCTCCCAGGCGTCCCTGTAGCGGTTCGTCTCGGTGCAGCGGTTCGTCTCGGTCATGTCCTGCCGCCTCCCCAACCCACGGGCCGAAAGATCGTCAGGTTCTGGTCTTCCTCGGCAGGGGCAGTTCGAACCACACGGATGTGCCGTCCGCCGAACGGCTCGCGCCCCACTCGCGGGCGAGTGCGCCGACGACCCGCAGCCCGCGCCCGCCCTCGTCGCCGGGCCCCGCGGCACGCAGCGTGGGCAGGGTGTGGCCGCCGTCGGTGACCTCGCAGAGCAGGATGTCGGTCCGTACGAGCCGGAGTTCCACCGGCCGGCCACTGCCCGCGTGCCGTACGGCGTTGGTGACGACCTCGCTGACCAGCAGCTCCGCCGTGTCGGCGAGGTCGTGCAGGCCCCAGTCGGCGAGCCGGGCGCGGGTGAGCCGGCGGGCGCGGCGCGCGGCGCCGGGTTCGGGGTCGAGGCGCCAGCGGGCGACGTCCTCGGCGGCGATGCCGTTGAGCCGGGCCATGAGCAGCGCGACGTCGTCCTTCCGGCCGCCGCGGCTGCCGAGGGCGCGGATGACGGTGTCGCAGGCGTCGTCCATGGAGGCCGCCGGGTGCGCGGCGGACGCGCACAGCGTGGCGAGGCCGACGCCGATGTCCTCGCCACGCATCTCCACCAGCCCATCCGTGCACATGACGAGCCGGTCGCCGGGCTCGACGCGGACGCGGACCGTCTCGAACGGCACGCCGCCGACGCCGACGGGCGCGCCGGACGGCAGGTCGAGGAGTTCGCTGCGGCCGTCGCGGGCGCGGACGAGTACGGGCGGCACATGGCCGGCGTTGGCGAGGGCCAGTTCGCCGGCGACCGGGTCGTACACGGCGTACAGGCAGGTGGCGAGGTAGTGCTCGCCGAGCCGCTGGGCGAGGTCGTCGAGGTTGCGCAGGAGCTGCGCGGGCGGCACGTCGAGTCCGGCCATGGTCTGTACGGCGGTCCGCAACTGCCCCATCATCGCGGCCGAGTTGATGCCGTGCCCCATGACGTCCCCGACGACGAGGGCGGTGCGGGAGCCGGGCAGCTTGACGGTGTCGAACCAGTCGCCGCCGACCCGGCCGAGGAGCGTGCCGGGCAGGTAGCGGGTGGCGGTGTCGCAGCCGGGGAGCCGCGCCGGGACGTGCGGCAGCATGGAGTCCTGGAGGGTCTCGGCGACGTTCTCCTGGTACGTGTACATGCGGGCGTTGTCGAGGACGAGGCCCGCGCGGGCCGCGAGTTCGGCGCCGGTGACGCGGTCCATGTCGTCGAACGGGGCGCGCTCCGGGTGGCGCAGCAGGATCATGAAGCCGAGGACGACGTCGCGCGCCTTGAGCGGGACGACCAGCATGGAGCGCCCGTTGATGAGCGGCCGGATGTCCCGCTTCTCGAACTGGGCGGCGATGGCCGTGCCCGCCTCCTCGCTGATGCGCGGGACGAGGACGGGTTCGCCGCTGGTCATGCACTGGAAGAACGGGGTGTGCACGGGGAACGGCATGGCCTCGCCGACGGGGATCACATCGTCCCAGCGGCCGGGCGCGTCGACGTGCTCGACGGCGACGCGGTGCCACAGCGTCGTACCGTCCGGCGGCCCGTCCGGGAAACCCTCGCCCGCGATGACCTGTTCGCGCAGGTAGGTGCCGGCGACATCGGTGAACCGGGGCACGACCGCCGCGCTGACCTCCTCGATCGTACGGGCGAGGTCGAGGGACGAGCCGATGCTGGAGCTGACCTCGTTGAGGAACTCCAGGCGTTCGCGGACGGCGGCGTGTTCGAGGTCGTACGCCGTGTCGTCCCGCGCCGCAGGGCCGCGTCGCACCGGTGTCTGCGATGCGGGTGCCTGCCGCTGGACTACCTGCCGGGCGCGGCGGGGTACGCCCCAGTCGGGCGTGACGGGGATGCGGGCGCGGTGGCTGAACTCCAGGACGGGGTAGCCGAGTTCGAGGACCTGCGTGACGATGCGGGTGGCCTCGTGGACGCTCGTGCTGGGCAGGATCTCGGGCAGCCCGCGGGCGAGTTCCTCGGCGTCCTCGAACTCGGTGTGCAGGGCGAAGCCGGGTGCGACCCGCCCGGTCGGTCCGGGGCCGCCGCGCTCGTCGCCGTAGCGCGCGGCGTCGGCGGCGAGCACCAGGAGCCGCTCGGGTCCGGAGCCGGTCAGCGGGTACGCCCACCACAGCACGTCGGCGCGGTCGCGGTCGCTGCCGCCGCCGGGGCGGGGCAGCCGGGCGCGGCCGGCCGACGGGCAGGGGGCCGGGTCCCGGTCGGTGCCCCAGTCGCCGTACGGGTCGCCGGGGCGGCCGGGGGCGTCGTCGCCGTACAGGGCTCCGGAGATGGGCAGGAGCTCCTCGGCGGGCCGGCCGACGGCCTGCGCGCGGTCGGGTCCGAAGAGCCTGCGCGCCCCGGTCGACCAGTGCGAGACGCGTCCGCCGCGGTCGACGACGACCACGGCGAGCGGGACGCGGGCCGCTTCGGGGAACCCCTGTGGCTCCTGCTGCGGTACGCCACTGTCCATGACCGGCCGGCTCCTTCCCCGCCGCGACGGTCTGGCGCGGCTCTCCCCACCACGGTACGGCCGTGCGCCGGTTGTGCGCCGGTCATCGACCGAATCCTTCGTGCCCTGTGCAGAACTGATCGGCCGTCAGTCACCGTGTCCCAGGTGGACGTCGCGTTCCGTCCGCTCCCCGCCCGCCACCTGCAGCGGCGTGACGACCGGCGGGTATCCGGACGCGATGACGGTGTACGCGCCGGCGGTCAGGTCCACGAACCGGAAGATGCCGTCGGGCCCGGTCGTGAGCGTGTCGACGACGTTGCCCGCGGCGTCGACGAGGGTCACCCGTGCGTCCTCGGCGGGGCGGCCGCCGGGGGCCCGGACGGTGCCGCGCAGGACCGCGCCGCCGGCGAGTTCGACGTCCTGGCGGGTCTCGCGGTCCGCGTGCACGCCGACGGGGAGTGCGGCGGGGCGGAGCGAGGACGCGCCGACGGCGAGCGTGTAGGTGCCGGCGACGAGGTCGGTGAGGACGTACGCGCCGTCCGGGCCGGTGCGGGTGGTGGCGACGACGTCGCCGCGTACGTCGGCGAGCGTGACGGCCGCGCCGTGCACCGGGGTGCCGTCGGGGGTCGCGACGGTGCCGGTCAGGCGGCCGGCGCCGCCGAGGACGACGTCGCGTTCGACGGGCCCGTCGGACGCGGTGCCGACGGCGAGCGTGACGGCCTGCGGCTGGTGGCCGCCGGCGGCAGCGATCAGCACGTACGCGCCGGGGGCGGGGGTGCTGAGCGCGTACCGGCCGTCGGGGTCGGTGGCGCCGCGGCCGGTCTGACGGCCGTGGACGTCGATGAGGGTGAGGGCGGCGCCCGGGACGCGCGTGCCGTCGTGGTGGCGGACGATGCCGCGGACGGGGGCACCGGGCTGCCCGGACGCGGGCAGGGCGGCGGTGGGGCCGGGGCGCGGGTCGGCGTCGGAGGTGCCGGAGGCGTCGGAGGCGGGTGCGGGGACGGCGGGTGCGGGGACGGCGGGCGGGACGCGGCCGGGGTCGCGGGCCGGCGGGACGTGAGCGGCGGCGGGGCGGCGTTCGTACGGCCCGGTCGGGTCGCTCGGGTCCTTCGGGTCGCTCGGGTCGCTCGGGTCGCTCGGGTCGCTCGGGTCGTTCGGACCCTTCGGATCGTTCGGTTCGTTCGGGTCGGACACCAGCGGTTTCTCCTTGAGGAAGAAGGCGACGAGGAGACCGAGGGCGAGCACGGGCACGAGGTGCAGCAGGATGCGCGGTGCGGCGTCCGCGTACAGCCGCGCGTATCCGTCCCGCAGGGCCGGGGGCAGGGCGTGCGGCTCGGCGAAGAGCGTGCCGAGCAGCGTGACGCCGGCGCAGGCGCCGAGCTGGCGGAAGAGCGTGTGGGCGCCGGTCGCCGCGCCGACGTCGGCCGGGGGCGCGGCGTTCTGCACAGCGAGGACGAGGACCGGCAGGACGAGCCCGACACCAGTGCCGAGCACGGCCTGCCAGACGCTGTGGTCGAGGCGCGGCGTGTCCGCGTCGAGCTGCGAGAGCAGCCACATGCCGACGACGGCGACGGCGGCGCCGATCACCGCGTACACGGTGTAGTGGCCGGTGCGGCTGATGAGGTGTCCGGAGACGAGGGAGGCCACGGTGATCCCGCCGAGGAGCGGCAGGATGAGGACCGCGGTGTGGAGGGCGCCGGACGCGCCGGACTGCTGGAGGAGCACGGGCAGGAAGGTCGCGACGCCGAACAGGGCGACGCCGAGCACGGCGGCGACGAGCGCGGACACCAGGAACACCGGGTCGCGCAGCAGCCGCAGCGGGAGGACGGGCTCGGGCGCCCAGTACGCGACGACGAGGTAGAGGAGGCCGGTGCCCACGGCCCCGCAGGCGAGGCCGAGTACGACGCGCGAGTTCCAGGCGTACTGGGTGCCGCCCCAGGCGATGAGCAGGACGACGCAGCTGACGGCGGCCGTGAGGAGCAGCGCGCCCAGGATGTCGGGGCGCGAGCGGCGCGCGGGCGGCGGCAGCTTCAGGGCGGCGCCGACGACGGCGAGGGCGAGGAGCCCGAGGGGTACGGCGAGGTGGAAGGTCCAGCGCCAGGAGGCGAGTCCGGCGATGTGCCCGCCGATGAGCGGCCCGGCGGCGGAGGCGACGGCGAAGGCGGCGCCCAGGAGCCCGAGGTGGCGGCCGCGCCGGCGGGCGGGCACCAGGTCGGCGGCGATGGCCTGGGCGCCGGTGAGGATGCCGCCGGCGCCGAGGCCCTGCACGGCGCGGAAGGCGACGAGTTCGTCGAGGCTGCGGGCCCAGCCGGCGAGTGCGGTGCCGGCGACGAACAGGACGAGGGCGAACTGGAACATGCCCTTGCGCCCGTAGAGGTCGCCGAGCTTGCCGTGGAGCGGCAGGGAGGCGGTGGCGGTGAGCAGATAGGCGGTGACGGCCCAGGAGACGTGGTCGGCGCGGCCGGGCAGGTCGGCGGCGATGCCGGGGAGCGCGGTGGCCACGCCGAGCTGCTGGAGGGCGGCGACGAGCACCGCGAGGACGAGCGCGATGACGACGACGCCGGTACGGCGGCGGCCGGCCGGCGGGAAGGGAGCGGGTGCGGCCGCAGCGGCCCGGCCGGCGCCGCCCGGGTGGGCGGCCGCACCGCCGGAGGACGGTGGTGCCGCGGTGCCGTGCGGGGTGTCCCCCGCCGGCCTGTCGTCCTTCGTCAGCGTGATCCCACCCACGAAACCTGCTCCCCTCGTCTCGCTGCTCACCGCTCGCCGCGAGCTGCGGCGCCACGGCTCCGCGACACCGGCTCCGCGACACCGGCGGCGCGGCACCGGCGGCGCGCGCGTGCGTGCGCGGCGCCCATTGTTCGCATCGCGCCCGGACCGTGATCAAGGGCGCAATGCGGGGCGAGAGGGGCGGGTTTCGGGGGCGTGAGCGGCCCGCCGAGGCGTTCGACGGGCGCTCAGCAGCGGGTTCGGCGGGCGCGCCGTTCCAGGGAGGCGCCGGGCGGTGCGCCGTGCACGCCGGTGAGCGGTCGGAAAATCCACTCGAACCGGTGACACGCGGAGCAGCCGCGGCCTCCGACGCGCCGCGCTGCCCCACCTCCTCGGACTACTCGAACTACTCGGACTGCCCCGGCCGGTTCTCGACCTCGGCGGCGAGCCTGGCGAGGACGGCGTCGTAGATCCGAGCGAGCCCCTTCGGCGCGAAGGTGCGCTCGAAGAAGCCGCCGATGCCGCCGGCGCCGTTCCAGACGGTGGTCACGACGGCCTTGGAGCGGCCCTCGCCCGCGGGCGTGACGGTCCAGGTGGTGACCATGGAGGAGTTGCGGTCCTTCTCGACGAGCTGCCCGTCCGCGGGCTCGGTGACCTCCAGCAGGCAGTCGCGGACGCGCTTGCTGGTGGCCTGGAGCTTCCAGTGCACGAGGGTGCCCTCGCCGTCGCCGCCCTCGCGCAGCTCGTACGCGCTGAAGTGCTCGGGCAGGAGCTTCGCTCGGGTGTCCTTGTAGTCGGCGAGCGCGTCGAACACCGTCTCCGCGTCCGCCGCGATGACCCGCTCCGTCGTGGCCTCGACCTGCCCCATCGCCATGTCCTCCAGCAGTCGTTCGTCAGGGGGCACCAGCCAACCACCTGCGGCGGGCGGGCCCAAATCCGGGCGGAGGCGATCATGGGAACAGGTGTTCTATTGTGAGTCGCAGACGTCCCGTACGACGAGGAGGCCGCCATGCGCTGGGACAACCTGGGGGACCGCCCGGACGGCGCCGCCGAGGCGGCCGCGCCCGGCGACGCGGCGCTGTTCGGTACGGACGCGGTCACGACCCGCACGTTCGACACACCGGAGTTCCGCGGCATCACGTTCCACGAGATCCGGGCCCGCACGGTCCTCAACCGGGTACCGGGCGCCTCGCGGATGCCGTTCGAGTGGACGGTCAACCCGTACCGCGGCTGCACCCACGCGTGCGTGTACTGCTTCGCCCGCAAGACGCACAGCTATCTCGACCTCGACACGGGCCTCGGCTTCGACACCCAGATCGTGGTGAAGGTCAACGCGCCGGACGTGCTGCGCCGCCAGCTCGCCTCGCCGCGCTGGCAGGGCGCGCACATCGCCATGGGCACGAACGTCGACTGCTACCAGCGGGCCGAGGGCCGCTACCGCCTGATGCCGGGCATCATCGAGGCGCTGCGCGACCGCGCCAACCCGTTCTCGATCCTCACCAAGGGCACGCTGATCCTGCGCGACCTGGATCTGCTGCGGCAGGCGGCGGAGGTCACGGACGTCGGCATCTCGGTCTCGGTCGGTTTCACGGACCACGCGTTGTGGCGGACCGTCGAGCCGGGCACGCCTGCGCCCGAGCGGCGCCTCGACGTCGTACGGACCCTGTCCGGCGTCGGCATCGGCTGCGGGGTCCTGATGGCGCCGGTCATCCCGTTCCTCGGCGACCGGCCGGAGCAGCTGCGGGACACGGTGCGGGCCATCGCCGCGTCCGGGGCGGTGTCCGTCACGCCGCTGGTGCTGCATCTGCGGCCGGGCGCGCGCGAGTGGTTCATGGCGTGGCTGCGGGAGCACCATCCGGAACTGGTGCGCCGGTACGAGCAGTTGTACGCCGCCGGGGCCTACGCCCCGACCTGGTACCAGCGCCGGATCACCCGCCAGGTGCACGAGCTGGCCGCCGAGTACGGCATCGGCCCCGCACGGCGCGGCGAGGCCCGGCGGATCAGCGAGCCGCAGGACCAGCCGTCACCGGAGGCGACGCAGCTCACGCTCCTCTGACGCCCGGCCAGGCGCCCGACACCGGCGCGCCCCGCCTCGCGACCCCCGATCGGGTCAACTCCGCCCGTACGGGGGCCGTACGGCGCTGATCGGGGCGCTCCCGCCCCGAGACTGGCCGGATGCAGACACGCGCAGGAGTCCTGATCGCCGCGGGGGCGCTGATCGCCGGCACGGTCGCCGCCGCCCCGTCGGCCGCCGAACCGTCCGCACCCGCCGCTCCCCCGCTCACCTGGAAGAAGTGCGCCACCCAGCAGTACCCGAAGCTCCAGTGCGCCTCGCTGCGGGTGCCGCTCGACCACGACGCGCCCGACGGCGAGCGGATCACGCTCGCCCTGACCCGGATCCCGCACACCGCGGCCACGTCGCAGGGCCCGCTGCTGGTCAACCCGGGCGGCCCCGGGGGCAGCGGCCGCACGCTGGCCGGGTACGTGGCGGCGGCCCTCCCGGCGAAGGTCGCGGCGCAGTACGACGTGATCGGCTTCGACCCGCGGGGCGTCGGCGCCAGCAGGCCGGCCCTGGACTGCAGGCCGGGCCACTTCACGCCCGTACGCCCGGACTCGGTGCCGCGCACCCTGCGAGACGAGGCCCGGAACAGGGAGCGGGCTGCGGCGTTCGCGCAGGCGTGCGGCGAGAAGCACGGGGCGCTGCTGCCGTACATGGACACGGTGAGCGCCGCGCGCGACATGGACGCGATCCGCGCGGCGCTGGGCGCGGAGCGGATCACCTACCTCGGCTACTCGTACGGCACGTACCTGGGCGCCGTGTACGCGAAGCTGTTCCCGCAGCGCGTGCGGCGGGCCGTACTCGACTCCGTCGTGGACCCGGCCCGGGTCTGGTACGACGCGAACCTCGCGCAGAACCACGCGTTCGACGACCGCCACCGGGCGTTCATGGCGTGGGTGGCGAAGCACGACGCGACGTACGGTCTCGGCGCCGACCCGGGGCGCGTCGAGGCCCGCTGGTACGAGATGAGGTCGGCCCTCCGGGAGAAGCCGGCGGGCGGGAAGGTCGGCGCGGCGGAGCTGGAGGACACGTACCTGCCGGGCGCGTACCACAACGGCTTCTGGCCGAGGCTGGCGGAGGCGTTCGCGGCGTACGTGAAGGACGGTGACACCGCGCCGCTGGTCGACGCCTACAGGAGGATGGCCGCGCCGGACGCCTCGGCGGACAACGGCTACTCGGTGTACACGGCGGTGGAGTGCCGCGACGCCCGCTGGCCGGGCACCTGGAGCACCTGGAGCGGCGACAGCCGCGAGGTGCACGGGAAGGCGCCGTTCGCGACCTGGAACAACACCTGGTACAACGCGCCCTGCGCGTTCTGGCCGGTGCCGCACCGCACCCCGGTGGACGTCACGAACGACGCGCTGCCCCCGGTCCTCCTCTTCCAGGCCACGGAGGACGCGGCCACCCCGTACGAAGGCGCCGTCACCGCCCATGAGCTGCTGCGCGGCTCCCGCCTGGTCGTCGAACAGGGCGGCGGCAACCACGGCGTGACGCTCCGGGGCAACACGTGCGTCGACGAGCACCTGGTCCGGTACCTGGAGACGGGTGCGGTCCCGGCGGCCTCGGACGGCGAGGCGGACGCGGTGTGCGCGACCCTGCCGGAGCCGAAGCCGGCGACGGCCACCCGCGCGGCGCCCCCCGCGGTGAACGGCGCGCTCGTGACGTCGCTCCCGGCGCACCGGCCGGTG
>NZ_JABWDV010000372.1 GCF_013362995.1 Streptomyces sp. TRM64462 | reverse complement strand
GGCGTTCCTGTTCACCGGGCAGGGTGCCCAGCGGGCCGGGATGGGACGTGAACTGTACGAGGCGTTCCCCGTGTTCGCGGACGCCTTCGAAGAGGTGTGCGCGGCGCTCGACGCCCACCTGGACGGCGGTTCGCTGGCCGACACGATCGCGTCCGGCGAAGGCCTGGACGAGACCGGGTGGACGCAGCCGGCGCTGTTCGCGCTGGAGGTGGCGCTGTACCGGCTGGTGGAGTCGTGGGGCGTACGGCCCGACTACGTCGCCGGGCACTCCGTCGGGGAGATCGCGGCCGCCCATGTCGCGGGCGTGCTCACGCTGGAGGACGCGAGCGCGCTGGTCGCGGCGCGCGGCCGGCTGATGCAGGCGCTTCCGGCGGGCGGCGCGATGGTCGCCCTCGGCGCGCCTGAGGCCGAGGTGCTGCCGCTCCTGGAGGGCCTGGGCGACCGGGTTTCGGTGGCGGCGGTCAACGGGCCCGCGTCCGTGGTGCTCTCCGGTGAGGAGCAGGCGGTCCTGGCCGTCGCGGAGAAGGTGAAGGCGGCCGGGCACCGCACCAAGCGGCTCACCGTCTCGCACGCCTTCCACTCGCCGCTGATGGAGCCGATGCTCGACGCGTTCCGGGCGGTGGTCGAGGGGCTGGAGTTCCGTGCCCCGGCCATCCCGGTCGTGTCGAACGTGAGCGGCGCGCTCGCGGGCGAGGAGCTGCTGACGCCCGAGTACTGGGTGCGGCACGTGCGGGAGGCCGTGCGGTTCGCGGACGGCGTCCGTACCCTCGCCGGGCTCGGCGCCACCACGTTCCTGGAGATCGGCCCCGACGCCGTCCTCACCGCCATGGCCGCCGAGACGCTCGACGACGCCGAAGCCATCGCTGTCGTGCCTGGTCAGCGGCGGTCGGCGGCCGAGGCCGTGACGCTGGTGTCGGCGCTCGGGAGGCTGCACGGCCGGGGCGCGGCGGTCGACTGGCGGGCGTTCTACGAGGGCAGCGGCGCGCGGCGCGTGGAGCTCCCGACGTACGCGTTCCAGCGCGAGCGCTACTGGCTGGCCGACGACGGCACGGCCGCGGCCTCGGGCGCGGGGGACGGCACGGCCGGTGAGGCGGGTGCCCTGGCGGCCGAGTCCCGGTTCTGGGAGGCCGTCGAACGCGGTGACCTGGAGGCCCTGGGCGAGACCCTCGGCAGCGGTGACAGCGCCTCGCTGGGCGCCGCGCTGCCGATCCTGGCCGACTGGCGGCGGGGCGAGGTGCTGCGGTCGACGCTGGACGCGTGGACGTACCGGGTGGTGTGGAAGCGGCTGGCGAAGGAGACCGGGCCGGCGCTGTCCGGGACCTGGCTGGCCGTCGTGCCGGCGGGGCTCGCGGACGGGCGTGCGGCGGCGGTGCTCGACGGACTGCGGGCGCAGGGCGCCGAGTTCGTGGTGTACGAGGCGGGTGCCGACCCGGACGCGTTCGACGCGCTGGGGGACGTGCTGGCCGGGTTCACCGGCGGCGCGCCGAGCGGTGTCCTGTCGCTGCTGGCGCTGGACACGCGCCCGCACCCCGAGCACCCGGCGCTGACCCGGGGGCTCGCCGCGCTGGCCCGGCTGCTGCCGGCGCTGGACGCGGCCGGGGCCGGGGCAGGGGCCGGAGAAGGGGCCGGCGCCCGGGTGTGGTCGCTGACCGAGGGTGCCGTGGGCGCGGGCCCCGGCGGTGCCGCCGAGGACTGCGCGCAGGCCCTGGTGTGGGGCTTCGGTGTGGCGGCCGCGCTGGAGTACCCGCGGCTGTGGGGCGGTCTCGTCGACCTGCCGGGCCCGGGCGCGGGCGGCCTCGACCGGCGGGTGCTGCGGCGGCTCGCGACGGCGCTCGGCGGGCCGGGCGGCGAGGACCAGCTCGCGGTGCGCGCGTCCGGCGTGTTCGTACGCCGTCTGGCGCACGCCCCGGTCACGGCACCGGCAACCGCGCCCGAGCGGGACACCGCGGCCGCCGAGTGGCAGCCGCGCGGCACGGTCCTGGTCACCGGCGGCACCGGCGGGATCGGCGCGCGCGTCGCCCGCCGCCTCGCCCGCGGCGGCGCCGAGCACCTGGTCCTGACCAGCCGCCGTGGCTGGGCGTCGGAAGGCGTGACCGAACTCGTCGCGGAGCTGGAGCAGTCGGGCGTCGGCGTCACCGTCGCCGCCTGCGACGTGGCCGACCGCGACGCGGTCGCCGCACTCGTCGACGGCCTCACCGACGGCACACCGGAGCGCCCGCCCCTGAGCGCCGTCGTGCACGCGGCGGGCGTCGGTCAGACCGGCTCGGTCGCCGACACGGGACCGGACGAGATGCACCGTATCCTCGCCGGCAAGGTACTGGGCGCCGCGCACCTGGACGCCGCGCTGGGCGACCGGCCGCTGGACGCGTTCGTGCTCATCGCGTCGAGCGCCGGCGTGTGGGGCGGCGGCGGCCAGAGCACGTACGCGGCCGCCAACGCCTACCTGGACGCCCTCGCCCAGCGGCGGCGCGCCCAGGGCCGTACCGCGACCTCGATCGCGTGGGGTTCGTGGGGCGGCGCCGGCATGGGTGCCGCGGACGGCGCTGCCGAGCGGATGCGCCGCCTCGGGGTGCCGCCGATGGACCCGGAGCTGGCCGCGACGGCGCTGATGCGGGCCGTCGGGCGGGACGAGACGACGGTCACCGTCGCGGACGTCGACTGGGCGCGGTTCGCGCCCGGCTTCACGGCGGCCCGGCCCAGCGCCCTCATCGGCGAACTGCCGGAGGTGCGGGAGGCCCTGCGCGAGGACGAGCCGACCACCGGAACCATCGGGTCCGGGCCGGGGCGCGGTGCGCTCGCCGAGCGCCTCGCGGCGCTGCCGGAGGCCGAACGCGCCGACGCCGTACGGGACGTGGTGTGCGAGGCGGCGGCCGCGGTGCTGGGGCACAGCTCCGGCGCGGCGATCGCCCCCGACCGTACGTTCAAGGAGCTCGGCTTCGACTCCATGACGGCCGTCGAGCTGCGCAACCGGCTCGGCGCCTCGACCGGCGTACGGCTGTCCGCGACGCTCGCGTTCGACCACCCGACGCCGCAGCGGCTCGCCGCGCACCTGCTGTCCGAACTCCTCGGCGGCACCGAGGCGGCCGCGGCGGCCGCTCCGGCGACGGCGGCGACGGCGGCGACGGCCGCACGCACCGGTGAGGCGGGCGACGACGACCCCGTCGTCATCGTCTCCATGGCCGGGCGGTTCCCCGCCGGGCTCGACTCGCCCGAGGACCTGTGGCAGCTCGTCGCGGAGGGCCGCGAGGCGATCTCCGACTTCCCGGCCGACCGCGGCTGGAACACGGACGAGCTGTACGACCCGGAGCCGGGCACGCCCGGCAAGACGTACTCCGTGAAGGGCGGATTCCTCGGCGCCGCCGACCGCTTCGACGCGGCGTTCTTCGGGATCTCGCCGCGTGAGGCGCTCGCCATGGACCCGCAGCAGCGGGTGGTCCTGGAGACGGCCTGGGAGACGTTCGAGCGCGGCGGCATCGACGTGACCGCGCTGAGCGGGCGCGGTGTCGGCGTGTTCCTCGGCGCGTTCCACACCGGGTACGCGATCGGCGCGGACAGCGACGAGATCGAGGGCTACACCGCGACCGGCAACCAGCCGAGCGTCCTGTCGGGCCGTGTCTCGTACACGTTCGGCTTCGAGGGCCCCGCGGTCACCGTCGACACGGCCTGCTCGTCCTCGCTGGTCGCCCTGCACCTGGCCGCGCGGGCGGTACGGAGCGGCGAGTGCGAGCTGGCGCTGGCCGGCGGCGTGACGATCCTCGCCACGCCGGACGGGTTCGTGGAGTTCTCGCGGCAGCGGGGCCTGGCGACCGACGGGCGCTGCAAGGCGTTCGCCGCGTCCGCCGACGGCACGGGCTGGTCGGAGGCGGTGGGCCTGCTGCTCGTGGAGCGCCTGTCGGACGCCCGCCGCAACGGCCACGAGGTGCTGGCGGTGCTGCGCGGCACGGCGGTCAACCAGGACGGCGCGTCCAACGGGCTGACCGCCCCGAACGGCCCGTCGCAGCAGCGCGTCATCCGCCAGGCCCTGGCCGACGCGGGTCTTTCGGCCGCCGACGTCGACCTGGTCGAGGCGCACGGTACGGGCACGAAGCTGGGCGACCCGATCGAGGCGCAGGCGCTGCTCGCCACGTACGGCCAGGACCGGCCCGCCGACCGGCCGCTGTGGCTGGGCTCGTTGAAGTCGAACATGGGGCACGCGCAGGCGGCCGCCGGCGTCAGCGGCATCATCAAGGTGATCCAGGCGATGCGGAACGGCGTCATGCCGCGGACCCTGCACGTCGACGAGCCGACGCCGCACGTCGACTGGTCGGCGGGCGCCGTCGAACTGCTGACGGAGGCCAGGGAGTGGCCGGAGACCGACCGTCCGCGCCGCGCCGGTGTGTCGTCGTTCGGGGTGTCCGGCACGAACGCGCACGTCATCATCGAGGAGGCGCCGCGGCCCGAGCCGCACGTGCCCGACGTGACGGACGACGCCGAACTCCCCCTCCTGGACTGGCAGGTGAGCGCACGGACCCCGGACGCCCTGCGCGCCCAGGCCGAGCGGCTGCTCGCCCACGCCGCGTCCGACGGGGCCGCGGACGCCCGGGACATCGCCCGGGCCCTCGCCCGGCGCCCCGCCCTGGAGCACCGGGGCGTCGTCGTCGGCGCGGACCGCGCGGAACTGCTGGAGGGCCTCCGGGCGCTCGCGGCGGGGACGGGCGGCGGCGCCGGGACGGTCACCGGGCGGCCCGTACCGGGCAAGACGGCGTTCCTGTTCACCGGGCAGGGTGCCCAGCGGGCCGGGATGGGACGTGAACTGTACGAGGCGTTCCCCGTGTTCGCGGACGCCTTCGAAGAGGTGTGCGCGGCGCTCGACGCCCACCTGGACGGCGGTTCGCTGGCCGACACGATCGCGTCCGGCGAAGGCCTGGACGAGACCGGGTGGACGCAGCCGGCGCT
>NZ_JABWDV010000371.1 GCF_013362995.1 Streptomyces sp. TRM64462 | reverse complement strand
CCGGTGTGTCTGTCGGCGGATCTGAAGCCGGGGTCGGTGGTGGGTGCGGGTTTTCTGGGTGGTCGTGTGGTGGCGTTTCGTGGTGAGGGTGGTGGGCCGGCGCGGGTGGTGAGTGCGTACTGCGTGCATCTGGGGGCGGACTTGTCGGTGGGGGAGGTCGTGGGGGAGCAGTTGCGGTGCCGTTTCCATGGGTGGCGGTATGGCGGGGACGGGCGGTGTGCGGCGACGGGGATCGGTGATCCGGTGCCGTCGCGTGCGCGGTTGTTCCGGTTCCCGACGGTGGAGCGGTACGGGATCGTGTGGGCGTTCAACGGCGAGGAGCCGCTCTTCGACCTGCCCGACCTGCCCCACCCCGAGGACGAGCTCGTCGTCCGCCACACCGTCATGGACGAGGCGCCCGTCGAACCCTGGCTGGTGGCCGCACAGACCATGGACCTCCAGCACTTCTCGCTCCAGCACGAGTTCACCCTGGAGGACGACCCCAACGACGCGGTGACCAGCACCCCGTACTCCATGGGCTACCCGCTCCGCCTCCGCCTGCCCGACGCCACCCGGCTCGATCTGCGCGTGGACATCCACGGCACCAACATCTTCTGGCAGACCGGCACCCTCGACGGCCGCTGGTTCTGCTGGATCAGCGCACTCCGCGCCGTCCGCCCCGGCGCCTCCCGCCCCTTCTTCGTGCTCGGCGCCCGCCCGGCGCCCGGCGAGGACCAGGCGGCGACCGGCGCGTTCCTCGACCGGGCCACGCGGGTCATGATGGGCATGCTGGCCGACGACGCGCCCGTCCTGCTCACGATGCGCTTCCGGCCGGGGCTGCTCACCCGCAGCGACCGCGCCCTCGCCCGCTACCTCCAGTACGTCCGCCGCTACCCGCGCGCCCACCCCGCCCGCGACTTCCTCGGCTGACCGCCGGCGTACGAAGGGCGGGGCCCCGGCCGTTGTGGCCGGGGCCCCTCCCTTCGTACGAAGACGCCGACGCCGGTTCCTAACTCTCCGGCGAGAACCGCACCGGCAGCTCCTCCAGGCCACGCAGCACGCCCGTGGGACGCCAGCGCAGCGCCCCCGCCCCGGCGTCCGGGGCGATGTCCGGCAGCCTCCGCAGCAGCGTGCCCACCGCGATCCGGCCCTCCATGCGCGACACCGGGGCGCCGATGCAGAAGTGGATGCCGTGCCCGAACCCGAGGTGCGAGCGGTCGCCGCGCGTGATGTCCAGCCGGTCCGGGTCCGGATAGCGCTCCGGGTCCCGGTGCGCCGACGCCACGCCCACCGTCACGATGGCCCCCTTCGGGATCACCGTCCCGCCGATCTCCACGTCCTCCGTCGCGACCCGCAGCATGGCCCGCTCCACCGGACCGTCGTAGCGCAGGAACTCCTCGACGGCCTGCGGCAGCAGCTCAGGACGCGCGCGCAGCAGCGCCAGCTGGTCCGGGTTGCGGAGCAGCGCCAGCATGCCGTTGCCGATCAGGTTGACCGTCGTTTCGTGGCCGGCCACCAGCAGCAGGCCCGCCGTCGAGATCAGCTCCTGCTCGGTCAGCCTGCCGTCCTCCGTCTGCGCCACGATCAGCGCGCTCAGCAGGTCCGGCTGCGCGTCCTCGTCACCGGTCGCCGAACGGGACGCCCGGCGCTTCTCCGCCACCAGGTCCGTGAAGTAGCCGCGCAGCAGCCGGTTCGCCTCGTGCGGCGGCATCGGTGCGTCGTCCTCGTATGTCGGAGTCAGCGCGGCCGTGCTCCACACCCGGAAGCGCGCACGGTCCGCGACCGGCACGCCGAGCAGCTCGCAGATCACCGTGATCGGCAGCGGAAACGCCAGCTCCGTGATCAGATCGGCCGTTCCGCGCCCCGCGAACGCGTCGATCAGCCCGTCCGTGATCTGCTGCACCCGCGGCCCCATCGACTCGACGCGGCGCGGCGTGAACGCCTTCGCGACCAGCCTCCGCAGCCGCGTGTGGTCGGGCGGGTCGCTGTTGAGCATGTGCGGCTCGGAGCCCTCGTCGCCCTCCGCGTACAGACCCGACCGGCGCAGCGCCTCCCACGCGTGCTTCGGGTCGCGCGACAGCCTGCCGTCGGCGAGCGCCGCCCGGGCGTCCTCGTACCGTGTGATCAGCCAGTGCTCGATGCCGTTCGGGTCGCGGATCAGATGGACCGGGGCCTTCGCCCGCATCCGCGCGTACACGGGATACGGGTCGATCCGGGCCTCGTTCGCGTACAGGTCGTGGTGGGGCGACGGGGCCCCGGACAGCGGATCGGCCATGACACGTACCCCCTGGCTAGACCGTCGGAACCGTCGGAACCATCGGATCGGGATTCGGGCAGGTGACGTCGGTCGCGGGCAGCTCGCCGTCGATGAGGTACGCGGTGACCAGCTCGTCCGCGGCCGGGTTGCCGTAGAACGGGAACACCCGGTGGTGCGCCGTGTCCACCACGGTGAGCAGCCGGGCCGTGTCGCCCAGGACCTCCCGCATGCGGCGGGCGGCGGCCAGCGGCGTCGACATGTCGTCGGCGCCCTGCACGAGCAGGACGCTGTCGGCCGGGTTGTCCGGGCCCAGCCGGGTCACCGGCTCGCTGGGCGGAACCGGCCAGAACGCGGTCGCCTTGATGCCCGCCATCGCCGCGCCCGTGAACGGATGCGCGCGGGCCGCACGCTCCATGTCCCGCTCGTACAGGTCGACGTTGCGGGGCCACGCCCAGTCGCCGGCCAGGATGGCGAGCTGCGCGACCGTGCCGCTCTCCTCCTTCGGCTGCCCGAACATCTGGCCGAGGAAGCCCATCGTGGCCGGTTCCAACCGCCCGCCGTGCACCGCCGAGCGCACGATGTCGCCCAGGAACGGGTAGTTGCGGTCGCTGTTGAGCATGCCCACCACGATCAGCCGGGCCAGCGTACGGTCCAGCGGGAACCCCGCGACCGTCACCTCGCGGTCCGCGTCGACCCGGGCCAGCACCCCGTCGTACGCGGCGCGCACCGCCCGGTCCGTGGTGCCGAGCCCCAGTTCGGCGTCGCGCGCGGCCGCCCAGCGGGCCCACCGCGTCAGCGCACGCTCGCCGTTGGGCGGGAAATCCGTGAACAGGCCCCGCCACACCCAGTCCGGGCTGCAGACGCTGTCCAGCACCACCCGGTCGGCGTGCACCCCGAACATCTGCGTCCACACGGCGCCCAGATACGTACCGTACGAATAGCCGAGGTACGAGATCCGGTCCTCGCCCAGGGCGCCCCGGATCACCTCCATGTCCCGGGCGATGTTCCGCGAGTTGGCGTGCGGGAGCAGGTCGAGGGCGTGCTCGGCGACCTTCGCCGCCACGTTCGCCTGGAACCGCACCTCGTGGTCGAAGTCGCGCGGCTGGTGGAAGACCCAGAACCGCTCCTCCGGTTCCAGGCCGCACACGATCGGGCTGCTGCGGCCCATGAACCGGTGGTCGAACGCCACCACGTCGTACTGCGCCAGCACCTCCTTCGGCAACTGTCCCACGAGCTGCGCGCCCAGCAGCGTGCCCCGGTTGCCCAGGTCGTCCCCGGGGCCGACCAGCAGCACACCGCGCCGCCGCTCCGGGGCGGTCGCCCGGTGACGGACCAGGCCCAGCGTGAGCGTGCGGCCCGCGGGCGCGCGGTAGTCGAGCGGGACGGTCAGCTCGGCGGCCTCCAGACCGCGCAGCGCCTCCTCGTCGTCCGCGGGGCGCCAGACCGGCGACTGCGCCTGGAAGGCGCTGACGGCGTCCGTCAGAAGCTCGTTCACGAAGCGCTCCCTTCCGGGCCCCGACCCGGACCCGTGGCCGGTTCGGCCGCCGCCGCGCGCAGCGTGACGTCCGCGTCCGGCAGCTTTCCGGTCAGCAGATACGCGGCGGCCGCCCCGTTCACGCCCGGGTCGCCGTGGAACGGGAACACCCGGTGCTGCTCCGCGCCCGCCAGCGTGACCAGGCGCGTGTTGTGCGCCAGCAGCTCACGCATCCGCCGCGCACCCCGCGCCGGCGTGAACATGTCCCGCTCGGACTGGACCAGCAGGATGCTCTCCGCCCGGTTGTCCGCACCGAGCACGGTCACCGGCTCCGCCGGCGGAACCGGCCAGAACGCCCCCGCCTTGGGACCGGCCATCGCGGGCCCGATGAACGGATACCGCGCACCGTGCCCGGCCAGGTCCCGCCGGTACACCTCCAGGTCGCGCGGCCACGCCGCGTCCCCGCACAGCACGCCGAGCTGCGCCACCGCGCCGCTCTCCTCCTTGCCGCGCCCGAACATCGCGCCCAGCGCCCCCAGCGTCGACGGCGCCGCCTCGGCCCCGTGGACGGCGGCCCGCACGATGTCGCCGAGGAAGCCCCAGGCACGGTCGCTGCTCAGCAGCACCATCGTGAACAGCCGCAGCATCGTCCCGTCCACCGGCATCCCCGCCACCGGCACCGGCTCCCGGTCGGCCCGCCCGGCCAGCGCGTCCAGCGCCGCCCGTACAGTCGGCGCGTCACGGCCCAGGTCCAGCTCGCCGTTCCGCCCCGCCGCCCAGTGCGCCCAGCGCTCCAGGGCGGCCTCGCAGCTCACGGCGTAGTCGAGGAACATCCGCCGCCACACCGACAGCGGGTCGATGACGCTGTCGAGTACGACCCGGTCGGCGTGCTCGCCGAACATCTGCGTCCACACCGCGCCCAGATAGGAGCCGTAGGAATGCCCCAGGTACGAGAGGCGGTCCTCGCCCAGGGCGCGCCGGATCACGTCCATGTCCCGCGCGATGTTCCGGGACGTGAGATACGGCAGGACGTCACCGGCCGCGTCGAAGCAGCGCTCCACGACGGCCCGCTGGAACCGCGCCTCGGACTCCACGTCCCGCGGCCGGTGGAAGATCCACAGCCACTGGTCGGGCGTCAGGCCGCAGGACAGGGGCGCGCTGCCGCCGCTGAACCGGTGGTCGAAGCCGACGACGTCGTACGCGTCCAGCACCTCCGCCGGCAGGTCCCCCACCAGCCGCGGCACCAGCAGCGTGCCCGGGTTGCCCGGGTCGTCGGGGCCGACCAGCAGGACGCCGCGCCGCCGGCCGGGGGAGCGGGCGGGGTGCCGGGCGAGTGCCAGGTCCAGCGTGGGCCCGTCGGGCCGGGCGTGGTCCACCGGAACGGTGACGGTGCCGCACTCCAGACCGGCCAGGGGCGTGCCGTCACCGGCCGGGCGCCACGAGGGGCGCGGCGCGGAGAACCGTACGGATCGATGTTCCGCCACTACTTCCCCATCTCCTCAGCTCGCGGTGTGTCGGTGTGTCGGTGTGTCGCTGTGTCGCTGTGTCGGTGTGTCAGGGACGGATCTCGTACAGGGCGTTGAGGGGCGTGGGGCTCGGCAACTGCTTCACGGACCGCAGCCCGGCCTCGGCGCACAGCGCCCGCACCCTTTCCGGCGGCAGGCCCATCAGGCCGAGCGCCGCGCCGCCGGCCGCGCGTGACGCGGGCACGCTGTACAGCACGCTCGCCCCGTACAGCATCGCGGCGGCCGGCCCGCTGTTGTCGGCGGGACGGTCGGCGCCGTTGCTCTCCAGCAGCAGGAACACCCCGTCGGGCGCCAGCGCGCCGCGCACCGCGCGCAGCGCCGCCGCCGGGTCGGGCGCGTCGTGCAGCACGTCGAAGCACATCACCAGCGCGTGGTCCCCGGTCGCGGGCAGCAGCCGCTCCGCGTCGCCCTCGACGATCTCGACGCGGTCCGCCACCCCGGCTTCCGCCGCCTCCCGCCGTGCGCGTTCCACGTTGAGGCGCAGCCGGTCGTAGCCCGTGCAGCGGCAGCCGGGGAACGCCTGCGCGAGCAGCACCAGGGCGCGGCCGCCGCCGCTCCCGACGTGCGCGACGGGCGCCCCCGACTCCAGCCGCTTCGCCAGGCCGTCGATCGCGGGGACCCACTGCGGGAGCAGCAGCGTGTTCAGCCAGCTGGAGCTCATCTGCCACATCGTCCTGTAGAGCGCGGCGGGATACCGCTCCTGCGGTACGCCGTGACCGCCGCGGAACGCCTCGGCCAGCGCGTCGGTCATCGTCGCCAGGGCCGGTACGAGCCGTGCGGCGCCGCCCATGAAGAACGGCGACTCCTCGAACGCCAGCACGGCGGCGTGCTCGGCGGGCAGCGAAAACCGGTCGGCGGCACCCGGGTCGGCCGGGTCGGCCGGGTCGACCGTCACGTAGCCCGCGCTCGACAGGCACAGCAGCCACTCCCGTACGTACCGCTCGTCGAGCCCGGTGCGGGACGCCAGGTCCGCGCTGCCGGCGGGGCCCTGCCCGGCCAGCGCGCGGAACAGGCCGAGCTCGTCGCCGAGCGCGCACATGATGCTGACCATGCCGCCGCCCATGTCGGCGAGGAACCGGCCGGCGAACGCCTGCGTCGCGGCCATGTCCAGCCCACCCGTCTGAGCCTCCATCGCAGCGCCTCCCAAAGGGGGTCGGGGACCGTGAGGCGGCTCGACTCTAGGTGGCCTGCCGGAAAGGGGCCTTCTCTCAGGTTGCTGACGCCCCCGGGACCTTGGAGCACGTTGGCCGATATTGCTACTATGAGTGGTAGTGATCGGTGAGAATACTGGGGACGCGTCATGACGAGTAAGCGGAACTACGGCCAGTTCTGCGGACTCGCCGCCGGGCTGAACGTGATCGGTGAGCGCTGGGCGCTGCTGGTCGTACGGGAACTGCTCATCGGCCCGGCGCGGTTCAACGAGCTGCTGGCCAACCTGCCCGGCCTCGGCCCGAACCTGCTCTCGGACCGCTTGCGCGCACTCACCGACCACGGCGTGGTCGAGGCGGCCCCGGTCCCCGGCGACGGGCGCGGCCGGCAGTACCGACTCACGCCCCGAGGGGAGCAACTCAGGGAACCACTGCTGTCACTCGCCCGCTGGGGCATGCCCTTCCTCACCGAGGAGGACGCGACGTCCGGCAGCGCCCGCGCCGCCTGGGGCTTCCTGGCCGTGCAGGCGATGATCCACGGCCGGCCCGTGCCCGGCGTCGACGAGTACTACGAGTTCCGCGTCGCCGACGAGGTCTTCCACATCGAGGTACGCGACGGCGCCGCCGCCACCCGGCGGGGACCCGCCGCGGCCGTGCCCGCGCTGGTGGTCACGACGGACGCCGAGACGTTCGTGCGTATCGGAGCCGAGATGCGCACGCCGTTCGAGGCACTGCTCTCCGGGCGGTTGAGGATCGACGGCCACCACGACGCCGTCCAGCGCTGCATGGAGTTCATGGGACTGCTCGACGCCCCCAGGCGCCCGGCCCCGCCCACGGTGCCGGCCAGGGCCGGAAGCGCCTGACCGACCGTCACTTCTGTCGGAGCCCCTCCGAGGCGGTGGACCGCGCGCCCTGCGCCGGCGCCGTCCGCCCCACCGCATCGGAGAAGGGATTCCGCCACGATGACCGAACCCGCCACGCCCGCCACGCCTGGCACGCCCGCGACACCCGGCACGTCCGCCACGCCTGACGCCCCCGCCGCGCCGGCCACGCCCGCCGCCCACGGGCGTGAACTGGCCGGCACCGCCGCCCTGGTGACCGGCGCCTCCAGCGGCATCGGCGAGGCCGTCGCCCTCGCACTCGCCGAGCGCGGAGCCCATGTCACCCTCGTCGCCCGCCGCGCCGACCGCCTCCAGCAGGTCGCGGAGAAGATCACCGGCAACGGCGGACAGGCCCACGCCGTCCAGGCCGACCTCGGCGACGAACCCGGCGCCCACACCGCCGTTCAGGCCGCCGTCAGAGCCGCGGGCCGGCTCGACATCGTGGTCAACAACGCCGGCGTCCTGCTGCTCGGCCCGGTCGAGGACGCCCCCACCGACGAGTGGCGGCGCATGATCCAGCTCGACCTCATGGGCGTCGCCCTCGTCACCCGCGCCGCCCTCCCGCACCTGCTGGACGCCGCCCGCAGCGCACCCCGGCACGTGGCCGACGTCGTCAACGTCAGCTCCGTCGGCGGCCGGATCGCGACGCCCGATACCGCCATGTACAACGCCGCCAAGGCCGGAGTGAACGCCTTCAGCGAGTCGCTCCGCCAGGAGGTGACCCGGCGCTACGTACGGATCTCGGTCATCGCACCCGGCTTCGTCGCGACCGAACTGCCCCTCCAGTCGCGGCCCGAAGTGCTCGCCGCCCTCGCCGGCGGCTTCGACCCCGGACCGCCCCTGGCCCCGGCCGATGTCGCCGACGCCCTCACCTACACCGTCACCCGGCCCCGGCACATCGCGCTCAACGAGATCCTTCTGCGCCCCACGGAACAAGTGGCCTGACTTCTGCGCCCCGCCCCGGCCCTCCGCCGGGACGGGGCCTTCCGCCGTTGACACTCACTTCGGTAACTGATAGCAATATGCGCATTGTGCTTGACGTCGGCAAAGGCAACTACCGGACACGTAAGGACCGGCAGCCCGCACCGGCATTCGGTACAGCACAATGGTGAATTGCACATGCGGGACATCACCCAAAACCACCGGGTGGGCACACGCCGCGCTTTACCGACGGCGTACCGCCCCGGAAATCGGAGGGCGCCCCATGTCCGTACGGCCGTCAGCGCCGCCGAGTTCACGCTCCGCCACCACCCGTCGGCCCCCCGCCGCGTTCCGCTGGGGCCACCGCCTGCAACTCGGAGCCGGGCTCGCCGACTTCGCCGCTCGCGGATTCCACTGCGCGCGGCCCGCGAGCCGCGAGACCCTGGAGCGCCACGCACGTGCCTTCCTGGACGGCTTCAACACCGCCGTCCGCTCCGCCCCTTCGACCACCCACGAAGAGCTGGGCCGCGTCCACGCCACCGAACGCGGCTTCGCGTACGAGGGCGCCGGCATGGCGTACGCCCTGCTCGACACCGCCCTGCTCGGCCGCGGCCGCCGCACCACGGCGCTGCTGGAAGGCCCCGGCCGCGCCTACCCGCACCTCGTCCATGTCGGCGTCGGCTGGGCCCTGGCCCGGCTGCGCCACCCCGGGGCCCGGGGCCTCCTCGGCCTCGACCCGCTGCACCAGTGGCTCACCCTCGACGGACACGGCTTCTCGCACGGCTTCTTCGGAGGCCGCGCCGCCGTCGCCCGCTACGCGCGCGGTGCCACGCCCGGCCGCGCCGCCGCCGTCCGCCACCAGGGCCTCGGCCGCAGCCTGTGGTTCCTGGAGGCCGCCGACCCCGACCGCATCGCCCGCACCGTCGGCGCGTTCCCCGAGGACCGGCGCGGCCACCTGTGGAGCGGCGTCGGCCTGGCCGCCTGCTACGCGGGCGGCGCCGACGACGAGGAGCTCGACCGGCTGCGCGCCCACGCCGGACCGTACGGCCCGGACCTCGCCCAGGGCGCCGCGTTCGCCGCCGAGGCCCGCCGCCACGCCGGCCACGTACCCGAGCACACCCGGCGCGCCGTACCCCGGCTGACCGGCGCGGACGTGGACACCGCCGCCGACTGGACCGTCGCGGCGCACGGCGAACTCCTCGGCGACGGCAGCCTCGACGACTACCTGCTCTGGAGAGCACTGATCGCCCGCCGGGCACTCGCAGCCGGCTGAACCGCCTTTCACACGTGGCACGTACCACGGATTCCGTCCTGCACGGAATCCGTCATTCCCCGTTCCTCTTTGCGTTTTTCCGTTCCGAAATCCGCACCACAAACCGGCGTCGAATTCCGGAGGGAACATGCTCCGTCGTCCCTGGCGTGCCCTTGCCGCCCCCGTCGTGGCGGTCGTGGTCGCCTCCTGCCTCGGAATCGCCGCCCGCCAGCCAGGAACGCCGGCGGCGGAGCGAGCAGAACTCGCGAGCAGGTTCCAATTCTCCCGCACCGCACTCAACGAAGAACCACCGGACGCCCGGGACGTACGCCGGGTCCAGCCCGCACTGGAGCGGATATCCGGCTGGATATCGGCCGTCGGAGCCAGCGCCGCCGTCGGCGACATCGCCGGCACAGGGCGCGACGGCGACGTCTGCCTCGTCGACCCGCGCGACGACTCCGTCACCGTACGGCCCCTGCCCGGATCCGGCGGCGGCTACGAGCCGTTCACGCTCACGCCCGCCGGCACCGGACTGCCCTGGGACCCGTCCACCATGGCCCCGATGGGCTGTGTCACCGGCGACTTCGCGCAGCACGGCCGTACCGGCGTCCTCGTCTTCTACTGGGGCCGCTCCCCGGTCCTCTTCCTGCGCCGCGACGGCGCCACCACGCCCACCGCCGAGGCGTTCCACGCCACCGAACTCGTCTCACCCATGCAGGTGTGGAACACCACCACCGTCAACCACACCGACATCGACGGCGACGGACGCCCCGACATCCTCGTCGGCAACTACTTCCCCGACGGCGCCAGAGTCCTCGACCCCAAGGCCGCGGACGACCCGCGCATGGCCATGCAGGACGGCATGTCCAACGCCCGCAACGCCGGCACCGCCCACGTCCTGCGCTGGACCTCCGGCACCGCCGGGCCACGGCCCACCGCAGCCTTCGAGGACGTCCCCGACGCCCTCCCGGCCGACGCCCGGCACGGCTGGGCACTCGCCCTCGGCGCCCAGGACCTCACCGGCGACGGTCGCGCCGAGCTGTACTTCGCCAACGACTTCGGCGCCGACCGCCTCCTCGTCAACCGCTCCGAGCCCGGCCGGGTCCGCCTCACCCTCGCCGAGGGCCGCCGCGACGTCATGACACCCAAGTCGAAGGTGCTCGGCCGGGACTCCTTCAAGGGCATGGGCGTCGCCTTCGCCGACCTCACCGGCACCGGCGAACCCGACATCCTCGTCAGCAACATCACGCTCCCGTACGCCCTGCACGAGAGCAACTTCGTCTTCACCAAGGACGGCCCCTCCTCCGACCTGCTCAAGGGCACCGCCCCGTACCGCGACCGCAGCGAGGATCTCGGCCTGTCCCGCTCGGGCTGGTCCTGGGACGTCAAGACCGGAGACTTCGACAACAACGGCTCACCCGAGATCCTCCAGGCCGTCGGCTTCGTCAAGGGCCACACCAACCGCTGGCCGGAGCTCCAGGAACTCGCCATGGCCAACGACAGCGCCCTGCACTCGCCGCACGCCTGGCCCGACATCGTGCCCGGCGACGACCTGTCCGGCGCCGCCGACAACCGCTTCTGGGTACGGAACGCCGACGGCCGCTACACCGACCTCGCCGGCGAGACCGGACTGCGCCAGTCCGTGCCGAGCCGGTCCTTCGCCCTCACCGACGCGGACGGCGACGGACGCCTCGACATCGTCGTCGCCAACCAGTGGGGCGACTCCTCCTACCACCGCAACCTCAGCCCGGCCGCACCGCACCTGACGCTGCGCCTGCGCGTCCCCGCCGCCACCGGCGACGGTACGGCGACGACCCCCGCGATCGGCGCCCGCGTCACCCTCCGCACCGCCGACGGCAGGGTGACCGCCCAGCAGCTCCAGCCGGCCAACGGCCACACCGGCGTCAACACCACCGACCTGCAGTTCGGCCTCGGCACGGCCGGCGCCACCGCGCCGGTCACCGCCGAGATCAGCTGGCGCGACGCCGACGGACAGCACCGGATCACCCGGACGTTCCAGCCCGGCCGGCACACCGTCGTCCTCACCGATCCCGCCCGGACCGCGACCACCGGCCCGCAGAGCTGAGGGGTGCCCACCCGTGACCACCACCGTCCCCGCCTCCACGGCGGCCGCCGAGCCCGCCCCGCCCGCGACGGCCGAGCCGGGGCTCAGCCCCGCACAGCGCCGCAGCAAGGCCCTGCGCCGCTTCGCGCTCTCCATCACGGTCCTCAACATCGTCGGCCTCGCCTGGCTCGGCTTCGAACAGGCCTTCATCACGCCGTTCGTCGCCGTAGGCGTCGCCTACGCCGTCGAACTCGCCCTGGAGACCGCCGACGCCGCCGCGCACGGCCGCAGACCCCGCTACCTCGGCAGCTTCGGCGAAGTCCTCGACTTCATGCTGCCCGCCCACATCACCGGCCTCGCCTGCTCCATGCTGCTCTACGCCAACGACCGCCTCTGGCCCGTGGCGTTCGCCGCCGCCGTCGGCATCGGCTCCAAGTACGTCGTACGCGCCCGGGTCCGCGGCAAGTCGCAGCACGTGCTCAACCCGTCCAACACCGGCATCGTCGCCGCGCTGCTGCTGTTCCCCTGGGTGGGCATCGCACCGCCGTACCAGTTCACCGAATACCCGCCCGGCGCCCTCCGGTGGATCATCCCGCTGATCGTGCTCGTCGCCGGGACGATGCTCAACGCCAAGCTGACGAAGAAGATGCCCCTCCTGTACGGCTGGATCGCCGGCTTCGTCCTCCAGGCCCTGATCCGGTCCGCCGTCACCGACGTCTGGCTCGTCGGCGCGCTCCTCCCGATGACCGGTGTCGCGTTCATCCTCTACACGAACTACATGATCAGCGACCCCGGTACGACCCCGTTCGCGCCCCGCCGCCAGTTCGCGTTCGGCCTGGGCATCGCCGCCGCGTACGGCGTCCTGATGGTGATGCACGTCAGCTTCGGGTTCTTCTTCGCGCTCGGCATCGTCTGCCTCCTGCGCTGGGTGGCCCTGGTGAGCCTGCCCGTGACACGGCCCCTCCTGGACCGCGTCAGGAACCGGACGGCCGCGCCCGCCGCTCGTACCGCCGCGCCCGGGGAGGCGTCGTGACGTGCCGGATCGCCGTCGTCGGCATGGCGTGCCGGTACCCCGACGCCGACGACCCCCACCAGCTGTGGCAGACCGTACTCGCCGGGCGCCGCGCCTTCCGCCGCATCCCGCCCGAACGGCTCCGCGTCGCCGACTACCAGGACACGCCCGGCGGCCCCGACGCCCCCGACGGCATCCACGCCCGGCAGGCCGCCGTCCTGGAGAACTGGACCTTCGACCGCTCCGCGTACCGCGTGCCAGGACCCGCCTACCGCGCCACCGACCTCACCCACTGGCTCGCCCTGGACGTCGCGGCCGCCGCCCTGCGCGACGCCGGACTCCCCGACGGCGAGGGCCTCGACCGCGACCGCGCGGGCGTCGTCATCGGCAACTCGCTCACCGGCGAGTTCTCCCGCGCCGGACTCGTACGGCTCCGCTGGCCGTACGTACGCCGCACCCTGGACCAGGTCCTGCGCGACCGCGGCACGGACCCCGCCGAACGCCGGGACCTCCTCCGGGAACTGGAGGCCGCCTACAAGGCGCCCTTTCCCGCCCCCGGAGACGAGACCCTCGCCGGCGGGCTCGCCAACACCATCAGCGGCCGCGTCTGCAACCACTTCGACTTCCACGGCGCCGGATACACCGTCGACGGCGCCTGCGCCTCCTCGCTCATATCCGTCGCCACCGCGTGCACCGCGCTCGCCCAGGGCGACCTGGACTTCGCGCTCGCCGGCGGCGTCGACCTCAGCCTCGACCCGTTCGAACTGGTCGGCTTCTCACGCCTCGGCGCACTCGCGCGCGGCCCCATGCGCGTGTACGACCGCAACCCGACCGGGTTCCTGCCCGGCGAGGGCTGCGGCATGGTCGCCCTCGCCCGCGAGGGCGACGCCGAGCGCATGGGGCTGCGCGTCCACGCCAGGATCGAGGGCTGGGGCCTGTCGTCCGACGGCCACGGCGGCCTCACCCGCCCGGAGCGCACCGGGCAGGCACTCGCCCTGCGCCGCGCCTACGCCCGGGCGGGATTCGGCCCGGAGCGCACCGGCCTGATCGAGGGCCACGGTACGGGAACGGCCGTCGGCGACCAGGTCGAACTGGCCGTGCTCGACGCCGAGTTGAGGGCGGCGGGCGCCGCCGGCACACGGCCGGCCGCGCTCGGCAGCATCAAGGCGAACATCGGCCACACCAAAGCGGCCGCCGGAGTCGCCGGGCTGATCAAGGCCGTGCTCGCCGTCCGGGACGGTGTGCTCCCGCCCACCACCGGCTGCCCCGACCCGCACCCGCTGCTCGGCGCGGACGACGCCGCCCTGCGCACCCTCACCGCACCGGAGGAATGGCCGGACCGTGAGCGCCACGCCTCCGTCAACTCCCTCGGCTTCGGCGGCATCAACGCCCACGTCGTCGTCGGTGCGGGACCGGCGGCCCGCCCGTCGGCGCTCACGGCCGTCGACCGCCGCAGGTACGCCCCCGCACCGGGCTGGGAGGTGTTCCCCGTCAGCGGCGACGACGCCCACGGCCTCGCGGCCCGCCTCGAAACGCTCGCCGCGACCGCGGAGACCCTGTCCGGCGCCGAGTTCGTGGACGCCGCGGCCGAACTCGTACGCCGCGCCGACCCTGCCCGCCCCTGGCGGACCGCCGTCGTCGCCGGCGGTCCGGCCCAGCTGGCCGAACGCCTCCGGCACGCGGCGGGCCGGCTCCGCGACGACGCCGCCGGTGCCCGGGCGTTCACCGCCGACGCACGCCACGGCACGTTCACCGGCTCGGGCCCCCGGGCCCGCCTCGGCCTGCTGTTCCCGGGCCAGGGCACGGGCGCCCGCACGGCCGCCGGGACGCTGAGCCGCCTGGTCCCGGCGGACGACCTGTTCGCCGCCGTACCGGAGGCGAAGGCCCCGGAAGGCCGGGAGGCCCCGCAGGGCCCGGACGCACCTGGGGATTCCGAACCGGCCGACACGGCCGTCGTCCAGCCCGCCGTCGTCGCCGCCTCCCTGGCCGGGCTGCGCTACCTGGACGAGCTCGGCGTACGGGCCGACGCCGCGCTCGGCCACAGCCTCGGTGAGCTGACCGCTCTGTGCTGGGCCGGCGCCCTGACCCCGGCCGACGCCGTCCGGCTCGCCGCCGCGCGCGGCGCCCTGATGGCCCGGCACGCCGAACGCGGCGGCGGCATGCTCGCCGTCGCGGCGCCGCCCGAGGCCGCCGAAGCCCTGCTGCACGGCACCGACGCGGTCGTGGCCGCCGTCAACGGACCCCGCCATGTGACGGTCGCCGGGCCCCTGCCCGTACTCGGCCTGATCCGGGAGCGGGCCGCCCGCCAGGGCACGCCCGCGCTGCCGCTGCCCGTCTCGCACGCCTTCCACTCGGCCGCGATGCGCCCCGCCCTGGCCGCGCTCGCACGCTGCTTCGCGGACGCCCCGCTGGCCCCGCTCACCCGTACGGCGGTGTCCTCCGTCACCGGGACGGTCATCGCGCCCGGCACCGACCTGGCGGCCCTCCTGACCGAACAGGTCCTCAAGCCCGTGGCGTTCGCCCCCGGCGTGCGGGAACTCGCCCGCCACGCCGACCTGCTGCTGGAGGTCGGCCCCGGCCGCGCCCTCACGACGCTCGCCGCCCCCGGCACGGACCTGCCGGTCCTGTCGCTCGACACGACCGGGGAACCGGAGGCCCTCGCCACCGCGACGGCCGCCCTGTACGCGGCGTGCGGTGCCGACCCGTCCCCCTGGACCCGCCACCGCTTCTCCCGCCCCATCGACCTGACACGCCCCCGCCGCTTCCTCACCAACCCCTGCGAACTCGCCCCGCTCCCGGACACCGATCCCGGCACCGCCCGCCCCGGCGTCGCGCCCGCACCGGTCCACGGGACCGAGAGCCGTCACCCCTCGGCCGCCGACGAGGCCACGCACCCGGGTACCCCCGCGACCACGGCCGCACCGAGGCCGACGCCGGTCGGCACCCCTGCCCCGGGCGCCGACGCCGCGCCGTACGTCGCGAACGGCACCGGGTTCGCGGCCGCCGCCGGACGGGCGCCGCACCCGGGCGCTCCCGGCACCGCGGCCGTGCGCGGGGGCGGGTCCGACGACGCTCCGCCCTCGGGTACGGACCCGTCGGCGCCGTACTCGGGCACCCCCGCACCCGGGCCCACGGCGGACGGTGCCCCGGGACCCGCTGTCGGCGCCGCACCGCGCGGCGAGGCGGCATCCGACGACGACCCGCTGGACGCCGTACGGGCCCTGGTCGCGGACGCCCTGGAGCTCGGGGCCGAGTCCGTCCGTGCCGACGATCTGCTCCTCGCCGATCTGCACATCAACTCGCTGCGCGTCGCGCAGATCGCCGCCGACGCCGCCGCCCGCCTCGGACGGGCCGCGCCCGCCACCACCGCGCCGCTCGCCGGCGCGACCGTCGGCGGCCTCGCCGCGTACGTG
>NZ_JABWDV010000370.1 GCF_013362995.1 Streptomyces sp. TRM64462 | reverse complement strand
CCACCATCGTGTTGACGGTGTTCTTCAACTCCAGCATCTCACCGGCCACATCGACGGTGACCTTCTGCGACAGGTCACCGTTCGCGACCGCCGTCGTCACCTGCGCGATGTCCCGCACCTGACCCGTCAGATTCCGGAACGCCGTATTGACCGAATCCGTCAGGTCCTTCCACGTGCCCGCGGCGCCCGGCACCCCGGCCTGGCCGCCCAGCCGGCCCTCGACGCCGACCTCCCGCGCCACACGGGTCACTTCGGAACCGAACGCGGAGAGCTGGTCCACCATCGTGTTGACGGTGTTCTTCAACTCCAGCATCTCACCGGCCACATCGACGGTGACCT
>NZ_JABWDV010000369.1:22444-34718 GCF_013362995.1 Streptomyces sp. TRM64462 | reverse complement strand
GCCCTGTGGTGTGCCGTCCTGTGGTGTGCCGTCCTGTGGTGTGCCGTCCCGCGGTGCGGCGGGGGCCGGGATGGCGGACGGGTCGGCGGCGCGGCGCCCGCGTGCGGCGGCTCGGTGACTGCCCTGCGAGTTGCTCACGAGGCCGGGACCCTAGCGGAGCCCCGGTCGCTCTCCAAAGCGGCTCGACTACGGAGCGTCGTACCGCTACCCTTGAGCGCCCCTTCTCGTTATCGCTCAGTAATCGAAAGCGCGCGCAGTGTTGACGGCGACGGCTGTCGCCAGCGCTTCTTCGCCGATGCCCTTCACCGCCGCCATGGCACGCACCGTGACCGGGATGAGATACGGCGCGTTGGGCCGTCCGCGGTACGGGGCGGGGGTCAGGAACGGGGCGTCGGTCTCGACGAGGACGAGGTCGAGGGGCGCGACGGCGAGGGCGTCGCGCAGCGGCTGGGCGTTCTTGAAGGTGACGTTCCCGGCGAACGACATGTAGTAGCCGCGCTCGGCGCAGACGCGGGCCATGCCGGCGTCGCCGGAGTAGCAGTGGAAGACGGTCCGCTCGGGGGCGCCTTCCTCGGCGAGGACGCGCAGGACGTCGTCGTGGGCGTCGCGGTCGTGGATGACGAGGGCCTTGCCGTGCCGCTTGGCGATCTCGATGTGGGCGCGGAAGGACCGCTCCTGGGCGTCCTTGCCCTCGGGCCCGGTGCGGAAGTAGTCGAGGCCGGTCTCACCGACGGCCTTGACGTGGTCGAGTGCGGCGAGCCGGTCGATCTCGGCGAGCGCGTCGTCCAAGGCCGCGTCCCCGCCGGCTTCGCGGGCGCCCTGCCGGGACCAGCCGTCGGGGTCCCCGTGCACGATGCGCGGTGCCTCGTTGGGGTGCAGGGCCACGGCGGCGTGCACGTTCGCGTAGGCGGCGGCCGTCTCCGCCGCCCACTGGGAGCCCTTGATGTCGCAGCCCACCTGGACCACGGTCTCGACGCCGACGAGCGCGGCCTTCGTGAGGGCCTCGTCGACGGTGCCGGACTGCATGTCCAGGTGGGTGTGCGAGTCGGCGACCGCCACGGGCAGGGGCTCGGGCAGCGGCGGCGGGGCGTCCTTGGCACTCATGCCCCGATCGTACGAAAGCCCGGCCCTGCCGACGTGCGGCGGATCCGCCCGCGCGCGCTCAGGCCCTCCTACGTGCGGCGGAACGGGTGCAGCAGGTGCGAGAGGTGCCAGCGGTGCGCTTCCGGCTCGCGGTCCGGCGGCACGCCCTCCGCGGGCGGCCTCTCCTCCAGTTCCTGGCCGATCGGTCCGGCCGTCGCCACGGGGATGGCGGCCCGCCGGGGTGACACTCCGGGCACGCCGGGCCGTGCGCCGGTCTCCCCGTGGTCGAGGACCGTGGAGACCCGGCCGGAGCGCATGGTGCGCACCACGTGCTGTCCGCAGTTGGGGCACGTCGGCTTGGAGAGCGGCGACGGCACGCGGCGGCCCTCGCTGCGGTAGACCACGAAGTCGTGGCCGGTCACGTCGGTATGGTGCTCGATGTCGTAGGCCTGCTCCCAGCCGTAGCCGCACCGCATGCAGGCGAAGGAATATGCCTCATGGCCGACGGGGACACTGGAGATCTCGCTCATGCCGGCTCCTTTCCACTGCACCAGTGGACGCCTTTACGGGCGGGACGGCATCGCCACCTGCCGAACAATGGGCCGGTCTTTGACTTTCCCTGCCGAAAGGCTTGCCCATGACCTCTGGGCTTTGCCTTTCACGATAGCTCTTTGCCGCCTTTTGGTCTTTTTCAGGACGCGTTCTTTGCCGCCACGACGGCGTCGAACACCTCCCGCTTGGGCAGGCCGGCCTCGGCGGCGACGGCCGCGATGGCTTCTTTCCGGCGCTCCCCCGCCTCCTCGCGGACGCGGACGCGGCGGACCAGCTCGGCGGGGTCCAGATCGGCGGGCCCGGGCGCGGGGGCGCCCTCGACGACGACGGTGATCTCGCCCCGTACGCCCTCGGCCGCCCAGGCGGCGAGCTCGGCGAGGCCGCCGCGCCTGACCTCCTCGTACGTCTTGGTCAGCTCCCGGCACACGGCCGCGCGCCGCTCGGCGCCGAAGACCTCGGCCATGGCGGCGAGCGTGTCGTCGAGGCGGTGCGGGGCCTCGAAGTAGACGAGGGTGCGGCGCTCGTCCGCGACCTCGCGCAGCCGGCCGAGGCGCTCACCCGCCTTCCTCGGCAGGAACCCCTCGAAGCAGAACCGGTCGACGGGCAGCCCGGACAGCGCGAGCGCGGTGAGCACGGCGGAGGGCCCGGGCACGGCCGTGACCTTGATGTCCTGCTCGACGGCGGCGGCGACCAGCCGGTAGCCGGGGTCGGAGACGGACGGCATGCCCGCGTCGGTGACGAGCAGCACGCGGGCGCCCCCGGCGAGCGCCTCGACCAGCTCGGGCGTACGGGCGGACTCGTTGCCCTCGAAGTACGACACGACCCGGCCGCGCGGCTGCACGCCGAGCGCCTGGGTGAGCCGCCGCAGCCGCCGGGTGTCCTCGGCGGCGACGATGTCGGCCTCCGCCAGCTCGGCGGCGAGCCGGGGCGGGGCGTCGGCGACGTCGCCGATGGGGGTGCCTGCGAGTACGAGGGTTCCTGCCGCCGCTGCTGTCTGCGTTCCTGTCACGCCGCCCATCCTCGCAGCCCGGCGCGCCGCCCGGCGGCGCGCGGGGGCGGCGCAGCGGCTCGCCGCCCGGCCGGGCGAGGGACGCCGGACGGGTTCCCTACGATGGCGCGGTGACCAGTACTGCGCCAGAGGCCCTGCACGGACAGGACGGACAGGGCGGGCATGCCGCCGCACAGGACGGGGGGCAGGCTCCGCCGCCCTCGTCGTGGGAGCGCCGCCTGCGCCGGTTCGGCCATGTGCCGCGCCCGGTGACGGGGCTGCGGGAGCGGCTGGTGCCGCCGTTCGTGACGCGGTCGCGGCGGGCCGGGTCCGCGCTGGGGCTGCCGCCGGGCGCGGTGGACCGGCTGCTGCGGCTGGCGCCGTGGGGCGGGCCGCTGCTGGTGGCGCTGGTCGCGGGCGTGCTGCGGTTCTGGAACCTGGGCTCGCCGCGCGCGGTGATATTCGACGAGACGTACTACGCCAAGGACGCCTGGGCCCTGATCAACCAGGGCTACGAGGGCGCGTGGCCGAAGGACATCGACAAAACGATCCTGGAGAACCCGGACGCGGTGACCGTCCCGGCCGATCCGGGGTATGTGGTGCACCCGCCGGTCGGCAAGTGGGTCATCGGGTTCGGTGAGTGGCTGTTCGGGTTCGAACCGTTCGGCTGGCGGTTCATGGTCGCGGTGTGCGGCACGCTGTCGGTGCTGATGCTGTGCCGGATCGGGCGGCGGCTGTTCCGCTCGACGTTCCTCGGCTGCCTGGCGGGGCTGCTGCTGGCGGTGGACGGGCTGCACTTCGTGATGAGCCGCTCGGCGCTGCTCGACCAGGTGCTGATGTTCTTCGTGCTGGCCGCGTTCGGCTGTCTGCTGGCCGACCGCGACTGGGCGCGCCGTCGGCTGGCCGCCGCCCTGCCGGTGGACGCGGACGGGGTGCTGCGGCCGGACGCGCGCGTCGCGGAGACGCTGCGGCTCGGGTGGCGGCCGTGGCGGCTGACGGCCGGGGTGATGCTGGGCCTGGCGGCGGCCACGAAGTGGAACGGCCTGTACATCATGGCGGCGTTCGGGCTGCTGACGGTCGCGTGGGACGTGGGCGCGCGGCGCGTGGCCGGGGCGCACCGGCCGTACCGGGCGGTGCTGAAGCGGGACGTGCTGCCCGCGTTCGTGTCGACGGTGCCGGTGGCGCTGGTCACGTACGTCGCGTCGTGGACCGGCTGGATCCTGTCCGACAAGGGCTACTTCCGTACGTGGGCGTCGACCGGCCCCGGCCGGGACAGCTCCTGGTCGTGGCTGTTCCCCGACTGGTTCCGCAGCCTGTGGCACTACGAGTCCGAGGTGTACACGTTCCACGTCAATCTGACGTCGGGGCACACGTACCAGTCGAACCCGTGGAGCTGGATCGTCCTCGGCCGCCCCGTGTCGTACTTCTACGAGTCGCCGGCGGCCGGCAAGGACGGCTGCCCGGCGGACGCCGCCGAGAAGTGCGCGCGGGAGGTGCTGGCGATCGGTACGCCGCTGCTGTGGTGGGCGGCCTGCCTGGCGGTGCTGTACGTGCTGTGGCTCTGGTTCTTCCGGCGTGACTGGCGGGCGGGGGCGATCGCGTGCGCGATCGCGGCCGGGTGGGTGCCGTGGTTCCTGTACCAGGAGCGGACGATCTTCCTGTTCTACGCGGTGGTGTTCGTACCGTTCCTGTGCCTGGCGGTGGCCATGATGATCGGCGCGATGCTCGGCCCGGCGGCCGGTCCGCCGGATCCGGACGGCGAGGTGGACCCAGACCGTGCGGTGGACCGGCTGGCGCGGGCGGAGCGGCGCCGCACGGTCGGGGCGATCGCGGCGGGCGTGCTGGTGCTGCTGATCGTGTGGAACTTCATCTACTTCTGGCCGCTGTACACCGGGCAGACGATTCCGATGGACGAGTGGCGGGCGCGGATGTGGCTGGATACCTGGGTGTGACGGCGGAGGCACCTCGATGATGACGCTTTCCGTTTGATTCCGTTCGAGTAACGGGCGGGGCGGGTGGCGGGGCTGTCGCATAGGGTGGGTTCCGTCGCCTCTTGAACGCGTTCAAGAGCTGTGCGCCAGGGGGGCGGACAGGGGAGGGGGAAACTGCGAGATGCGCAGTGGAGCGAAAGTAGCCATCGTCGGGGGCGTCTTCCTGGCGGTCGCCGGCGGCGTCGGATACGGGGCCGTCAACGTCTGGAACGGCATGACGGGTGGCCAGACCACCACCACGTCCGCCGAGGGCACGCCGCGCAAGACGGGCCCGCTGACGGCCGACGAGATCTCCACGACGGCGAAGGACTTCCTCGCCGCGTGGGCGGAGGGCGACGCGGCGAAGGCCGCCCAGCTCACCAACGCCCCGACGTCCGCCCAGTCCGCGCTCGGCATCGTGCGCACCGAGGCCCACGTCGGCGACCTGAAGGCCACCGCGGGCACGCCCACGGGCGCGACGGTGCCCTTCGACGTGAGCGCCGTCATCTCGTACGACGGGCTGCGCGTGCCGTGGACGTACAGCTCGAAGCTCACCGTGGTGCGCGGTCTGACCACCGGGCAGCCGCGCGTCGACTGGAAGCCGTCCGTGCTGCACCCGCAGCTCAAGGACGGCGAGTCGCTGAAGGTCACGTCGTCGGGCCCGCCGCAGATCAAGGCCGTCGACCGGAACGGTGCGGAGCTGACGGCCGAGAAGTACCCGTCGCTCACGCCCGTGCTGGCCGAGCTGCGCGAGCGGTACGGCGCGGACGCCGGCGGCACGCCGGGCGTCGAGCTCGTCGCGGCGGGCCCCGAGGGCGCCGCGGGCAGCGGGGGCGGTACCGGGGGCACGGGGGGCACCGGTGGCACCGGGGCGGCGCCGCGCACGCTGCTGACGCTGCGCGAGGGCAAGGCCGGCGAGCTGAAGACCACGCTGGACGCCGGGGTGCAGGCGGCCGCGGAGAAGGCGGTGAAACGGTACGCCGAGTCGTCGGTCGTCGCGATCAAGCCCAGCACGGGTGAGATACGGGCGGTCGCGAACAACCGCAAGGACGGGTGGAACGCCGCCTTCCTGGGGCGGCAGGCGCCCGGCTCCACGATGAAGATCGTGACGGCGGCGCTGCTGCTGGAGAAGGGCCTGGTGGCGGCCGACAAGCCGGCGGAGTGCCCGAAGACCGCCATGTACCAGGGCCGCAGCTTCAAGAACCTCAACGACTTCGAGATCAACGGCGGAACGTTCAAGCAGAGCTTCGCCCGCTCCTGCAACACCGCCTTCATCAAGCTGATCGACGACACGAAGGACGACGCCGCGCTCGGCAAGGAGGCCCGGGACGTCTTCGGGATCGGCCTGAACTGGCAGTCGGGCGTGCCGACGTACGACGGCTCCGTCCCGGCGGAGACCGGCGGGGTCGCCGCCGCCCAGTACATCGGCCAGGGCACCGTCCAGATGAACGCCCTGAACATCGCGTCCATCACGGCGACCGCGAAGAGCGGCACCTTCAAGCAGCCCGTCATCGTGCCGCGTTCGCTGGACGACCGCGCGATCGCGTCCGCCGCGCGCGGCCTCGACGGCTCGGCGGCCCGGCAGCTCCGCGACATGATGCGGGCGACCGCTTCGTACGGCACGGGCGCGCAGGCCATGGCGAGCGTACGCGGCGACAAGGGCGCGAAGACGGGCTCGGCGGAGGTGGGCGGCCAGGCCACGTCGAACAGCTGGTTCGCGGGCTTCGCGGACGACCTGGCGGCCGCGGCCGTCGTCCAGGCGGCCGGGCACGGCGGTGACGCGGCGGGCCCGCTGGTGGCGGCGGTGCTGAACGCACGCTGAGGCCTCTGCCGAAAAGCCGGTCGCACGCCCCGTACGGGGACCGCTAGCGTGCGGGCGCATGACGGACACCACTGGCACTGACCCTGGCACGGGCACCGGCACCGGCACCGGCACCGAGTCCCTCGCCCACCCCCGGTTCGCCGAGGCCCTGCGGGAGCTCGGCCTGGACGTGGAGGTACGCCGCTTCCCGGACGCCGTACGGACGGCGGCGCAGGCGGCGGCCGCGATCGGCTGCGCGCCGGCCGAGATCGTCAAGTCGCTGGTCTTCGCGGCGGATGGGGAGCCGGTGCTGGTGCTGATGGACGGCGCGTCGCGCGTGGACGTGGAGCGGGTACGGGACGAGCTGGGCGCGGCGCTGGTCGAGCGCGCCGACCCGGACACGGTCCGCGCGGCGACGGGCTACGCGATCGGCGGCGTACCGCCGTTCGGCCACCGCACCCGTACGACGGTGCTCGCCGACCGGGGCCTGCTGGACCACCCGGTGGTGTGGGCGGCGGCGGGCACGCCGCACACGGTGTTCCCGCTGGACCCGAAGACGCTGATCGCCCACGCGGGCGGGCGCCTGGTGGACGTGCGCGAGCGCGGGGCGTGACCCCCTGGGTGGCCGGGGCGGTCCTGCTGGCGGCGGTGACGCACGCGAGCTGGAACGCGCTGGCGCACCGCATACGGGACCAGCTGCTGTCGTTCACGCTCATATCGGGCGGCGGCGCGGTGATCGGCGGACTGCTGGCCTGCCTCATGCCCCTCCCGGCGCCGGAGGCGTGGCCGTGGCTGCTCCTGTCGGTGCTGCTGCACCTCGCGTACATGGCGCTGCTGATGCGGTCGTTCAGGCTCGGGGACTTCGGCCAGGTGTACCCGGTCGCGCGGGGCACGGCGCCGCTGGTGGTGACCGTGCTCGCGGCGCTGCTCGTCCACGAGGTCCCGGACGCCCGGCAGTCGGCGGGGGTCGCGGTGGCGTGCGCGGGTCTGCTGGGCCTCGCGCTGTGGGGCGTACGGGGCGCGGCGGGGGCGGGCCGCCCGCGGTGGGGCGCCCTGCTCGCGGCCGGGGGCACGGGCCTGGCCATCGCCGCGTACACGGTCGTGGACGGCGTCGGGGTGCGCGCGGCGGGCGGCGCGCTGGGCTACCTCGCGTGGCTGATGCTGCTGCAGGGCCTGGCCATCCCGGCGTACACCCTGTACCGCCGCCGCGCCGCCCTCGCCCCGCAGCTCCGCGCCCACGCTCGCCTCGGCCTCCTGGGCGCGGCCCTCTCGGTGGCGGCCTACGCCCTGGTCCTGTGGGCCCAGACCCGCGCCCCGCTGGCCCCGATCGCGGCGCTGCGCGAGTCGTCGGTCCTGGTGGGCGCGGCGATCGGCGCCGTCTTCTTCAAGGAACGCTTCGGCGCACCGCGCATCGGGGCGGCGGGGCTGATGGCGGCGGGGATCGCGCTGATGCTGTGGCCGGGTTGAGGCGTCACGCCGGCGTCACGCCTGTTCCCCGAACCACTCCAGCGCCTGCCCGTGGGGCCCGGTGAACGCGAGCGGCCGCTCGTCGAGGGCGAGGGCGAAGACGGTCCGGTCGGGCGGGGCCGGGACAGGAAGGCGCGCGGCGACGGCGGGGAGCACGGACGTGGCCTCGTTGGATATCCAGTGCCCGGGCAGCCGGCGCATCGTGGCGGCGAACTCCTCGCGGGCGGGGAGGGGCAGGTAGGCGAGGACGGCACTGTGGAAGACGACAGAGGTGGCGCCGTCCGGCACCTGGGCGACCAGCTCGGCGACGGCCTCGTTGAGGTCGCCTCGTACGAGGCGGGGCGGCGGCTCGCCGGGGTCCCGGGCGACGCGCACGGCGCCGCGCAGCCGCCGGAGCCGCTCGGTCTGCTCGGGCCAGACGAGGCACTCCAGCCAGCGCATGGCGTCGGCGTCGTGGACGTCCAGCGGGTTCAGGTCGACACCGCCCCGCCAGACGACGCGCGGCAGGCGCTCGGGGAACGGCACGGGGCCGGTGGTGCGGCAGCGCAGGGTGACCGGGCTGTCGGCCGGTCCGAGTGGGGGCCGCTCGTCGTACACGTACCGGTACTTGTCCGGGTACAGGCACAGGCCGGCCGATGCCCCGACCTCGATGAGCGCGAGCGGCTGGGGGAGCGCGGCGAGCACGGGCAGGAGGGTGGCGCAGCGGCCGGCTTCGTTGGTCTGAGTACGCCGTCGCAGCATCACGCCCCGGACCTGGTCCCAGTGTTCGGCGACCCAGCCCCGGAAGAGTCCCGGATCCCGGCACTCCCCGCCGAGGAACCGTACGGCGCCGAGGAGGAGGTTCGGCTGCCGTCTGCCTTCGGGCAGCAGGTCGATGAGGTCCAGGAGGGCGGCGTCCTCGGCGACGGCGGCGGCGAGCCGCTCGTAACGGGGCGAGTGCCCACGGGCCTCGCGGGCGGCGAAGTCACGGTAGAGCTGCGCGGTGTCCATGCCGTTGATCATCACTCCTTCATGTCCTGGCGAGAAGGGCGTACCGCTCGTCGCGGACGGGCCCGCCCCAGAGGTTGGGGTCGTCGCTGAGGGGCTCGATGTGCACGTCGGCGACGAGAGACCGTACAGCGGCGGCGAGTTGGCGGGCGCGGACGCCACCGCCGCCCCAGGGCAGGCGCTCGGCGCCGGGAACGTACGGGACGGCGTCGTCGCCCGCCTCGCGCCACAGCCCCTCCACGAGTACGAGCCGCCCTCCGGGCCGCAGCCGGGCGACCCACGCGCGAATGGCCTGCTCCGGCTCGGGCAGCGTCCACACCATGTGCCGTACGAGCACGACGTCGAACCGCTCGTCACCGGTGGGCGGCGCGGCGGCGTCCCCGATGACGAAGCGCCCTCCCAGACCGGCCGCCGCGAACTTCTCCCGCGCCCGCGCGACCATGCGGGGCGCGAGGTCGACGCCGGTGACGCGGTGCCCGTCGGCGGCGAGCAGCAGGCCGAGCGACCCAGTCCCACACCCGAGGTCGAGCACGTCGCACGGCGCATCGGGCACCCACGCCCGCAGCCGCCGGGCCCACGCCTCCCGCGCGGCGGGATCCCGCAGCCCGTGGTCGGGCTCGTCGTCGAAGGCGTCGGAGGCGGCGTCCCAGTAACCGGCGACGGCGTCGGCGAGAGGGTCACGCGGGTCACGCGGGTCACGTCGAGTCATACGGAAAATCCTCACACCGCCCACTGACAACGCGCGGCGACGGGGGAAGGCCACGAAGGAGGTGAGGCCGCCGCTGCGATCTCGGCTTCTCGGCTACGCGTCATCACCGTCGTACGGGAGCGCCACCCGTGGCGGCGCGAGCCCGTCGAGAACCGCGCCGTGGCGGACGCCTTTCGCCGACGCGGCCTGACACCGCCCCGGCGCTAGTCGAGGGTCTCGGCTGCCTTGGTCATCGGCCCTCCTGCGTCGCCGGTGTTGATCGTCCCAGCCGGTTCGAACAGCAGGATGGCGGTCTCCTCGTCCGCCACAGGACAGTGTTCGACACCGCGGGGAGCCACGAACAACTCGCCGGGTCCCAGCACCACATCGCCATCCCTGAGCTGGATGGTGAGCCGCCCGCTGATGACCAGGAACAGTTCATCGGTGTTCTCGTGGCTGTGCCAGACGAATGCCCCCTTCAGCTTGGCCAGCTTGACCTCGTAGTCGTTGAGGTCTGCCACCTTCTTCTGCGACCACAACTCGCTGAACTGCGCGAGCCTGTCAGCGAGGTTGACGGGAGCGTGAAACGTGGACATGCGGCACTCCTTCCTCAAGGCCGGCAGCCCCGGAGACCTCTGCCTCCCGCTGTCCGGCCGGCGTCACGAGCCTGCCGCCCTCGGACTCCGCTGGTCTTGTACGTTCCTGGCATGACCGCAGAGCGCCCCCGCACGTCCATCAGCGCCTGGCGGCCGTCGGTCCCGGGGATCGCGGAGGTCTTCCACGCGCACTTCACCGACCACGCGTATCCGGCCCACACCCACGACACATGGGATCTGATGATCCTCGATGACGGTGCGGTCGACTTCGCGCTCGACCGCCGCCGCCATGGAGCCACGGGTGCGGCCAGCGTCGTCCTGCTGCCTCCGGGCGTCCCCCACGACGGCCGGACGGTCACGGACTCAGGCTTCCGCAAGCGCGTTCTCTACCTCGATGACTCTGTGCTCCCCCAGCGATTGGTCGGCGGTGCGGTGGACGGCCCGGTCCTCGATGACGAGCTGCTGCGTCATCGGATCCACCAGCTGCACATTTCTCTCGGCCATGCGGGAGACGAGTTCGAAGCCGAGTCCCGCCTCTCCTTCATCCGTGAACGGCTCCACTTTCATCTCGACGCGCTTCAGCCCCTCACGCCGAGCCGCGAGGCAAACCGGCTGGCGACCAGGTTGCGAGAACTGCTGGACTCCCGGATACCCGCCGGCATATCCCTGTACGAGGCTGCCGCCACGCTGCATGCTCACCCCACACACCTGATCCGCTGCTTCAAACAGACCTACGGCCTGCCCCCGCACACCTACCTCACCGGCAAACGCATCGACCAGGCACGCCGGCTCCTGCTCGATGGCGTCCCACCCTCCCAGGTCGCCGCAACCGTCGGATTCCACGACCAAGCCCACCTGAACCGACACTTCACACGCCACGTGGGCACGACGCCCGGACGCTATGTGCGTCATGCGCACTGAGGCCGCGTCGGATGCGCCGGACCCATCCGACCGGCCCGGCGCACCATCCCGGTCACGCACTAGTGGCGGTCACGGGTTCCGAGGCTGCCTCGCGCTGACTGGATGACCTGTCGGGCGTCGGCGCCGAACACGGCGGCCTCGTACAGCGTCTGCCACACACGTCGGTACGTCGCGATCGTGTCGGCGTCGTCGAGCCACAGCTCGGCATGCCAGTCCTCGGTGATCACGAGCCTGTCGTCATCGAAGATCCAGAACCCGTCCCCGGGTGGCACCTTCAGCGCCGCGTCGAACGGCACGATGCCCAGCCGAACGGACTCCGTGTCGACCGCTTCCGCGAGATGGTCCAACTGGGCCGCCATGATCGCCGGTGGGCAGATGCGGGCGCGTAGGGCTCCTTCCCACATCAGCAGGTGCAGGGTGTTGCCGGGCTGGTCCAGCCATTCCTGCCGCCGCATGCGTGCGCGTACGGCGTCCCCGGTGTCCTTGGGCGAGTTCTGGAGTTCCGCGAGATGCATGAAGACATGGCGTGCGTAGTCCGGCGTCTGAAGCATCCCGGAGATGAGGCCGCTCTCCCAGGTGTGAATCGTGCGTGCCGCCGCGACCAGTTCGACCCACTTCTCCTGCACCGGCCGGTGCCCGGAGGCGAGTTCGCGTCGCCAGGGACGGATGTGAGTGCCGGACGTCATCGGTACCACCTATCGCTCTCCGTGGGTGCTCGTCCGCGCACTGCCTGCCACGGCTCGGCTGACGACCGCCTCGGCTTGTGCCCTGTCCGCCGGGTCATGCAATTGGATGCGGCCGATGTGGACGCGTACGTGTCCGTACATCGCCCGCCCCAACTCCACGGTGCGGTCGCGCCGTAGCGTCCAGGCCGTCGCGGGGAGGTCGGCGGTGCCGGGCTTGGGTGTGCCGCGTGCGCTCCAGCCGACGCACACCAGCCAGCACGCCTGCGCGAACCCGTCGCCTTCGTTGGAGCCGTACAGCCGCTGCGGCGCGTGGCGTGCGGCGACGTCCATGAGCGACACCTCGGGGTGCCCGGGTACGGGGACGTGCCCGACTACTGCCGTGTCGCCGAAGTGGCCGGTGCTGGTGTAGGCGAGCAGGCAGTACTGGTCGGGCCAGGTGTGCAGCAGGGCCAGGATCGTGACCCGGCCGGTGCCGGTGACCGTGGGCTCCATGGTGGTCTCCTTTGGGCGGCGCGGCCCCGCACGTGACGGCGGG
>NZ_JABWDV010000369.1:0-22432 GCF_013362995.1 Streptomyces sp. TRM64462 | reverse complement strand
GGCCGCGCCGGTCGGTCGGTCTGCTAGGCGGTGAGGTTGTCGCCGCACCCGGACGAGGGGTTGGAGCCGCCGCCGTCGCCGTCCTCGATGTCGGTGTTGTCCGGGTCGCCCTGGACAAGCGCCCGGCGCTGTGCCTGGATGGAGCTCATGTGCCAGTCCCTTCTGTTGACGGGGTGGTGCATGGCCCCGCACCGGCTGCGGTCCTGCCAGGGAATGGGCAGCCGGCGCGGGGAGTCACTGAACGCGTCGGCAGCGCGGGCACGCGCAGGGCGGCCATTCGGCGCTCATCAGGGGACGCAGTGGGTCTGCGCTGTGCACGCCTCTTGCCTGATCCCAGGTACGGCCGCCGTCCCGTGACACACGCAGCGTCAGCAGCAGGACCGGCTCCTCGACCTGCAACGGCGCCTTCACAGGTGCCCTTCGGCGTTCCGGTGGTGCCGAAGCTCCACGTTGCAGTCCGTCACCGAGGACAGGTCACCGCGTCTCCGAGCCACCGCACGCTGCTCCAGCAGAGCCGCGCAGACAGCGCAGCCCGGCTCCCCGTCCGGCTCCGGGTCGGGCAGGGGAAGGTGTACGGGGGCGTCCATCGTCGTGATATTCGTCCGCATGACGCCACTCTCGAAGCAGGGTGGACGCCACTGCTACGAACTTCTGCGGACTTGCACGGCGTTCAGTCGAGTGAGTCGATCGCCGCCGTGATGAGGGACCGGGCAGCAGCACCGTAGACCGCGAGGTCGGCCATCTGAGCGAACGTGGTCGCATACATATTGATCTCGTACGGCTGGGTGATCGTGAGGTATGCGGAGACGAGTTCCACGTTGACTTGCACGTCATCGAAGATCCAGAAGCCCTCGACGGGCCAGAGGACAGTGCGGTCGGCGGTGAGCGGGATGATACCGAGACTCACGGCAGGCAGTGACGCGACGGCAAGCAGGTGTCCGAGCTGGGCCGCCATGACCTCCGGGCCGCCGATCCGGTGCCGCAGCACGCTCTCTTCGACGACGACTGCGAAGGTTCCGCCGCCGTGGAGGAAGCGCTGCTTGTCGATGCGGACCCTTACGGCCGCGTCGAGGTCGTCGGTGAGCGACCGTCGGTCACGGATGGACGACAGCAAGGCACGGATATAGCCAGGTGTTTGTAATGGACCGGGCAGGAGCCATGACGCGTAACTTCGGAAGCGCCGCGTGCGCTCCCATAGAGGGAGGACGGATTCCTGGGCCCTCCGCAGCCCGCTCCGCTCCATGCGGCGCCACTCCACGTACATGCCCGCGACAGCGTGGGCGGTCGCGATGAGGTCAGCGGTCTGGCCCACGGCGCGGCAGTGCAGCGTCCACACGCGAATGTCAGCGTCGGAGGGGGCCGTCCGGCCGTTCTCGATCCGGGAGCATTTCGACTCGTGCCAGCCGGCCAAGCGGGCCAGCGCCCGCGCGGTGAGGCCCGACTCCCGACGGATCTCGCGCAGACGCTGACCGAGAGCTCGGCGGGCCTCGGTGACGCTGGAGGATGAGAGTGACACGTGCGTTCTCAGGCCGGGTGGTACTCCTCGTGCGGGATCGCCCGGTCCCACACGGCCTCGAAGGCGTCGGCGCACAGCTTCGCCACGCTCGCGTCCGTGGTGTACTCCGACTCCAGCATGTCGCCGTTCCCGGCGAAGTGGTTGAAGAGGACTGCGTTCCCGTCGAAGAGCCAGAAATCATTCCCGGGCAGGGGAACATCGGATGCCTTGCGGCGGGGAAGCCACCGCACCTTCTCTCCGGCGGCGACGTTGTGAGCGCTGGTGACGTCGTACTCGAACCTGATGTAGTCCGTGATCGGCTCGGAGACGATCCGGGCCCTGCGCACTTCGACTCCTCGGCCGGTGGTCTGCTGCACCAGGTCGAACCATGAGCGCCACCGTTCGGCGGGATCGAAGCGCTGTCCTGCCTGCCACTGTAGGAAGTCGGCATCGCGCATATAGCCGTCCCTCATCTCCAGATGGACAGCCGATCGCGTGGCGGCCCGGAAGAGGTCCTTAAACGTTGGGTCCGCCACCAGTCACCTCCGGGAAGAACTGCATCATCCGACGAGGGAACTCAATCACGGTTTCGTGGTCGGGCACATCGAGCTGGGACAGGCGAGCCGCGTCGTTGACCCTCCAGCCTTGTAGCACGTAGTTTCCGGTTTCGTCGTCGTAGAAAACGGTCGGTGAACCGTCGTTCGGGCTGTCAGGGTCCTTGCCCAACATGTGCAGCGCCATGCGTCCTCCTCCTTGGACCAGGTCAGTGGTAACACGCCAATCAGCTTGCAAGTGGGCTGCGGTTCAGCACCATGAACTTGCACGAACTTCTACGTTTGGACGTTCCGTAGTCACTTGCGGCGGCGTACCCGTACAGGGAGCGTCGCCGGGCACCACCAGGCGGTGTCTGTCGTGAGGATGAGGACCACCGCGACGACGCCCACGCGGTCGCGGATCGGGCGGGTCGCTCGGACCTCGCGCCAGGTGCCGCGGACGCGGACGTGGTCGCCGGGCTTTACGCGGAGGGCGAGGGTGCGGGCTTCAGGTGTCATGGTGCGCCCCGGACTTCAGCTCGGCCCAGGTCGTCTTGCCGCCTTCCTGGCGGGTGACGCCCCAGCTCGCGGCCAGTGCGGTCACCAGGTGCAGGCCTCGGCCCGCCTCGGCGTCAGGCGGCTGGGGCGTTGTCGGCTTCGGGTGCGCTTCTGAGGCGTCGTGCACCTCGATGCGTACCCCGCCGTCGGGCAGGCGCGTGAAGCGGGTCGCCAGTGGCCGGCCCGGGGCTTGGGCGTGCTGGACCGCGTTTGTCAGCAGTTCGGAGAGGACCAGGACGGCCTCGTCCTCCACCGCCTCCGCGTTCCACCCGGCCAGTGCGGTACGCAGCGCCCTGCGCGCCCGGCCCACGCTGCTCGGTGCGTTGTTCCAGTGCAGGGTCAGTACGTCCATCAGCGCGCTGCCGCCGTTTCGCGTACCAGCCGGCTGTTCTCGCCCCGGAGGCGGCCGCAGCACGCGCAGTGGAAGGGCGGCGGCGGTGCGGTGCGGGGGCGTTTCAGGGGGACGCGGCGTCGGCGGCCCGTCGGCGGCAGGAGCCAGCGGAGTAACAGCAGCAACTCGCAGGTCCGGGCGATAAGGTTCAGCACGTCGGCGCTCCTTGGAAGCGTTGGCCACACCCCCGGACCGGGCCTACGGTCGCGGGGGTTTTCCGTGCACGCATGTGACAACTCTGCGCATTCATTCGTGCGCAATGCGTGGTGCGTCTCACGCTAGAGGCCTGCCTCGGTGCTGCGCAAGTTGCTCTACCGCAAACTTGCGAGCCCTCTGACGTGACGTCACCGACAGCGAAGAGGGCACACTGAAGGGCGCGTTGAAAGGAGAGGACATTGCCCGCAGGCGGAAGGCCCACCGTCCGTAGCCGCAGGCTGGGGGCCGCCCTGAAGCGTTACCGCGAGTCCGTCGGCCTGGACCAGGCGGCTGCGGCCGCCGCCATCATGAAGTCCGTGACCAAGGTGAGCCGACTGGAGGGCGGGCAGGTCTCCGCCTCCGCACTGGAGGTGCGCACGCTGCTCGACCGGTACGGGGTCGAAGACCCCCACGAGCGCACCCGGCTGGAGAACCTCGCGCGGGCCAGCACTCAACGCGGCTGGTGGCTGGAGTACCAGGAGGCCCTCAGATCCGACTACGCCGACCACATCACCCTGGAGACCGACGCCACCCGCGTCCGCTCCTGGGAGCCCTCCCTCATCCCGGGGCTCCTCCAGACCAGGAGGTACGCGGAGTCCGTCATCGCGCACGGCCCCGCCGTACTGTCTCCCGAACGCACCGCCGCCCTGGTCGAGGTCCGGATGGAGCGTCAGAGGCGGCTCAGCGACGGCGGACTCGACCTCACCGCAGTGGTCTGGGAACCGGCCGTCACCGCCCTCCTGGATCACGCCACAGCCGGCGCGGAGCAGCTCGAACGTCTCCTCGACGCCGGACAACAACAGAACATCACCGTGCAGTTGCTCCCGGCATCGGCGAGCAGGACCGCCGGAATGTCCGGTCCGTTCGTCGCCTTCTCGTTCGGAGCCGAGCCGGACGTCGAAGCGGTCACGGTGCGGAACGCCGCCACCACCATGGTCGTCGAGCGCCCCGAGGATCTGGCTCTGTACGCGAACGTCTTCAACCGGCTGCGCTCGGCCGCACTGTCGCCCGAGGAGAGCGCGCGGCGCATCCGGCGCATTCTGAAGGAGGCCAACCGTGATGCCTGACGTCGACAGCCCGTTCCGCAAGTCCTCGTACTCGGACCAGCAGGGCGACTGCCTGGAGGTGGCGCCGGCCGGCGATCAGCGCCGCGCTGTGCGCGACAGCAAGAATCCGGAGCGGGGCCTGCTCCGGTTTTCCAGCCGCTCCTGGGGGGTCTTTGTCGGGGGGCTCAAGGGTGAGTGGGGTGAGCGGGCCGAGGTCGCTCGCGCCTAAGGGCTGTCACCGGCCGGCTGCCACGGCGTAGTGGTAGTGCACGTTCGAGAACGTCGGCGCCGCGGACGGCTCGTGGTAGCCATGCTCTTCGAGCGCCGGCTGGAGTCGCTGCGTGAAGAACGCATCGCACGCCTCGGTCGACTCCCACACGTCGATGACGCGCAGACCCGCGTCCGTGATGATCGCGGTGTGGGACAGCAGCCCCTCGGGGGGCTGGTCCGCCCGTGCGCCCGCACTGCGGTCCACGGTGTCGTACTGCTGCGCTGTCACTCCCGGGAACTCGATCTCCATCATTACAGCCACGAGAACCTCCCATGATGGCGGGCGGCGGGCCTCGGGCCGCCAGGGTGGCGGCGGTCCGCGCCACTTCCAGGGTCCCGTCAGGCCTCCGGACACGCAAAAGCGGGCGACACGCCCCAGGGGCGTTGGGTTTCGGCCAACCTGGGGGCGGTGGGGGCTTCGTCCGTACGCGGATTCGCTTCTCGCTCGTTGTTACCGGTGAGCCGTGGGGACCGTGGGGAGGCTCCCCGTGATGAGACAAACCGAGGTGATCACCTTGACGGACTGGGTTCCGCATCCCGAACTGCTCGTGTCCAAGACGGCCGCCGGGTATCTGGGCCGGACGCCGGATCATGTCCTGACGGCCAAGCAGGTGCGGAAGGCCGTGCAGCTCGCCCATGACGTTCATGGGGTCGTGCCGGACTCGCTGACCGTCGCACAGCTGCGTGTGCTGTTCACGAGTCCTCCGGACTGGCTGCTGGATCACCATCGTGCGTTGGTCGCCAAGGGCGTGGCGACCGTACGCCACGAGGTCGTACTGCTGGACGAGCCCGCGCCCGTGGCGGAGCGGGCGGCGGCCGCTCAGCCCACACCGGCCGCCCCGGCCGCGCCGGCTGCACCGCCCCCGCCCGAGCCCGTGTCCGGCACCGTCCGGCGGCAGCCGCCCCCCGTGCCCGTGCAGCGGGCCTCGCTCATGCCCGTGTTCCGGGAGCCCGTCACCTGATCGCCGTCTTCACCGCGCGCACCAGTGCCTGCGCCCTCGGGTCCGCCGTCACGCCCTTGCGCATGCCGTTCGTGACGTAGCCGAGTGCGATGCCCGACTCGGGGTCCGCGAAGGCCAGGGAGCCGCCGCGGCCCGGGTGGCCGAAGGAGCCGGGGGCCAGGAGCGGGGACGCCGGGCCGTGCAGCATGTAGCCGAGGCCGAAGCGGGTGCCCACCACCAGGACGCGGTCCGGGCCCGCCGACTCCTCCGTGCGGGCCAGCGCCAGCGTCGCCGGGGCGAACAGGCGGTGGCCGTCGACCGGGCCCAGGAGGGCCGCGTAGAAGCGGGCCAGCGCCCTCGCCGTCGCGACGCCGCCCGAGCCCGGCAGGCCTGCCGCGCGGTAGGCGGGGGCGTTCTCGTCGGGGGCCGGGGATATCGCGCCGAACGCCCTGCGCGTCAGGGACTCCTCGTTCTCGTACGCCGCCGCGACCGACCTCTTCGGGCGGAGTCTCAGGCCGCCTGAGGAGGGTGATTCCGGCTCCGGCAATCCCCCGATGCGGCCCGCCCTGTGCGCCTCCTCCTGCGGCAGGCCCAGCCACAGGTCAAGGCCCAGCGGCCCCGCTATCTCCTCCGCCACCCAGCGGCCTATCGAGCGGCCCGTCACCCGCCGCACCAGGCCGGCCAGCAGCCAGCTGTACGTGTGGGCGTGGTAGCCGTGGTCCGTGCCCGGCTCCCACGCGGGCGCCTGGGACGCCACCGCCGCCGCGCCCGCCTCCAGGTCCAGGGCCTCCGCCGGGGTCAGGGGGACGTCCAGGACGGGGACGCCCGCCCGATGCGCCAGTACGTGGCGTACCAGCGCCCTCTCCTTGCCCGCCGTCTTGAACTCCGGCCAGTACGTCCCCACCGGTGCGTCCAGGTCGAGCTGGCCGCGCTGGTGGAGCAGCAGCGGGACCGCCGCGGCCACGCCCTTCGTGACCGAGCGGACGACCTGCGCCGTGTCCACCGCCCAGGGCGCCGAGCCGTCGACGTCGCGGACGCCCGCCCACAGGTCGACGACCTTGCGGCCGTCCCGGTACACCGCGACCGCCGCGCCCCGCTCGCCGCGCTGGGCGAAGTTGCGGAGGAAGGCGTCTTCCACCGGCTCCCAGCCGGGGTCCGTCGTGCCCTGGACGTCCACGTCAGCCGCGCTTTCTCTCGGGGTCGCTCACCCCATGGTGCAACGGGTCAGTGGGCGCCCTGATTCCGGGTCGGCCGCGCCGTCGGGTCGAAGCCGAACGGCAGCTCCAGGCGGTGCCGGCGCATGAGCTCCTCGTCCGCGAGCAGCTCGCCCGTCGGGGCGTCCGCGGCGATCACGCCCTCGCTGAGGATCACCGACCGGGGGCACAGCTCCGCCGCGTACGGCAGGTCGTGCGTCACCATCAGGACCGTGACGTTCAACGACCGCAGAATGTCGGCGAGTTCGCGGCGCGACGCCGGGTCCAGGTTGGACGACGGCTCGTCCAGGACCAGGATCTCGGGCTCCATCGCCAGCACCGTGGCGACGGCGACCCTGCGGCGCTGGCCGAAGGACAGGTGGTGCGGGGGGCGGTCGGCGTAGTCCGCCATGCCGACCCGCTCCAGGGCCCGCCTCACCGTACGCTCCAGCTCCTCGCCCCGTACGCCCGCCGCCGCCGGGCCGAACGCCACGTCCTCCCGGACCGTCGGCATGAAGAGCTGGTCGTCCGGGTCCTGGAAGACGATGCCGACCTTCCGGCGGATCTCCTTCAGGTTCCGCTGCTCGACCCGCAGCCCCGCCACCGACACCGTGCCCGCTCCGGCCGTGAGGATGCCGTTCAGGTGCAGGACCAGGGTCGTCTTGCCGGCGCCGTTCGGGCCGAGCAGCGCCACCCGCTCGCCGCGCTCCACGGTCAGGTCGACCCCGAACAGGGCCTGGTGGCCGTCCGGGTACGCGTACGCCAGGCCGCTGACCTCCAGGGACGGGACGAAGGACATGGAGGGGGAGGGGGAGGGGGAGCGAGCGGGCTTCTTCATAGCGTCCATCCCAGCAGACACACAGCCAGCGCCGACAGCGGGAGTGCCGCCGCCCGCGTCCACTGCGCGCCCGTCGCCGTCACCTCGTCGATCACCGGCATCGACCCGGCGTACCCGCGGGACACCATCGCCAGGTGGACGCGTTCACCGCGCTCGTACGAGCGGATGAACAGCGCGCCCGCCGACTTCGCGAGGACGCCCCAGTGCCGTACGCCCTTCGCCTCGAAGCCGCGCGAGCGGCGCGCGACGGACATCCGGCGCATCTCGTCCGTGATGACGTCGCCGTACCGGATCATGAACGACGCGATCTGGACCAGCAGTGGGGGCAGGCGGAGACGCTGAAGGCCCAGGAGCAGGGCGCGCAGCTCCGTCGTCGCCGCCAACAGCACCGAAGCGGCGACCCCGAGCGTGCCCTTGGCCAGCACGTTCCAGGCGTCCCACAGGCCCGGCACGGACACGCTGACGCCCAGCAGCGTCGTCTGCTCGCCGGGGACGACGAACGGCATCAGGAACGCGAACGCCACGAACGGGACCTCGATGGCGAGGCGCTTCAGCAGGAAGCCCGGCGGGACGCGGGCCGCGACGGCGACCGCCGCCAGCAGCAGGGCGTACAGGCCGAACGCCCACACCGCCTCGCGCGGCGTGGACACGACGACCACGACGAAGCAGAAGACGGCGACGAGCTTGGTGTGCGGGGGCAGCGCGTGGACCGGCGAATGGCCGTGCCGGTACAGCTTGTGCGCATGGCCTGCGCCCATGTCAGGCGTGTTCCGTCACACGGGAGGTGTCGGACGGGCCACCACCCGCGCCGTCCGGCGTGGACGCCCCGTCCGGCGTGGACGCGGCGCGGCGGCGGGCGGCCCAGAACAGGCCGGTGCCCAGTGCCAGCGTCGCGCCCACGCCGATGGTGCCCGCCAGCCCCCCGGACAGGCGGGCGTCCGTGATGCCGCTCACGCCGTAGTCCGCGAGCGGGGACTCCGCGGCAGCGTGCTCCTCGGCCTTCTCGTCGATGCCGTAGTCGGAGGCGACGCGCTCCAGGCCGTCCGGGCTTGCGGAGGCGTAGAAGGAGACGAAGCCGGCGAGGACCACGGCGGCGGCCAGGCCGGCCGCCCAGATCCTGCGCGCCGGGCGGGCCGCGGGGACCCGCGCCGGGGCGGGCGCCGCGTCGACCAGTTCGCCGTCGACGCGCAGCTTCAGCGGGGCCGACAGGCCGCGCGCGCCGTACACCAGGTCGGGGCGTACGGCGATGACCGCGCCGACCGTGGCCGTCGTGATGACGGCCTCGCCGATGCCGATGAGCGTGTGGACGCCGACCATGGCGCCCAGCACCTTGCCGACGGGTACGCCGGTGGTGCCGCCGACCGCGTAGATCAGCGTGAACGCGGCCGCCGACGCCGGTACGGAGACGAGCGCGGCGACGAAGGACGCGACGGTGACCGAGCGGCGGCCGCGCGGCAGCACCTTCACCAGGCCGCGGAAGAGGACGTACGCGACGAGGACCGCGACACCGCCCATGAGCGTGATGTTGACGCCGAGCGCCGTGAGCCCGCCGTCGGCGAAGAGGACGCCCTGCATGAGCAGCACGACCGCGAGGCACAGCAGGCCCGTCCAGGGGCCGACGAGTATCGCGGCCAGCGCACCCCCCAGCAGATGGCCGCTGGTGCCGGCGGCGACCGGGAAGTTCAGCATCTGGACGGCGAAGATGAAGGCGGCGACGAGACCGGCGAGCGGCGCGGTCCGCTCGTCCAGCTCGCGGCGGGCGCCGCGCAGGCCGGCGGCGACGGCACCCGCGGCGACGAGGCCGGCCGCGGCGGACACGGGCGCGTTGATGAATCCGTCGGGGACATGCATGGATCGGACCGCTTTCCGGCTCTGGCGGGTGTGTCGGCCGTTCGATGATGGCCGCTCCTGCAAACTCCTTGCAAGAGCGAGTCGGTCACAGAAGGGATGCGGCGCATTCCCTTGATTGGTGCGACATTGGAGTCACATGAGGTGAATGTGCGCTGAGTGTGAGGAGCCCGATGATGTGCCCTCCTGAGGACAGCCGCCCCGGTGCCGGCCGCCGTGTCGAGGTGCGCGCGCGAGGTCTGGTGGTGACCGACGGCCCGCTGTCCCGTCGCGTGCCGGTCGCGCTCCGCTACGACCCGGGCGCCGAGCCGGACGGCGTGCGGTTCGTGTTCCCGAGCGGCACGGTCTGGTCGTTCCCGCGCACCCTGCTGGAGGCCGGGCTGCGGGCGCCGGCGCGGCGGGGCGACGTGGAGGTCTGGCCGTGCGGGCGCGCGCAGACGGTGGTCGAGTTTCACTCCCCAGAGGGAACGGACGTCGTCCAGTTCGATTCGTCGGCGCTGACGCGTTTCCTGCGGCGGACGTACGACGCCGCCACCACGCCGGTCACGAGGTGACGTTCCGGGCGTGGTGACGGCGTTCTCCGTACGGGGCTCTCCGTACGGTGATCTCCGTACGGTCAGACGTCAGACGTCGGGCGTCAGGCGCGTACGAGTTCCTTCTCCGCGTCCGGGTCGTCCCGGCGCGGGTCGTCGGCGGCGAGCTCCTTCCGCAGGCCCTCGCCCTCGACGTCGACGTTCGGCAGGATCCGGTCGAGCCAGCCCGGCAGCCACCAGGCCTTGCGGCCGAGCAGCGCGAGCACCGCCGGGACGATCGCCATTCGGACCACGAACGCGTCGAACAGGACGGCCGTGGCGAGGCCGAAGCCGATCATCTTGACCATCTGCTCGCTGGAGCCGATGAAGCCCGCGAACACCGCGATCATGATGACGGCGGCGGCCGTGACCACCCGGGCGCCGTGCCGGAAGCCGGTGACGACGGCCTCGCCCGGGCGCTCGCCGTGCACGTACGCCTCGCGCATCCGCGTGACGAGGAAGACCTCGTAGTCCATGGCGAGGCCGAAGACGACACCCACCATGAAGATCGGCATCATGCTCATGATCGGGCCGGTCTGTTCGACGCCGAACAGGGAGCCGAGCCAGCCCCACTGGAAGACGGCCACCACCGCGCCGAGCGCGGCGACCACCGACAGCAGGAAGCCGAGCGCGGCCTTGAGCGGGACGAGGACGGACCGGAAGACCACCATCAGCAGGAGGAAGGCGAGTCCGACGACCAGCGCGAGATAGGGCACGAGGGCGTCGTTCATCTTCTTCGAGAAGTCGATGTTCATCGCGGTCTGGCCGGTGACGAGGACGCTGTCGTCGGCCTTGGCGCGGATGTCGTGGACGAGCTCCTCGGTCTCGGCCGACGACGGGCGGTCCTTCGGGACGACCGTGATCATGGCCGTGTCGCCGGCCTTGTTGGGCCGGGGCGGCGTGACCGCGGCGACACCGTCGAGGCCCTTGATCTGCTCCGCGGCCTTGTCGGCGGCCGCCCGGTCGCCGTCGACCACGACCAGGAGCGGGCCGTTGGAGCCGGGCCCGAAGCCGTCGGACAGCAGGTCGTACGCGCGGCGCTGCGTGGTGGACGTCGGCTGGGCACCGTCGTCGGGCAGGCCCAGCTCCAGGGACGCGGCCGGGACGGCGAGCGCGCCGAGTCCGACGACACCGACGAGCAGCACGGCGATCGGGCGGCGCAGCACGAACCGGGCCCAGCGGGTGCCCGCGTTCGGCTTGGCGTCAGGCTCGGCGTCGGCCACGCGGTCGGACGCCTCCATCTCCCGGCGCGCCTTGCGGCCCACGATCCGCTTGCCCGCGTAACCGAGCAGCGCGGGTATCAGGGTGAGCGCGATGAGGACGGCGATGGCGACGGTGCCCGCGGCCGCGACGCCCATCTTCGTGAGGATCGGGATGTTGACGACGGCCAGGCCGACCAGCGCGATGACGACGGTCAGGCCCGCGAAGACCACCGCCGAGCCCGCGGTGCCGACGGCGCGCCCCGCGGCCTCCTCGCGGTCCCGGCCCTCGGCCAGCTCGGCGCGGTAGCGGGAGACGATGAACAGGGCGTAGTCGATACCGACCGCGAGGCCGATCATCGAGGCGAGCGTGCCGGTGGTGGTGCCGAGGTCCAGGGCGCTCGCGAGCGCCGTGATGGACGAGACGCCGATGCCGACGCCGATGATCGCGGTCACCAGCGGCAGACCGGCCGCGATCAGCGAGCCGAAGGTGATGACGAGGACGATCCCGGCGACGACCACACCGATGATCTCGCCGGTGCCGGTCTCGGGCGCCGCCTGGAGGGCGTCGCCGCCGATCTCGACGGTGAGGCCCGCATCGCGCGCCTCCTCGCCGGTCTCCTGGAGCGCCTCACGCGTCGCGTCGGTCAGCTCCATGCCGTTGACCTTGTACGAGACGTGGATGTACGCGGTCGAGCCGTCCTGCGACACGGCCTGGGCGGTGTACGGGTCGGTGACACTGGCGACCTGGTCCGAGCCGGACTTCAGCTCGGTGACGGCCTCGTCGACGCGGGTCTTGTTGGCCGGGTCGGTCATCTTCTGGCCGTCCGGTGCCTTGAAGACGACCCGGGCGGTCGCGCCGTCGGCGCTGCCGCCGGGGAACCGCTCCTCAAGGAGGTCGAAGGCCTTCTGGGCCTCCGTACCCGGCATGGAGAAGGAACCGGACGTCGCGGCGGGCGCGGTCGCCGCGCCCACTCCGGCGAGCGTCAGCAACGCGATCCACAAGAGGGTCACGACATGGCGGCGCCGGAAGGCGAGCCGGCCTAGCTTGTAGAGAAACGTGGCCACTGGGGCGTACTCCCGGAGGTGAGGTGGGACTGGTCAGGACATGGGGAGTCGACCCGACAGCGCGAGCGGAACGTGTCGGTGCTGCGTGGTGGTGCTGGGTGATGGTGCTGCTGGTGGTGCTGTGGGTGCTCTTCAGACGCCGAGCGCGGGGAGGACGACAGCGTCTACGTACCTGGTGAGGAACGCCTGGTCGATCGGCCGGTCCTCGATCAGGGGCCGGGCGACGAACGCGCCGATCATCATGTGCGGGACCAGATCGAGCGCCGGGTTGTCGGCCGCGACCTCACCCCGCTCCACGGCGCGCCGCAGGACCTGGCCGAGCCCGGTCATCTCGGGTTCGATCAGCAGCTCGCGCAGCGCCTGGAGGAGTTCGGGGTTGTCGCTGATGGCATGGGCGAGGCCCCGCATCATCGCGGAGTCCCGTTCCATCTGGCAGTCGTCCGTCTGTCCGATCAGTTCGCGGAAGTCGCCCCGGAGGCTGCCGGTGTCGATCTCCGCGATCCGTACGGGCTTGTGGTGCCGCAGCGACTGGGCGACCAGCTCGGGCTTGCTCCCCCACTGGCGGTAGAGGGTGGCCTTGCTGGAGCGCGTACGGGCGGCGATGGCGTCCATGGTGAGGCCGTCGTAGCCGACCTCGCCGAGGAGGTCGATGACGGCTTCGTACAGCTCGGACTCGCGTTCCGGGGTGAGTCTGCTGCGGGCCATGGGCGGTTCCATTCGAACGAAACGGTTTCGTACACCAGAAGGATGGCACAGCGTTCAGCGAAACGAAACCGTTTCGTACGTGGCCTGGGTCACGGACGCCTGCCACGGACGCTGTCACGAACGTCTGAGCGGGTCGCCGGTCGAGTTGCCGGGCCCCCGCGGCGCGGAAAGCATGGCTGTGTGAGCAGCGACGGCGCGTACCTCCGGTATCCCCACCTCCACAAGGACCTGCTGTGCTTCGCGGCCGAGGACGATCTGTGGGTCGCCCCCCTCGTCCCCGACGGCGCCGCACCCGGCCGCGCCTGGCGGGTGACCGTCGACCGGACACGGATCGGGCACCCGCGGTTCTCACCCGACGGGCGGCACATCGCGTACACGAGCTGGCGGAGCCTCGACCCCGAGATCCATCTCGCCCCGGTCGACGGCGGCCCGTCCCGGCGGCTCAGCTACTGGGGGTCGCTGGACACCCGGGTGTGCGGCTGGGACCCGGACGGCAACATCCTGGCGGTGGCGTCGCACGGGCAGCCGTTCTCGCACTTCTCGTGGGCGTACAAGGTGGCGCCCGACGGCAGCCCGGGGCTGCGGCTGCCCTGGGGGCCGTGCGCGGACATCCAGGTCGCGGACGTCGACGGCGAGCACAGGACGCTGCTCCTGACCGGGAAGCCGCCGCACGAGCCCGCCGCCTGGAAGCGGTACCGGGGCGGTGCGACGGGCCGGCTGTGGCTGCACGGGCGGCGGCTGCTGCCGGACCTGGGCGGGCACCTGGACTGCGCGATGTTCGTGGCCGGGAGGATCGGGTTCCTGTCCGACCACGAGGGCGTCGGGAACCTGTACTCCTGTCTGCCGGACGGCTCGGATCTGCGCCGGCACACCGACCACGACACGTTCTACGCCCGGCACGCCTCGTCCGACGGGGCCCGGGTGATCTACCAGTGCGCGGGCGACCTGTGGGTCGTCGACGCCCTGACGCCGGACGCGCGGCCGCGGAGGCTGGACGTCCGGCTCGGCGGGCCGCGCACCGGGCGGCGCCGCTACCACGTGCCCGCGGCCCAGCACCTCCAGGCCGTGTCGGTCGACGAGACCGGGCGGGCGAGCGCGGTCTGCGTGCGCGGCAGCCTGTACTGGCTCACGCACCGCGACGGCCCCGCCCGCGCCATCGCGGACCGCCCGGGGGAACGGGTGCGGCTGCCGGAGATGCTCGGCAGCGGCGGGCGCATCGCGTACGTCACGGACGCGGAGGGCGAGGAGGCCATCGAGGTCGCCCACCTCCCCCGCGCCAGTGGCGACCGCCCGCCCCACCGGATCGCCGCGGGCAGGCTGGGCCGCGTCCACGAGATGGTCGCCGACCCGTCCGGCGAGCGCCTCGCGGTGGCGTCGCACGACGGGCGGCTGCTGCTCGTGAACACGGCGGAGGAGTCCGCCCCGGAGGAGCCCGAGGGCCCGGTGGAGGGCGGGAGCCCGGCGGGGGGCGGGAGCCCCGTGGAGGGCGGGAGCCCCGTGGAGGGCGGGAGCCCCATGGAGGGCGGGAGCCCCATGGAGGGCGGGAGCCCCATGGAGGGCGGGAGCCCCATGGAGGGCGGGAGCCCCATGGAGGGCGAGGGTCCCGCGCAAGGCGGGGCTGCCGCGCGAGGCGGGGCTGCCGCCGAGGGCGAGGGCTCTGCGGAGGTCGGGGCGGAAAGCGGGACGGAAGGCGGGGCGGCAGGCTCGTACGGTGAGGTCACCGAGCTCATCCGGTCGATCAACGGGCCCGTCCGCGACCTGGCCTTCTCGCCCGACGGGGCCTGGCTGACCTGGTCGCACCCGTTCATCGGACGGTCGCTGCGGCAGATCAAGATGGCCCGGATCAAGGACCGGCTCATCGTGGACGTCACGAACGGCCGCTTCGAGGACGAGAGCCCCGTGTTCACGCGGGACGGGCGCTACCTCGCGTTCCTGTCGTGGCGGGGCTTCGACCCGGTGTACGACGTGCACACCGGCGACCTGTCCTTCCCGCTGGGCTGCCGCCCCTACCTCGTACCGCTGGCTTCCACCACACCGTCCCCCTTCGCGCTCTCGCCCGAGGGCCGCCCGGCGGCCGGCGGCCTGGACCCGGGCGACGAGGGGCCGGCCGGCGACGGGACCGTACTGGTCGAGGTCGAGGGCCTGGAGAGCCGCGTGACGCCGTTCCCGGTCGCCGCGTCCAAGTACTCGTCGCTGCACCCGGTCAACGGCGGCGGCCTGGTGTGGCTGCGCTGGCCCATCTCGGGCGCCCTGGGCGAGACGTTCGTGAACCCGTCCGACCCGTCGGAGCGGCCGACGCTGGAGCACTTCAACCTCACCAAGGCCCGCAAGACCGAACTCGTCCCGCACCTCGACTGGTTCGCGGTCAGTGGCGACGGCACCCGGCTCGTCGTCGTCGACGAGGGCGAGCTGCGCGCCGTGCCGGCGACCGAGTCCGGCGACCTCGACTCGACCGTGTACGTCGACGCGCGGCGCATCCAGCACGAGGTGGAGCCCGGCGCCGAGTGGCGGCAGGCGTACGCGGAGGCGGGCCGGATCATCCGCGCCTACTTCTGGGACCCGGGCATGAGCGGCGTCGACTGGGACGCCGTCCTGGAGCAGTACCGGCCGCTCGTCGAACGGGTCGCCACGCCCGACGAGTTCGCCGACCTGCTGCGCGAGGTGCTCGGCGAGCTCGGCACCTCGCACGCGTACGTCACGCCCGCGCGCCGCAACGAGGGCCCGCCGCACTACCAGCGGGCCATGGGGCTGCTGGGCACCAACCTCGTCCGCCGCGACGGCAGGTGGGTCGTGAAGCGGATCCTGCCGGGCGACTCGTCGGACTCCAAGGCCCGTTCGCCGCTCGCCGGTACGGGCATCCGGGAGGGCGCGGCGCTCACGCACGTGGACGGGCGGCCCGTGGACCCGGTGACCGGCCCGTACCCGCTGCTGGCCGCGGCGGGCGGGACGACCGTCGACCTGACGTTCGCGCCGCCGGACGGCGAGCCTGGCCGGCCGCGGCGCGTGGCGATCGTGCCGCTGGTGGACGAGCGGCCGCTGCGCTACCAGGACTGGGTGGCCAAGCGGCGGGCGGTCGTGCACGACCTGAGCGCGGGCAAGTGCGGATACCTGCACATCCCGGACATGGGCGGCTCCGGCTGGGCCCAGTTCAACCGCGACCTCCGCCTTGAGGTGTCGCGCCCGGCGCTGATCGTGGACGTGCGCGGCAACGCGGGCGGGCACATCAGCGAGCTCGTGGTGGAGAAGCTGACCCGCAGGATCCTGGGCTGGGACCTCACGCGGAACGCGCAGCCCGTGTCGTACGCGTCGAACTCGCCGCGCGGCCCGGTCGTCGCGCTCGCGGACGAGGCCACGTCGTCGGACGGCGACATGATCACGGCGGTGTTCAAGCTCCAGGGGCTCGGCCCGGTCGTCGGGCTGCGCACGTGGGGCGGGGTCGTCGGCATGACGGGGCGTCACCGGCTCGGCGACGGCACGGTGATCACGGTGCCGATGAACGCGGCCTGGTTCGAGGAGTACGGCTGGGGCGTCGAGAACCACGGCGTGGAGCCGGACATCGAGATCGAACGCACCCCGCTGGACTGGGCGGAGGGCCGCCACCGGCAGCTCGCCGACGCGGTGGAGGTGGCGCTCGACCTGCTGGACAAGCACCCGGCGTCGCAGCCCCCGGACTACTCCGACGTACCGGACCGCAGCCGCCCGCCGCTGCCGCCCCGGCCCTGAGGCCAGGCCGTGAGGCCCGGCACCCAGCCAACGGCCGCCCGCACCTCTTCTTGCGCGCGGCTCTTCTTGTTCTTGCGCGCGGCTCTTCTTGCGCGCGGCCCGCCCACGCATGCGTGTGCCCCGGGCAGGCGTCCCTGCCCGGGGCACACGGGTGCGTACGTACGTACGGACCGCCGCGTCAGGCGTCGTAGTCGCGGTCCATCCGCTCCCGCGCCTCACGGGCCTCACGCTGCGCGTCCGTCTCGCGGTCCTGCTGCTGCTTGCCGCCCTTGCGCTGCTGCATACGGCGCTGCTGAGCCTCGTCCTTCGCCTGGCGCGCGGCCTTCTTGGCCTGCTCCTGGAGCTGCTCCGCCTTGTCCTTGAACTGGTCCTGAATTCCCATCGGGTTCACTCCTGCACGGGGTGGGGGGACATGAGGGGATCGGGAAGCCGGGTGGTTGGCGACCCGGCCCCGGACCAGCCTGGCACGGTGCGACATAGCGCGCATTTCGATCAATCCGTGACGACTCCGTCACGCTCCGCACGCGCCCGCTCGTCCGCCGCACCGCCCGCGCCGACGAGGCCCGTGGACACCCCCGCGAGCCGGGGCCCGAAACGCCGCACCTCGCGCTGCCCGACCGTCGCGATCAGGCCCGGCAGATACCCGCGCACCGACTGCATCCCGCGCAGCCACCACTGCGCGTACACATGCGCCGAGCGCCGCTCGATACCCGCCACCAGCCGGTCGACGGCCGGGCCCAGCGGATACGTACGGTTCGCCGGCCACGGCAGCCGCTGCCGCAACTCCCGCATCACGTCGTCCTGGTCGGCGCCCCGCACCATGTCGGTGTCCGTCCACGACAGATAGCCGACGCCCACCCACACACCCTGGTGCGCGACCTCCGCGCGCAGGCTGTGCGCGAACGCCTCGACACCCGACTTGGACGCGCAGTACGCGGTCATCATCGGCGCCGGCGTGATCGCGGCGAGCGACGCGATCTGGAGGAAGTAGCCGCGGCTCTCCGCCAGTACGGGCAGGAACGCCCGCCCGGTGACGGCGCCGCCGATGAGGTTGACCTCGATGACGCGCCGCCACGCGGCCGGGTCGGAGTCGGCGAACGGGCCGCCCGACGCCACGCCCGCGTTGGCGACGACGATGTCGACCTTGCCGAACCGCTCCTTGACCTCGCCCGCGACCCGCGCCATCGCCTCGTGGTCGGTGACGTCCGCGTGCCACCAGTCGCTCTCGGTGTGGAGGCGTTCGGAGACCCGCTTCAGCTCGTCGGGCTCCAGGCCGACGAGGGCGACCTTCGCGCCGCGCGCGGACAGCTTGCGGGCCAGCAGCTCACCGACCCCTCGCGCGGCCCCCGTCACGACGGCGACCTGCCCGTCCAGGCTGCGCCTGCTCATACCGCTCATACCGCCTCCTCCTTTTCGCTGCGTACGTACGTCGTGACGAGCTCGCGGATACGGGACGTGACGGCCTCCGGCGCCTCGACCGGCGTCATGTGCCCGATGCCCGGCAGCTCGTCGAGGCCGACGCACTGCGGCAGGGCCGCGGCGATGGCGCGGGCGTGGACGGGTGGGGTCAGCCGGTCGGCGGTGCCCGCGACGACCGCGGCGGGCACCTGGAGCTCCCGTACGCCCGCCTCCAGGTCCAGTCCGGCCAGCACATGGGACCAGGCGACCCGTACGGCGCGGGGGCAGGCGTGCACGATGCGGGCGCACTCCGCGACCCGGTCGGGCGCCGAACCGGGGGCCATCGTGGCGTACTTGAGGATCGCCTTCGACACGGGCGTCACCGGGCCGAGCGGCGCGCGGGCGCCGAGGATCGCGCGCGTGAGCCGGGTGCGGGCCGGGCCGGGGCGCATCGGTACGACGAGGGACTCGGCGACCAGGCGGGACGGGCCGGTGCTGCACAGCAGGACGGCGGCGGCGTGGGCCCGTAGGGCGGGGCGTGCGGCGGCGGCCATGAGGGTCATGCCGCCCATGGAGTGCCCGGCCAGGACGGCGCGTTCGCCCGGGGCGAGGGTGGCGGCGAGCACGGCCTCCAGGTCGTCCGCGAGGGCGCCGGTCGAGTAGCCCGACGGCTCGGCGGCCGGTGAGCGCCCGTGGCCGCGCTGGTCGTACACGACGACCCGGTGGTCGGCCGCCAGGTCCCGCACCTGGGCGGCCCAGAACTCCGTGGAGCAGGTCCAGCCGTGGGCCAGGACGACGGCGGGGGCGCCCTCGGGGCCGTACACCTCGACGTGCAGCGGCGAGCCGTCGGCGGAGACGGCGGTGAGCGTCCTCATGCGGCGGTCTCCTTCTTCGCGGTACGGGCGGGCTTGCCCTTCGGCGCGTCGGCGGGACCCTCAGCCGACTGCCCGGCGGGCGGCTTCTCGGCCCGTACGAGCTCGTACTCCCCCAGGTCGACCGTCCGCGTGGCCCGCCGGAACTCGCTCGTCGTGCCCGGCCACAGTGTGGTGTTGCGCCCGTTGGCGTCGAGGTACCAGCTGTCGCAGCCGCCCGACTTCCACACGGTCCGCTCCATGCGGGCCTGCACGCGCCGGTTCCAGTCGGCGACGGCGGAGGGGCGCGGGGTGAGCGCGGTGTCCGGGCCCAGCAGGCTGAGCTGGCGGAGGAAGTCGGCCATGTAGTTGAGCTGCGACTCGATCATCAGGATCATCGAGGAGTTCCCCAGCCCGGTGTTCGGGCCGATGAGGGTCATCCAGTTGGGGAAGCCGGCGGCGGTGGCGCCGCGCAGCGACTCCATGCCGTCCTTCCACGCCTGGGCGAGGGTGACCCCGTCGGCGCCGACGACGCGGTCCGCGATGGGCATGTCGGTGACGTGGAAGCCCGTACCGAAGATGATCGCGTCGGCCTCGGTCTCGCTGCCGTCGGCGGCGACCAGGGTGCGGCCCCGCACCTCGCTCAGGCCGGATGCGACGACGTCGACATTCGGGCGGGCGAGGGCCGGGTAGTAGTCGTTCGACAGCAGGATGCGCTTGCAGCCGATGCGGTACGACGGTGTCAGCTTGGCGCGCAGCGCGGGGTCCTTGACGGCGCGGCGCATGTTGGCCTTGGCGAGCGACTCGACGAGGCCCAGCTCGCCGGGCCGCTTCGTGAACGCGCTGACCTGGAGCTCGCGGATGCCCCAGAGGAGGCCGCGGCGCGCGGCGCCGGTGAAGGGGAGCTGCCGGTGCAGCCAGCGCTCGGCGCCCGTGATGGCGCGGTCGACGCGCGGCATGACCCACGGGGGCGTGCGCTGGAACAGGGTGAGCCGGCCCACCTGAGGCTGGATGGACGGCACGATCTGGATGGCGGAGGCGCCGGTGCCGATCATGGCGACGCGCTTGCCGGTGAGGTCGTAGTCGTGGTCCCAGCGGGCGGAGTGGAACACCGTGCCGCCCTGCTCGCGGAAGCCGTCGAGGCCGGGCACGTCGGGGATCTTCGGGTCGGAGAGGGGGCCGGTGGCGGAGACGACGACGTCGGCGGTGAGGGAGCCCCGCGAGGTCTCGATGTCCCAGCGCAGCTCCCCGGCGTCCCACCGCATCATGAGCACCTCGTGCCCGAAGCGCAGATGGGGGCGGAGCCGGAAGGTGTCGGCGACGTGCTCCAGGTAGGCGCGGATGTGGGGCTGCCCGGAGAAGGTGCGGGGCCAGTCGGGGTTGGGCGCGAAGGAGAACGAGTACAGGTGCGACGGGACGTCGCAGGCGCAGCCCGGGTAGCTGTTGTCGCGCCAGGTGCCGCCGACGGAGTCGGAGCGCTCCAGGACGACGAAGTCGGTGATTCCCTCGCGGCGCAGCCGGACGGCGGCGCCGAGGCCGCCGAAGCCGGATCCGATCACCGCCACCCGTACGTGTTCGCGCGCGTGCTGCTGCTCGCTCATGCGGCCCTCCCGCCAAGACGCTGCCAGCAATCACTGGCACTGTCCCGGAGGGTAGAGCAGCGCCCTACCGAGCGGTAGGGGGCAGGCCGAGGAAAGTTACCCTCGGTACGACATAGGGTGGCCGACGTGTCGAACGAGGGCGAGGACCGTGAATACCGTATGGAGGAGCTGGCCGCGGCAGCCGGCATCACCCCTCGTACGCTGCGTTTCTACCGCGAACGCGGGCTGATCCCGCCGCCCCGCCGCGAGGGCCGCATCGCCTGGTACGGCCCCCACCACCTGGCGCGCCTCCGTACGATCGCGGCACTCCTGGAGCGCGGCCACACCCTCAACGGCATCGCGGACCTGGCGGCCGCCTTCGAGAGCGGGCGCGACGTGGGCGAGGTGCTGGGCCTGAACGAGCCCACCGAGGAGGAGCCCGTACGCCTCCACCCCGAGCAGCTCGCCGACTTCTTCGGGGACCAGGCGACCGCCGAGAACCTCGGGGCCGCACTCGACCTCGGCTACCTCGCCACGGACGGCGAGGACCTGATCCACGTCAGCCGCCGCCTCCTGGACGTCTCCGCGTCCCTGGTGAAGGAGGGCGTGCCGCTGTCGGCGGTCCTGGCGGCCGCGCACGAGGTCCGCGCCCACGCGGACGCGCTGGCGACGCTCTTCACGGACCTGCTCCACGCCCACGTCCGGGACGAGGACCCGACGCGTCTGCGCCCGCTCGCCAAGAGCGTGGTGGAGGCGGAGCTTTCGATGGCCCTGGACCGCCGCCTGCGCGAGCGCGGCAGCGGCAGCGGCAGCGGCGGCAGCAGCGCGTAACACTGCTCGCGTCTCCGACCGAATGCCGCGTCTCGAAGTCGCCTTGTCGACGGGACTTCTGACGGCACGTGAACACCAGTACTAAGACGGGTAGTGTTCCCACCCGTACCGTCAGACGCGTTGCGGCACGCCAACCCCGCCCGCACCAGAGGGCGTTACCCGGCCGCGACCGCGTCTGCATCGTCGTATCGCTTTACGGGGAAGGATGCACGTGACGTCACCGTCGTTCTGGAGCAGACGCCGCATACTCACCACGATGGCCGGAGCAGCCGCCGCTCCCGCCCTGCCCTCCGTCCTCACTCTGACGGCCACCCCCGCACACGCGGCCGGCACGACCACCGCCGCGGACACCAACTACGGCCTGCCCGACACCGAGCGGGGCCGCGCCGTCTGGGCGTACAAGTCCGGCGGCCGCGCGGTCCGCGAGGGAGCCGCCGCCGCGCTGGCCGGCACCCCGGCCGCCGTCTCCGCGTTCCTCACCGGCGAACTGCCGGCCGCGAAGGCCGAGGACAACCGGTTCGCGGTGCTCACCGCCCTCCCGTACGCGGGCAAGTCCGTCCGCGACTCGGCCAACACTGCCCTGGCCTCCGGGGACGACGCGGTCGCCGCGTACCTGCGCGACGGTTACCAGCAGTCCCTGGAGACCGACCTGCGCGTCGCGGTCTTCACCGTCATGAACAACAGCGGCACCGCGGTGAAGCGCGAGGCCACGGCGGCCCTGAACGAGGGCACGCGGGACGCGCTGGAGACGTTCCTGCAGAAGACGCAGTACACCGCGCAGCAGGAGGACGACCGCGTCGCGGTCTTCACCATCCTCAACACCGCGTCGCCGCAGGTGAAGCTCTACGCGCAGCGCGCCCTGGACGACGGGTCGCCCGAGGCGATCCGCCAGTTCCTGGTGTCCGGCCAGTACATCGCCCGCGCCCGGGACGAAGAGGCCGCGACCATCGGCCAGTTGGTCGACATCGTGGAGCGCGAGGGCAAGCGGGCGAAGCTGCAGACGGAGAAGGCCGTCGCCGCGTCCGACCGCGCCAAGGAGGCCGCCGAGAAGGCCAAGGCGGCTGCGCTGAAGGCGGCCGAGGAGGCGCGGCTGGCCCAGCAGGACGTCCGCAAGTCGGCGCGGGCCGCGAACGACGCCGCGAGCGCCGCACGCGGAGCCGCCGACGCCGCGAACACCGCGATCGCCGCCTCGCGCAC
>NZ_JABWDV010000368.1 GCF_013362995.1 Streptomyces sp. TRM64462 | reverse complement strand
GGGCGGTGCGTTGGCCGGTACCGCCGCTTCTGCTGTGGGCGGTGGTGCGCTCGTCCGGGACTGCCGGCTTCGCTGTGGGCCGGTACGCTCGCCCGGTACCGCCGGTTTCGCTGTGGGGCGGCGCGCTGGCCCGGTACCGCCGGTCCCTTTGTGGGCAGGTGTCCCGCAGGGCGGGACAGGTGGGCACAAAGGGACCGGCCGCCCGCACCCCTGTTCGCGGTCACCACGCGAACCCGTGCGTCGTGGGTCGGGGCCGCTCCGGGGCTCACCTCCTCGGATTGGCGGGCTCGGGCCCCGGAACGCGAAGCGTTTCGGCACCGCCAATCCTGCGGGGGCGACCCCTACGCGTCCCCTCCCGCCGGAACGGCGACCGCACGCCGGTGGGGGCCTGGGCCCCCTAGTTACTCGCTTCCTCCTCCGAAGGGCCGCACCGTGATCCGCGCCTGGCGCGCCGTCTCCCCGTATGCCTATATCGCTCCCTTCTTCGGGCTGTTCGCCGCCTTCGGGCTCTTTCCGCTGATCTACACCGCGTTCGTCTCCCTGTACCGCGTCGAGCTCCAGACGCCCGGCGACATGGAGTGGCGCGGCCTCGGCAACTACGTCGCGCTCTTCAGCGACGAGTTCTTCTGGATCTCCCTCCGCAACACGTTCACCATCGGCGTCCTGTCGACCGTGCCTCAGCTCGTGATGGCGCTGGGGCTGGCCCATCTGCTCAACTACAAGCTGCGCGGGCGGACCTTCTTCCGTACCGCGATGCTCCTCCCGTACGCCACCTCCGTCGCCGCCGCGACGCTCGTCTTCGCCCAGCTCTTCGGGCGGGACTTCGGGCTGGTGAACTACGCGCTGGGGCTGATCGGCGTCAGTCCGGTCGACTGGCAGACCGGGACCGTGGCCTCGCAGGTCGCCGTGTCGACCATCGTCATCTGGCGGTGGACCGGGTACAACGCGCTCATCTATCTCGCCGGGATGCAGTCCATCCCCAGTGAGCTGTACGAGGCGGCCGAGATGGACGGTGCCTCGCGGTGGCGGCAGTTCCTGCACGTCACGCTGCCCGGGCTACGGCCGACCATCGTGTTCACGGTCATCGTGTCGACGATCGGCGCCACCCAGTTGTTCGGTGAGCCGCTGCTCTACGAGGGCTCGGTGTCGGGTGGCATCTCGCACCAGTACCAGACGCTCGGGCTCTACATGTACGAGCAGGGCTGGGGCTTCTTCCACTTGGGGCGGGCCGCCGCGATCGCCTGGGTGATGTTCCTGCTCATCGTGGTGCTCGTGGGGGTCAACGCCCTGCTCGCGCGCCGCCGTTCCCGCAAGGAGGCCGGCCGATGACCGCGCTCGCCGCCCCGCCGTCCCACGAACGGAAGCGGAACAGGTCGGGGGCCGGAAGGACCCTGCACGGCGGGAAGCTCGCCTATGCGATCTTGATCGTGGCTGTTCTCGTCTCGGCGTTCCCCTTCTACTGGACCGTCGTCGCCGCCAGCCGTTCCAACGCCGACCTGGCGCAGGTGCCGCCCTCGCTGCTGCCCGGGCCGAACCTGATCCGGAACTTCGAAGCCGTCCTGGAAGAGGCGGACATCGGGAAGGCGCTGCTCAACTCGCTGATCGTGTCCGGGTCGATCACCGTCGGCACGGTGCTGTGCTGCACGCTCGCCGGGTTCGCCTTCGCCAAGCTGCGGTTCCGGGGGCGGGGCGCGCTGCTCACGCTCACGGTCGGGACGATGATGATTCCGCCGCAGCTCGGGGTGATCCCGCTGTTCATGCTGGTCGCCGAGCTGGGGTGGGTGAATCAGCTCCAGGCGGTGATCCTGCCGGGTCTCGTGTCGGCGTTCGGTGTGTTCTTCATGCGGCAGTTCCTGGTGCAGGCGCTGCCCGACGAACTGATCGAGGCGGCGCGGGTGGACGGGGCGTCCACGGCGCGGATCTTCTGGTCGATCGTCGTGCCGATCGCCCGGCCCGGGATGGCCGTGCTCGGGCTGCTGACGTTCATGGCCGCGTGGAACGACTTCTTCTGGCCGATCATCGCGCTGTCGTCGCAGAACCCGACCGTGCAGGTCGCGCTGCGCCAGCTGGGCGGCGGCTATGTGCACGACCAGTCCGTGATCATGGCGGGCACGCTGCTCGGCACGCTTCCCGTGCTGCTCGTCTTCGGTCTGCTGGGCCGGCAGATCGTCGGCGGCATCATGCAGGGCGCCGTCAAGGGGTGACCTTCCCCGGTGCGCGTTTCGTCCGTTCCTCTTCGTTGGGAGTCCTCTTCCTCATGACCGCTGTTGACGCGCGTCCCCAGGCCCTGCCGGGGCTCGCCTTTCCCGCCGGGTTCCGTTGGGGTACCGCCACCGCCTCCTACCAGATCGAGGGCGCCGCCGCCGAGGACGGCCGTGCGCCGTCCATCTGGGACACGTTCAGCCGTACGCCGGGCAAGGTCCGCAACGGCGACACCGGGGACATCGCCGCCGACCACTACCACCGGATGTCCGAGGACGTCGCCCTGATGAAGGACCTGGGCGTGACCGACTACCGGTTCTCGGTGGCGTGGCCCCGGGTGCAGCCGACCGGGCGGGGGCCCGCCGTGCAGAAGGGCCTGGACTTCTACCGGAGGCTGGTCGACGAGCTGCGGGCGGCCGGTATCCGGCCCGTCGCCACGCTGTACCACTGGGACCTTCCGCAGGAGCTGGAGAGTCCGTCCCCCGGCGGCTCCGCCCCGGGCGGCGGGTGGCCGCGGCGGGAGACCGCCGAGCGGTTCGCGGAGTACGCGGGCATCGTCGCGGACGCGCTCGGCGACCGCGTCGCCACGTGGACGACGCTGAACGAGCCGTGGTGCGCCGCGTTCCTGGGGTACGCCTCCGGGGTGCACGCCCCCGGCCGTACCGAACCGGCCGCGTCGCTGCGGGCGGCCCACCACCTGAACCTGGCGCACGGGCTCGCCGTGCGGGCGCTGCGGGCGGCCCTGCCGGCGGACGCCGAGGTGTCGCTGACGCTCAACCCGCATGCCGTACGGGCCCTGACGGACGCGGAGGCGGACCGGGACGCGGCGCGGCGGATCGACGCGCTCGGCAACCGGGTGTTCCTGGACCCGGTGTTCCACGGGCGGCTGCCGGAGGACCTGGTCGCGGACACGGCCGGGCTGACGGACTGGTCGTTCGTACGGGACGGGGACCTGGAGATCGCGTCGGAGCGGATCGACTCGCTGGGGATCAACTACTACGCGCCGACCGTCGTGGCCGCCGGGACGCACGACGGCCCGTCGCCGTGGCCGGGTGCGGAGGAGCACGTACGGTTCGAGCCGGCGCCCGGGCCTCGGACGGCGATGGACTGGCCGGTGGACGCGGACGGCCTGTACGAGCTGCTGACGCGGCTGCGCGACGGGCTGCCGGACGTACCGCTGGTGATCACGGAGAACGGCGCGGCGTACGACGACTACGCCGACCCCGAGGGCGCGGTCCACGACCCGGAGCGGGTGGCGTATCTGCACCAGCACCTGGCGGCGGTGCACCGGGCGCTCGCGGCCGGGGTGGATGTGCGCGGCTACTTCCTGTGGTCGCTGCTCGACAACTTCGAGTGGGCGTACGGCTACAGCAAGCGGTTCGGGATCGTCCACGTGGACTTCGCGTCGCAGCGCCGTACGCCGAAGGACAGCGCCCGCTGGTACGCGGACGTCATCGCGCGGAACGGGCTGCCCGGCTGATCCTGTACCGCCGGCGCGCCTCCCTGGCCAGCGGGAGGTAGCGCAGCCGCTCGGGGAGCGCGGGGACGACGGCCCGGACGACCCGGCTCAGGCGGCGCAGTGTGCGCTCCTGGGCGTCGGTCCACTCCAGGCCGATCGCCTCGCGGGCCTCGGGCGGCAGGAAGCCGACGGTGACGAAGGCGCGGAAGCGGGCGAAGCGCGGCTGGAGCAGCGGCCACAGGGCGCGCAGGAGGAGGCGGAGCGGGAGGGGACCGCGGTCGGGCGGCGGCAGCGGCCGGTCGGTGGTGACGAGGTCGCGGACGACGGCGGTCATCTCGATCTCGTCGGCGAGCATCTTGCGGTAGTACGGCCAGAACTCCTCGATGGTCTGCGGCATGTCGCGGTCGTGGATGCCGAGGATCCTGCCGACCTGGAGCCACTCGGCGTAGAACTGCCGCTCCTGCGCGTCGGTCATGGGGCGGACCAGGTAGCGGGCGGCGTAGCGGTGGACGGGGAAGCCGGTGGCGTGGACCCAGGCGTAGTTGGCCGGGGTGAGGGCGTGGTAGGGGCGGCCGCGGGTGTCGGTGCCCTGGATGGTGCGGTGCAGCCGGCGGAGCCTGCGGCCTTCTTCGGCGGCCTGCTCGCCGCCGTACACCCAGAGCTGGAGTGAGCGCAGGGAGCGTTCGCCGCGGCCCCAGGGGTCGGTGCGGAAGACGGAGTGCTCGTCGACTCCGGCGCCGACGGCGGGGTGGGCGACCTGGAGGGCGAGCGCCGATGGCAGCATGAGCAGGCCGCGGATGTCGCCCGCGAGGCTCCACAGGACGCCGCCGGGCGGGGGCGGTGCGGGGTCGGCTGCGGCGGCCTGGTTCATGCGGGCTGCTCCCGGTCTGTCGGTGGACTTCCAGTATGCGATCAGCGGGTTCCGGGGCGGGGCGAGGGGTGATCGGGAGATCTTCGTTCGCGCGCCCTGTGGCCGCAAGATTTTCTCCATCCGGCATCTACCGGAGAGTAACCGTGGCTGATTTGATGTGCGGCGCCGTGTCCAACCCCCCACCTCTGTAGGGAGTTTCCATGCGCCGTCCCCTGCTCCGCCGCGCCCCGCGCGCTGTCCTGTCCGCTGCCGTGTCCGCGGCCCTCGCCGCGGTGACCCTGACGGCCGCCGCGCCGTCGGCGGGCGCCGCCGAGGCCTCGGGCACCGTCGCCGAGGCTCCGCGGCTGAAGGTCCTTTCGTACAACGTGTTCCTCTTCAGCAAGAGCCTCTACCCGAACTGGGGGCAGGACCACCGGGCCGCCGAGATACCGGCGGCGCCGTTCTTCCGGGGCCACGACGTGGTGGTGCTCCAGGAGGCGTTCGACAACTCCTCGTCGGACGCGCTGATGCAGAACGCGGCCGCGGAGTACCCGTACCGGACGCCGGTGCTGGGGCGGAGCAAGACGGGCTGGGACGCCACGGGCGGGGCGTACTCGTCGTTCACGCCGGAGGACGGTGGTGTGAGCGTGCTGAGCAAGTGGCCGATCCTGCGCAAGGAGCAGTACGTCTACAAGGACGCGTGCGGCGCCGACTGGTACTCCAACAAGGGGTTCGTGTACGTGGTGCTGAATGTGAACGGCACCCGGGTGCACGTGGTCGGGACGCACGCCCAGTCGACGGACCCGGGCTGCGGGGCGGGCGAGGCGGCGCAGATGCGCAGCCGGCAGTTCAAGGCGATGGACGCGTTCCTGGACGCCAAGGGCATCCCGGCGTCGGAGCAGGTGATCGTGGCCGGCGACCTCAACGTGGACTCGCGGACGCCGGAGTACGGGTCGATGCTCGCCGACGCGGGCCTGGCGGGCGCGGACGCGCGGACCGGGCACCCGTACTCGTTCGACACGGCGGAGAACTCCATCGCGGCGGACCGCTACCCGAGCGACCCGCGCGAGGACCTCGACTACGTGCTGCACCGGGCCGGCCATGTCCGGCCGTCGGGCTGGACGAACGACGTGGTCAAGGAGCAGAGCGCGCCCTGGACCGTGTCGAGCTGGGGCAGGCAGTACACCTACACGAACCTGTCGGACCACTACCCGGTGGTCGGCCGCTGAGGCTGCCGGACGTACGGGGTGGTGGTGGACAGCACCGCGAACCCGAGGCGGCGCAGGACCGGGCGGCTCATGTCGGAGGCGTCGACCTGGAGGTAGCGGTGGCCGCGGGCGGCGGCGATGCGGGCCCTGTGGGCGACGAGGGCGCGGTAGAGGCCGCGGCCGCGCCACTCGGGTACGGTGCCGCCGCCCCACAGCCCGGCGAAGTCGGTGCCGGGCACCGTCTCCAGGCGGGCCGAGGCGACGGGCCTGCCGTCGGCCAGGGCGACGACCGCGGCGACCGTGTCCGGCTGCGCGGCGAGCTGTTCCAGCAGCCGCTCGCGCAGCCAGGTCGCGTCCGTGCCGAACGCCTCCTCGTGGACGTCGCTCATCAGACGGACGTGCTCGGGCCGTGTGACGTCCCGTAGCTCCACGCCGTCGGGGAGCTCCGGCGGGGCGGCGAGGCGCGCCGCCTCGGCGACCATCAGCGCCTCCTCGGGCTCGGGTTCGAAGCCGGCAGCGCGGAGCCGGGCGCCGAGGTCGTGGGGCGTGTCGTGGGCGTGGAGCTTCCACTCGAAGCCCAGGCCCAGCGCGTCGAAGTGCCGCACCTGCGCGTCGATCGCCGCGTCGGCGCGGTCGGCGGTCAGGTCCGACCACAACACCCCGTTCCACGCGTGCGCGGGCCCGGTCTGCCGTACGACGTCCCCGTCCCGCTCCACCCGGCACCCGGGCCCGTCGGGCCGGGCGTCGCGCCGCAGGGCCCGGTCGTACAGGTCGAGCACGCCCTTGTGATCCATACGGCCACTTCAACACGCGGCCCCGCATGTCAGCCATCCGTTTTCCCCGCCCCCGCACCGGAGAACGGCGACCGAGCGGGGCCGTGCGGTGGCCGTGCGGGGGCCGCTCCCGTCAGTCGCCGTGGTCGTAGACCGTCACCGGGATGCCGTGCGCGGCCAGGCGGTCGGTTATCAGGGGTTCGATCCGCGCCCATATGCCCCCGGCGAGGCCGCAGCCGATGCGCGGCATGTGGACCGAGGCGCCCAGCTCGGCAGCCTTGGCGGCGAGGGAGCCGAGGGCGGTGCCGATCGCCTCGTACCGCACGGGCACGCCCTTGCCGCCGGTGCGTATGCCGTGCTGGCCCACCATGTTGGCCACCCAGAGGTAGGAGCCCACCTGCACGTACTGCACGGCGCCGAGGCCGAAGTCGTTGCGGGCGCGGTCGCGGTGCCAGCGCCGGTAGGCCGCCTCGGGCTCGGGCCAGCGGCGGGAGAGGGCGAGGACGAAGCCCTTGCCCCAGCCGCCCAGGTCGTTGCAGACATGAGCGATGATCTTGACGCCTTCGCCGGCCGGTGCCGTGGCGTCCCCCCGTGCGTAGGCGATCTGTGTCGCGGTCCCCGTCATGCGAACCACCGTACGATCCGGCACTGACATCGGCCGACCCGTTTTCACAGTGGTGGTGAGACAGCAATACTGTTGCACCAGTGCGACACCACAGCCGGAAGCGAGGCCCCCGCATGGCGACCGAGACCCAGCCGCAGCCGGCGTACACCGTCGACGAGCTCGCCGCCCGGGCCGGTGTCACCGTACGCACCATCCGCTTCTACAGCACGCGCGGCCTGCTGCCGCCCCCGGTGATCGGGCCCCGCAGGGTCGGGCGGTACGGGGCGGAGCACCTGGCGCGGCTGGCGCTCATCGAGGAGCTCCAGCACCAGGGCATGACCCTGGCGGCCATCGAGCGGTACCTGGAGCAGCTGCCGCCGGACGTGAACGCCCAGGATCTGGCGATGCACCGGGCGCTGGTGGCGACGTGGGCGCCCGACACGAGCGAGGAGCTGACCCGCGCCGAGCTGGAGCGGCGGGTCGGGCGGGGGCTGAGCGACGCCGACCTGGAGCTGCTCACCTCCATGGACGTGCTGTCCGGTACGGACGTCGAGGGCGTCCTGCGGGTGGACCTCGGGCTGCTGCGGCTCGGCGTGCAGCTCCTCGACGTGCCGATCCCGCACGAGACGCTCGTGGCCGCCCGCACGGTGCTGGTGGAGCACACGCGCGAGGCGGCGCACGAGCTGACCCGGCTGTTCCGGGACGAGGTGTGGAACCCCTACCGGGAGCGCGAGCCGGACCCGGAGGACCCGCAGCGCGTCAAGGCGATGAAGTCGCTGTCCGCGCACATGCAGCCGCTGGTGGTGCAGGCGCTCGTCACCGCGTTCCAGCGCTCATTGACGGATGAGCTGCGGGCCGCCTTCCGCGCCCCCGAGCAGGAGGCCGCCGAGTAGGCGGATGCTCAGTCCGTGAACGTCTCGCCTCGTTCCGCCTTCTCCAGCAGCAGCGCCGGCGGCTCGAACCGCTCGCCGTACCGCTCCGCCAGCTCACGGGCGCGGGCCACGAAGCCGGGCAGGCCGACCCCTCCCCCGGCGCCGCCGTCGTAGCCGTTGATGTACTGGAGGACGCCGCCGGTCCACGCGGGGAAGCCGATACCCATGACGGAGCCGATGTTGGCGTCGGCGACCGACGTGAGGACGCCTTCCTCCAGGCAGCGCACCGAGTCCAGCGCCTCCGAGAACAGCATGCGCTCCTTCATGTCCTCGAAGGGCACGTCCGCGTCGGGCTTCGTGAAGTGCTCGCGCAGGCCCGGCCAGAGACCGGCGCGCTTGCCGTTCTCGTCGTAGTCGTAGAAGCCGGCGCCGCCGCTGCGGCCGGTGCGACCGAAGTCGTCGACCATGCGGTCGATGACGGCCTCCGCCGGGTGCACCCGCCAGGTGCCGCCGGCCTCCTCGACGGCGCGCCGCGTCTCGTTGCGGATCTTGCGGGGCAGCGTCAGCGTCAGTTCGTCCATCAGGGACAGCACCTTCGCCGGGTAGCCGGCCTGGCCCGCCGCCTGCTCGACCGACGCGGGCTCGACGCCCTCGCCGACCATCGCGACGCCCTCGTTGATGAACTGGCCGATCACCCGCGAGGTGAAGAAGCCGCGCGAGTCGTTCACGACGATCGGGGTCTTGTTGATCTGCCGGACCAGGTCGAAGGCGCGGGCGAGCGCCTCGTCACCGGTCCGCTCGCCCTTGATGATCTCGACGAGCGGCATCTTGTCGACGGGCGAGAAGAAGTGCAGCCCGATGAAGTCGGCCGGGCGCGCCACTCCCTCGGCCAGCGAGGTGATGGGCAGCGTCGAGGTGTTGGAGCAGAGCAGGGCGTCGGGCGCCACGACGTCCTGGACCTCCTGGAACACCTTGTGCTTGAGCGCGGTGTCCTCGAAGACGGCCTCGATGACGGCGTCGCAGCCCGCCAGGTCGGCGGCCTCGGCGGTCGGGTGGATACGGGCGAGCAGCGCGTCCGCCTTCTCCTGGGTCGTGCGCCCCCGCTGCACCGCCTTGGCGCACAGCTTCTCGGAGTACGCCTTGCCCTTCTCGGCCGCCTCGACGGACACGTCCTTGAGGACGACGTCGATGCCCGCCTTCGCGCAGGCGTAGGCGATGCCGGCGCCCATCATGCCGGCGCCGAGCACGGCGGCCTTGCGGACGGTGCGCGGCTCGACGCCCGCGGGGCGGCTGCGGCCGGCGTTGACGGCCTGGAGGTCGAAGAAGAACGCCTGGATCATGTTCTTCGCGGTCCGGCCGGTGACCAGCTCCGTGAAGTAGCGGCCCTCGATGGTGAGCGCGGTCTCGAAGTCGACCTGCGAGCCCTCGACGGCGGCCGCGAGGATGTTGCGCGGCGCCGGGTAAGGGGCGCCGTTGAGCTGCTTGCGCAGGTTCGCGGGGAACGCGGGCAGGTTCGCGGCGAACTTGGGGTTCGACGGTGTACCGCCCGGGATCCGGTAGCCGGGGACGTCCCAGGGCTGGTGGGACTCGGGGTGCGCGTCGATGAACGCGCGGGCCTTGGTGAGCATCTCGTCCGGTGTGGCGGCCAGTTCGTGGACGAGGCCGTTCTCCAGGGCGCGCCGCGGGTTGTACTGGGTGCCCTGGAGGAGGACCTTCAGCAGGGCGTCGGCGATGCCCATGAGGCGTACGGTGCGGGTGACGCCTCCGCCGCCGGGCAGCAGGCCGAGGGTGACCTCGGGCAGGCCGATCTTGGAGCCGGGCGCGTCGAGGGCGATGCGGTGGTGGGCGGCGAGGGCGATCTCGTATCCGCCGCCCAGGGCCGTGCCGTTGACGGCGGCGACGACGGGCTTGCCGAGGGTCTCGATGCGGCGTAGCGCGTCCTTGATGCCGGCGGCGGCGTCGAAGACCTGCCGGGCCTCGGCCGGGCCGGCCTTGATCATGTCCTTGAGGTCGCCGCCCGCGAAGAAGGACTTCTTCGCGGAGGTGTAGATGATGCCGCGGATGGAGTCCTTCTCGGCCTCGGCGCGTTCGGCGATCGCGGCGATCGACGTGCGGAACGCCTGGTTCATGGTGTTGGCGGACTGGTTCGGGTCGTCGAGGACGAGGGTGACGACACCGGTCTCGTCCTGTTCCCAGCGGATGGTGGTGCTCTCGCTCATTCCTGGTTCTCCGTAACGGGGGTGGGGACGGGACGGGTCAGAGGCGTTCGACGACGGTGGCGATGCCCATGCCGCCGCCGACGCAGAGCGTGGCGAGGCCGTAGCGCTTGTCCTGGCGCTCCAGCTCGTCGACGAGGGTGCCGAGGATCATCGCTCCGGTGGCGCCGAGGGGGTGGCCCAGGGCGATGGCGCCGCCGTTGACGTTGATCTTGTCGAGGGGCAGGCCCATGTCCTTGGCGAAGCGCAGGACGACGGCGGCGAAGGCCTCGTTGATCTCGACGAGGTCGATGTCGTCGATGGTCAGCCCGGCCTTGGCGAGCGCCTTGCGGGTGGCGGGCGCGGGTCCGGTGAGCATGATGGTGGGCTCGGACCCGGACACGGCGGCGGACACGATGCGGGCGCGGGGCGTCAGCCCGTACCGCTCGCCCACCTCCTTGGAGCCGATGGCGACGAGGGCGGCGCCGTCGACGATGCCGGAGGAGTTGCCCGCGTGGTGGACGTGGTCGATCTTCTCGACCCAGTGGTACTCCTGGAGCGCCACGGCGTCGAAGCCGCCGAGCTCCCCGATGTCCGCGAACGACGGCTTCAGCCTGGCGAGCGAGTCGGCGGTGGTGCCGGGGCGCAGGTGCTCGTCGTGGTCGAGGACGGTCAGTCCCGCGCGGTCCTTGACGGGGACGACGGACCGGGCGAAGCGGCCGTCCTTCCAGGCGGCCGCGGCGCGCTCCTGGGACAGGGCGGCGTATTCGTCGACGTCGCGCCGCGAGAAGCCTTCGATGGTGGCGATGAGGTCGGCGCCGATGCCCTGGGGGACGAAGTTCGTGGCGAGGTTGGTCATGGGGTCCGCGAACCAGGCGCCGCCGTCGGAGGCCATGGGCACGCGCGACATGGATTCGACGCCGCCCGCGAGGACGAGGTCCTCCCAGCCGGAGCGGACCTTGACGGCGGCGAGGTTGACGGCCTCCAGGCCGGACGCGCAGAAGCGGTTCTCCTGGACGCCGGCGACCGTGTCCGGGAGTCCGGCGGCGATCGCCGCGATGCGGGCGATGTCGGAGCCCTGGTCGCCGACGGGGCCGACGACGCCGAGGACGATGTCGTCGATCGCGGCCGGGTCGAGGCCGGGGAAGCGGTCGCGGAGTTCGTGGATGAGGCCGACGACGAGGTCGATGGGCTTGGTGCCGTGCAGGGCTCCGTTCGCCTTGCCGCGGCCGCGCGGGGTGCGGATCGCGTCGTACACGTACGCTTCGGTGGTCACTGGTCAGGCCTTTCGCGAGAGTGGTTCGGCGGACGGGGCCGTCGGGGCGGGGTGGGCGGTCAGGCGAGCAGGGAGCGGCCGATGATCTCTTTCATGATCTCGGTGGTGCCGCCGTAGATGGTCTGTATCCGGCCGTCGGTGAACGCCCGGGCCACCGGGTACTCGGTCATGTAGCCGTATCCGCCGTGGAGCTGGAGGCAGCGGTCGGCGGCGCGCTTCTGGAGTTCGGTCGCCCACCACTTGGCCATGGAGGCGTGGACGGCGTCGAGTTCGCCTGCGGCGTGGTCCTCGATGCAGCGGTCGACGTAGGCGCGGGTGACGGCGCACTCGGTGGCCAGCTCGGCGATCTCGAAGCGGACGTGCTGGAGCCGGGCGAGGGGCCGGCCGAACGCCTCACGCTCCTTCACATACGCGGTGGTGATCTCCAGCAGGTGCTCGGCGCCCGCGGCGGCGGCGACGGCGATGGCCAGCCGCTCCTGCGCGAGATGGGTCATCAGATGGACGAATGCCCCGTGGAGTTCGCCCAGCAGGTTGTCCTTGGGGACGCGGATGTCGTGGAAGAACAGCTCGGCCGTGTCCTGGGCCTTCTGGCCGATCTTGTCGAGGTTGCGGCCCCGCTCGAAGCCGTCCATGCCCCGTTCGACGACGAGCAGGGACAGGCCGTGCGCGCCGCCCTCGGGTGTGGTCTTGGCGACGACGACCACCAGGTCGGCGAGGACGCCGTTGGAGATGAACGTCTTGGAGCCGTTGAGCAGCCAGTGGTCGCCCTTGTCCTCGGCGGTGGTGCGGATGCCCTGGAGGTCGGAGCCGGCGCCAGGTTCGGTCATGGCGATGGCGGTGATGATATCGCCGCTGCAGAAGCCGGGCAGCCAGCGGCGCTTCTGCTCGTCCGTGGCGAGCGACGTCAGGTAGGGGCCGATGATGTCGTTGTGGAGGCCGATGGCGAGGCCCGGTGCGCCGGCCCGCGTGAACTCCTCGGCGAGGACGGCGCTGTAGCGGAAGTCGGGGGTGCCGCCGCCTCCGTACTCCTCGGGTACGGCGAGGCCGAGGAGTCCCTGGCGGCCGGCGGCGCGCCAGGCCTCGCGCGCGACGATGCCGTCCTTCTCCCACTGCGCGTAGTGCGGCTGGACCTCCTTGGCGAGGAAGGCGCGGACGGTGTCGCGGAACGCGTCGTGCTCGGCGCTGAAGATGCGGCGCTTCACTGGGGCCTCCTGCTGTCTGCGGTGCGGATGCTCGGTACGTCCCAGTCGCGGGCGACGTCGTCTGCGTCGGCGCCCGGCTGCGCGGGCGGGCGGCGTACGGATCCGGGTGTCGCGGAGAACCGGGGGGCGGGGGCGGGCTGGGTGATCCCGCCGTGGTCGGTGAACGTGCCGCGGGCGGCGAGGTGCGGATGCTCGGGCGCCTCGCGCAGCGACAGGACGGGCGCCACACAGGCGTCCGTGCCCTCGAACACGGCCGTCCACTCCGCGCGCGTGCGGGCGCGGAAGCGGTCGGCTACGGCGGCGCGCAGTTCGCCCCAGCGGGCGAGGTCGGCGCGGGGCGGGACGGTGTCCGCGATGCCGAGGAGCCGGACGAACTCGTCGTAGAACCGCTCTTCCAGGGCGCCGACCGCCATGTACTGCCCGTCGGCGGTCTCGTACGTGCCGTAGAAGGGGCTGCCGCCGTCCAGGAGGTTGCCGCCGCGGCGGTCCTGCCAGCTGCCGGCGGCCAGCATGCCGTGGATCATCGTGGCGAGGTGGGCCGTGCCGTCCGTGATGGCCGCGTCGACGACCTGCCCCGTTCCGCCCGGGGAGCGGGCGTGGTGGAGGGCGGCGAGCACCCCGACGGCGAGGTAGAGGGCGCCGCCCGCGTAGTCGCCGAGGAGGTTGGCCGGCACCGGCGGCGGCTGGTCCGGGGAGCCGCCGGTCAGGGACAGGGCACCGGTGAGGGCGATGTACGCGATGTCGTGCCCCGCGCGTGTGGCGAGCGGGCCTTCCTGGCCCCAGCCGGTCATCCTGCCGTACACCAGCTTCGGGTTGCGGGCGTGGCAGGCGCGGGGGCCGATGCCGAGGCGCTCCGCCACGCCCGGCCGATAGCCCTCGATGAGGACGTCGGCGCGGGCGGCGAGGTCCAGGACGCGGCCCGGGCCGTCGTCGGCCTTGAGATCGACGAGGACGGAGCGCTTGTTGCGGTTCGTGAGGTCGTACGCCGGGTCGATGCCGATGCCCGCGCCGCCGGGCCTGTCGACCCGTACGACGTCGGCGCCGAGGTCGGCCAGGACCATGGCGGCGAACGGGCCCGGCCCGATGCCGGCCAGCTCGACGACCCGCACGCCGTCGAGCGGGCCGTTCCCCCCTGTCGCTGCTGCCATGCGTCCCTCGCTCCCCTTACCGCGCCACACTGTGACACTACTGCTGTAACAGTGATGATGTTAAGAACACGTTCCACCGCGCACAAGCCCTGTGGACAACCGCCCCGGGCCCCGGCCGGCCCGCGGACGGCCGTCCACGCGGCGACCGCTAACCTCTGCCTCCTCACAGCAGCGCACCGAAGCGGTACGGGAGGCCGGATGGACACGCGGGACGGGACGGGCGCGAGAGACGGGGCGCCGCGGGCGTACGACGTGGTGCTGTTCGGGGCGACCGGTTTCGTGGGCGAGCTGACCGCCCGCCACCTCGCCGCGCACGCCCCCGCCACGTGCCGGTGGGCGCTCGCCGGGCGCAGCCGGGACCGCCTGGAGCGGCTGCGCGACCGGCTCACCGCCGACCACCCGCACTGCGCCGGGCTGCCCCTGCTCGTGGCCGACTCGGGCGACCCGGAGTCCCTGCGCGAACTGGCGGGCTCCGCACGGGTCGTGGCCACGACGGTCGGCCCGTACATCTGGTACGGCGAGCCGCTGGTGGCGGCCTGCGCGGACGCGGGCACGGACTACGTGGACCTCACGGGCGAACCCGAGTTCGTGGACCTGATGTACGTACGCCATGACGCACGCGCGCGTGAGACCGGGGCGCGGCTCGTGCACGCCTGCGGCTTCGACTCCGTACCGCACGACCTGGGCGTGTACTTCACGGTGCGGCAGCTGCCGCGTGACGTGCCGCTGCGCGTCGACGGGTTCGTGCGGGCGGGCGCCCTGTTCTCCGGCGGCACCTTCGCGTCGGCGCTCACCGTGATGAGCCGCGGCCGGCAGACGCTGCGGGCGGCCCGTGAGCGGCGGCTGCACGAGCCGCGCCGCCCGGGGCGCCGGGTGCGGGCGCCGCTGTCCGCGCCACGGTTCAGCCGCGAGACGGGCGCGTGGGCGCTGCCGCTGCCGACGCTGGACCCGCGCGTCGTGCGGCGTTCGGCGGCGGCCCTGCCGCTGTACGGGCCCGACTTCCGGTACCGCCACTACGCCGCCGTACGGTCCCTGCCGGTCGCCCTCGGCGGAATGGCCGCCGTCGGGGCGGGCCTGGCCCTGGCGCAGCTGCCCGCCGCGCGGCGGGCGCTGATGGACCGGTACGAGCCGGGGCGGGGCCCCGACGCGGAGCGCAGGGCGCGCAGCTGGTTCACGGTCCGGTTCGTCGGCGAGGGCGGCGGGCGGCGCGTGCTCACGGAGGTGTCGGGCGGCGACCCGGGGTACGACGAGACGGCGAAGATGCTCGCCGAATCGGCCCTGTGCCTGGCCTTCGACGCGCTGCGGCCGGTGTCAGGGCAGGTCACGACGGCTGTCGCGATGGGCGACGCGCTCCTGGACCGGCTGCGTGCGGCGGGCATCCGGTTCCGAGTGGTGGACGCCCGCTGAGCGCGGTGCGTCCGCCTCCCGCACCCGGCCCCCGCGCGGCGCGCCGCCTCCCGCCCCCGTGCCGCCGCCCTGCCTGACCTCGGGGCGCGGCGGAGGCGTCAGTCAGGCGGTGCGTCAGCCGCGGCCGCCGCGGCCTTGAGGGCCCGGCGGCACAGCGCGTCGGCGTGGCGGGTGGTCTCCGGGAGGCGGAACCGGGGCGTGAGGGCCAGGGTGTGGGCGCAGGCGTTGTCCAGCGTGACGCGGTGCCCCACCGACACGAAGACCGGTTTGACCTCGTCACGCGTGCGGAGAGCCCGCCCCACCTCCTCCTCCCCGGCGAGCAGCGGGGCCGAGGCGCCGCGCCGCCGCCCCGGCTCCTCGTAGGTGAACGTGAACGGGTTCTTGGCGACGCCGATCACCGGCAGGCCCGTCAGGACGCCGAGGTGACTGGCCAGCCCGAAGCGCCGCGGGTGGGCCCGCCCGTACCCGTCGCAGACGACCAGGCCGGGGCCGGTGGAGAGCGCGTCCAGGGCGGCGAGCACGGCGGGTATCTCCCGGAAGGCCAGCAGGCCGGGAACGTACGGGAAGGACACGCGGCCGACCGCGGTCGCCTCCTCGACGACGTCGAGGGTGCGGGCGTCGAGGACGACGGCGGCCGCCGCGACTAGGTCGCGCTCGTCGTCGTAGGCCACGTCGACCCCGGTCACGAGGCCGTCGCCGGACGGCGGCCCCGGCTCGTCCAGGACGACGCGGCAGCGCAGGGCGTCCTGGACGGCCAGGGCCTCCTGCTCGTCGGCGGGCCAGTCGGCGGGCGCTTCGATGATCGTCATAGTGCCGCCACCCTACGACTGTGACGCAGGTCACACCCCGGCGCGTGCACGCCGTGGCCGGATTCGTCGTCCTCCCCCATAGCAAGGCGGAGCCAATGAGGGAGCAGGACTTGTCGACCGTCATCGAGCAGGCCGTGGCAGCCCGTCTCGTCGCGTCCGCGCCCTGTATGGACGTCGTGCCGGCGGTCCTGCGCTACGACTGCGGCGACCCGTTCGCCGTACGGATGGCGTTCCCCGCGCCGGCGACGCTGGAGGGCGTCGAGGTGGTGTGGGAGTTCTCGCGCGACCTGCTCGCGGCCGGGCTCGACGCGCCCGCCGGATGCGGGGACGTACGCGTCCGCCCATACGGCGGCGACCGCACGGTCCTGGAGTTCCACGCACCCGAGGGCGTCGCCATGGTCCATGTCCGCTCCTCCGACGTGCGCCGTTTCCTCCAGCGCAGCCGCCACCTGGTGCCCGCCGGGTGCGAGCACCTGTTCCTGGACCTCGACCACGACCTGGCCGAGCTGCTGCGCGACGCGCACTGAAACCCGCGGGCCGGTCGTCGGGGCCGGTCGTGCGGGCAAGGCCCTCCGGGCCAGGTCCTGCGGGCCAGGCCCTGCGGGCCGGTAATTCGGTTGCCGCTCCGCAGTGTTGCCGCCTAGCGTTCTTCCCGGCCCCTTCACCTGCCGATCGGAGTAGGACATTGCTCTTCTGAGGTCTTGAGACACCGCGCCGCACCACAGTCCGCGTCTCCGCGCTGTGCGTGCCGCCCTGTGCGACCTCGGAGCACGAGCCCGTCCTCCTGCCTCCCTCCCCCGTGCCGCGCTGTTCCGCCGCGCGGGCAGGTCGCCGTCCCGGTGTCTCACCCGTTGCCCCCGCCACCTTCTCGCGCAACCGGGAGACCCGTATGTCACACCACCCCTCTGTTTCCTCCTCCCCTTCCTCCGTCTCCGCTGCCGCCGCCTCCACCGCGCTGCGCTGCTCCGGCCTCGCCTTCTCCTGGCCGGACGGCACCCCGGTCCTGGACGGTCTCGACCTGGCGGTCGGCCCCGGAAGGACCGGGCTCATCGGCCGCAACGGCTCCGGCAAGTCGACCCTGCTGCGGCTCTTCGCCGGGGCCCTCACCCCGACCGGCGGAACCGTCGGCGCCACCGGCGAGATCGGCTACCTGCCGCAGAACGCCACCCTCGACACGGGGCTGCGGGTCGACGCGGCGCTCGGCATCGCTCGCACGCGGGCCGCCCTGCACGCCATCGAGTCGGGCGATGTGCGCGAGGAGCACTTCACGGCCGTCGGCGACGACTGGGACGTGGAGGAGCGGGCACGCGCCGCGCTCGACCAGCTCGGGCTCGGCCACATCGGCCTGGACCGGACCGTCGGCGAGATGTCGGGCGGCGAGTGCGTCCTGCTGCGGCTCGCCGCCCTCCTGCTGGCCAGGCCCGCGGTGCTGCTGCTGGACGAGCCGACGAACAACCTGGACCTGGGCGCGCGGCGCCGGCTGTACACGGCCGTCGACTCCTGGACGGGCGTCCTCCTCGTGGTCAGCCACGACCGCGCGCTGCTGGAGCGCGTCGACCGCATCGCCGAGCTGCGCGACGGTGACATCGCCTGGTACGGCGGCCCCTACTCGGTGTACGAGGAGGCCGTCGCCACCGGGCAGGAGGCGGCCGAGCGCATGGTGCGCGTCGCCGAATCCGACGTACGGCGGCAGCGCCGCGAACTCGGCGAGGCGCAGCGGAAACTGGCGAAGCGCAGGCGGTACGGGCAGAAGAGCGCCGACAACAAGGTCGTCCCCCGGGCCGTGGCCAACGAACGCCGGCGCGCCGCGCAGGTCTCGGCGGGCAAGCACCGCACCCTCCAGACCAGACGCCTGGAGCAGGCGCGTGAGCGGCTGGACGAGGCCGTGGAGGCAGTACGGGACGACGACGAGATCCGCGTCGAGCTGCCGTACACGGCGGTGCCGCCGGGCCGGGACGTACTGCTCCTGCACGACCTGACGCTACGTCACGGTCTGCGGCTGCGCGGTGGACTGGACGTACGGGGGCCCGAGCGGATCGCCCTCGTCGGGCGGAACGGGTCGGGCAAGTCGACGCTGCTGCGCACGATCGCCGGTGAGCTGGAGCCGCTCGCGGGCGAGGCGGTGACGCGGGTTCCGGTGCGGTACCTGCCGCAGCGCCTCGACGTCCTGGACGACGGGCTGAGCGTCTTCGAGAACGTGGCGCGGCAGGCGCCCGAGGCCACACCGAACCGGGTCAGGGCCCGTCTGGCGCGGTTCCTGTTCCGCGGCGCGAAGGCCGACCAGCCGGCCGGGACGCTGTCGGGCGGCGAGCGGTTCCGGGCGGCGCTGGCCGCGCTGCTGCTCGCGGAGCCCGCGCCGCAGCTGCTGATGCTGGACGAGCCGACGAACAACCTGGACATGGCGAGTGTGCGCAGTCTCACAACGGCGCTGGAGGCGTACGAGGGCGCGCTGATCGTGGCCGGTCACGATCTTCCGTTCCTCCGGTCCATCGGCATCACGCGGTGGCTGGCCTTGGACGACGGCGGGCTGCGCCCCGCGACATCCGACGAGCGGGCCGGCGAGGGAGGCGGACGACTTCACTCCACATAACGGAACGTAACCGGGCATTGCTCCGCACGGGCTTGGCGGCGCCCTTACGAGCTGCTTAACCTACGGTTTCGTAACCTACGAGCCCGTAGGTAATGATCCAGCCCCCAGGAGCCCCCGTGACCCTCACCTCTCCCCACCTCGGCAGTTCGGCGGAGTGGACCGATGCCCGGCTGCTGTACGCGTTGGAAGAGGTGGTCGAGAAGGAGCTCAACCGCCATCTGAAGGTGGTCAAGGACTGGATGCCCCACGAGTACGTACCGTGGTCGGACGGCCGGAACTTCCCGGGGCTCTTCGAGGACGGGGAGCCCTGGGACCCGGAGCAGTCGAAGGTGTCGGACGTCGGCAGGATCGCGCTGGTCGTGAACCTGCTCACGGAGGACAACCTGCCGAGCTACCACCACGAGATCGCGACCCTCTTCGGCCGGGACGGCGCCTGGGGCACCTGGGTGCACCGCTGGACCGCCGAGGAGGGCCGGCACGGCATCGTGATGCGTGACTACCTGCTCGCGTCGCGCGCCGTGGACCCGGACAAGCTGGAGCAGTTCCGGATGGCCCACATGAGTGAGGGCTTCGAGTCGGACAACCGGCACTCGATGCTGCACTCGGTGGCGTACGTGGCGTTCCAGGAGCTGGCGACGCGTATCTCGCACCGCAACACCGGCCACCAGTCGGGCGACCCGGTGTGCGACCGGATGCTGGCGCGCATCGCGACCGACGAGAACCTGCACATGGTGTTCTACCGGAACCTGCTGGGTGCGGCGTTCGAGCTCGCGCCCGACCTGACCATGCAGGCGGTCCGGGACGTCGTCGTGAACTTCCGGATGCCGGGCCACGGCATGCCGGGGTTCGAGCGCGCGGCCGCGCAGATGGCCATCGGCGAGATCTACAACCTGCGCATCCACCACGACGACGTGCTGCAGCCGGTGCTGCGCTTCCTGAAGGTCCTGGACATCGACGGGCTCGGCCCGGAGGGGCTGAAGGCGCAGGAGGAGCTGGGGCTGTACATGAACGGCCTGGACACGGAGGCGGCCAAGTTCGACGAGAAGCTCGCCGCGCGCAAGGCCCGGATGGCGGCCCGCGCCGCCCGCTGAATCCGCCCCGGGCGGGCGGGTCCGTCAGCGGCTCCCCGCGTGCCGCCGGTCGCGCCCGGACTGCCGCCGGCGCTTGAGGGCGTGCCGCTCCTGCTCGGAGAGGCCGCCCCAGACGCCGAACCGCTCGTCGTGCGCCAGCGCGTACTCCAGACAGGCTCCGCGCACCTCGCAGCCGCCGCAGAGCAGCTTGGCCTCGCGGGTCGACGACCCCGGCTCGGGGAAGAAGAGCTCGGGGCCCGTCTGGGCGCAGAGGGCGATCTCGTGCCACGCGAGTTCACGGTCGGCGGAACCGACGGCACGGACGGAACCGGTGGCACGGGCGGAATCGGTGGCACGGGCGGAATCGGTGGAAACGGCGGTGCGGTTGATCGGCATACCGGACACGCTGCCCGCCCGGGATAAACAGCCGGTCAACGAGTGATCAACGCCCGGCGGACCGGTCGCGCCCCGTCAGGATGGGCCCGCGTACGGTGACGGGGCAAGGAGTTCGCTGCGGGCGTGTCACGCGCCGGCGCCGCCGGTGCCGCCCGCGCCGCCGGTGCGCAGGACCGCGAAGCGCGCTCCGTACGGGTCGGTGAGCTTCGCGCAGCGGCCGAGCCCGGCCAGGTCCGAGGGCGCGCGCCGCACCTCGCCGCCCAGCCGCTGGGCCTCGGCCACCGCCGCGTCGACGTCGCCGACCTCGAAGTACGGCGTCCACGACGGGCCCCCGGCGGCCTCCGCCGGGTCGTCCGCGAGCGGGACCACCCCGCCGAACGCGTCGCTCATCGAGGCCTGGCCCGTGCCCGACGGCTGGAGCAGCGTGTAGGCGCCGCCACCGGGCCCGCCCGTCTCCGCCGTGTGCGCCTCCATGCCGAAGACCAGGTCGTAGAACGACAGGTCGGCCACCGGGTCCGGCGTGTACAGCTCCGTCCACGACAGCGTGTTCGGCTCGCCGACCGCGTCGAGGCCCTTGTTCTCGCCCGGCTGCCACACGCCGAAGCCGGCGCCGGTCGGGTCCGTGAACAGGGCCATCCGGCCGAGGTCCATGACGTCCATCGGGTCGAGCGCCACGCTGCCGCCGCCCTCCCGTACGGCCGTGGCGGCCCCGTCGGCGTCGGGCGTCTGGAAGTACAGCGTCCACGCGGGCGGCCCCTGGTCGGCCGGTACGGTCATGCCGCCCGCGACGGTCCTGCCGCCCTGCCGGAACATCCCGTACCCGGCCGCCTCGGGCCCGGCGTCCTGGAACGTCCAGCCGAACAGCGCACCGTAGAAGGACCGGGCCCCTTCGAGGTCGGGTGTCCCGAGGTCGACCCAGTTCGGCGCGCCGGTGACGAAACGGGTGGTGAGCATACGGACGAGCTCCTTCACGAGGTCTTCTTGGCGCGGCTCGGCTGGACGCGGGTGGGCTCACCCGGCATCTTCGGGTAGTCCGGCGGGTACGGCAGGTCGCCGAGCCCGTGGTCGCGTTCGTCGCGTTCCGCGAGCTCCAGGAGGGTCTCCAGGCCGAAGGCGTGCTCCTCGATGTCGGCGTGCACGTCGCCGTGGTCCGCGTACCGCACCGGCATGGTCGCCAGGTCGAAGTCCCGGGGGTCGACGTCGTCCAGCTCGTCCCAGCGCAGGGGCGCCGACACGGGGGCGTGCGGCTTGGGGCGGATGGAGTAGGCGGAGGCGATGGTCCGGTCGCGCGCCGTCTGGTTGTAGTCGACGAAGATCTTCTCGCCCCGTTCCTCCTTCCACCACTTGGTGGTGACCTGGCCCGGCATCCGCCGCTCCAGCTCCCGGCCGACGGCGATGGCCGCCCGGCGCACGCCGGTGAAGGTCCAGCGCGGTTCGATCGGTACGAACACGTGCAGGCCGCGCCCGCCGGACGTCTTGGGCCAGCCGCGCAGCCCGTGCTCGTCGAGCAGCGCGTGCAGCTCGTGCGCCGCGAGCACCGCCTCGGCGAAGCCGGTGCCCGGCTGGGGGTCGAGGTCGATGCGCAGCTCGTCGGGGTGGTCGGTGGCGTCGCCGCGTACGGGCCACGGGTGGAAGGTCAGCGTGCCGAGGTTCGCGGCCCATAGGACCGCTGCGACCTCGGTGGGGCGGATCTCGTCGGCGGAGCGGCCGCTGGGGAAGGCGATGTGGGCGGTCGGGATCCAGTCGGGGAGGTTCTTGGGGGCCCGCTTCTGGAAGAACGACTCGCCGTCGACGCCGTCGGGGAAGCGTTCCAGCGTCGTCGGCCGGTCGCGCAGCGCGCGGGTGATGCCTTCGCCGACGGCGAGGAAGTAGCGGGCGACGTCCAGCTTCGTGAAGCCGCGCTCCGGGAAGTACACCTTGTCCGGGTTGGACAGGCGGACGCTCCGCCCGCCGGCCTCCAGTTGCACCGCATCTGCCATAGGCGCCACGGTAAGCGGCCACGACATGGCACGCATATCGGAAAATCAGTGCATAAGGCAGAATCAACCCATGGATCTGCCGGTGATGCCGCCCGTGAAGCCGATGCTGGCCAAGAGCGTCAAGAAGATCCCGCCGGGGATGCAGTACGAGGCGAAGTGGGACGGCTTCCGGGCCATCTTGCACCGTGACGGTGACGACGTGGTGATCGGCAGCCGTACCGGGAAGCCGCTGACCCGGTACTTTCCGGAACTGGCCGACGCGCTGCGGGAGCGGCTTCCGGAACGGTGCGTCGTCGACGGGGAGATCGTGATCGTCCACGGTGGGCGTCTGGACTTCGACCGGCTCACCGAGCGCATCCATCCGGCCGATTCACGGGTCCGGACGCTGGCCGAGCGGACGCCCGCCCGGTTCATCGCCTTCGACCTGCTGGCGCTGGGCGACGAGTCGCTGCTGGACACGCCGCTGACCGAGCGGCGCACGGCGCTGGAGCGCGCCCTGTCCGGCTCGGCCGCCCCGGTGCACCTGGCACCCGCCACGACCGACACCGAGGTCGCGGAGCAGTGGTTCGAGCAGTACGAGGGCGCGGGGCTCGACGGGGTGATCGCCAAGCCCCTCGACCTGCCCTACCGGCCGGACGCCCGGCTCATGTACAAGATCAAGCACGAGCGGACCGCCGATGTCGTCGTGGCCGGCTACCGCTTCCACAAGAGCGGCCCCGTCGTCGGCTCCCTGCTGCTGGGCCTGTACGACGACAAGGGCGCCCTCCAGCACGTGGGCGTGTGTGCGGCGTTCTCGGCGCGGCGCCGCGAAGAGCTGGTCGAGGAGCTGGAGCCGCTGGTCATGGACCCGCCGACCGGCCATCCCTGGGCGTCCTGGGCGGACGCCGCAGCGCATGAGGGCGCCCGCCTCCCGGGGGCGCAGAGCCGCTGGTCCGCGAAGAAGGACCTGTCATGGGTGGCGCTGCGGCCGGAACGGGTGTGCGAGGTCGCCTACGACCACATGGAGGGCGACCGCTTCCGGCACACGGCCCAGTTCCGCCGCTGGCGTCCGGACCGTACGCCGGAGAGCTGCGGCTACGCGCAGCTGGAGGAGCCGGTCTCGTACGACCTGGACGAGGTGCTGTCGGGCTGAGCACCGCCTCACGCGCCCTGCCCCGAGCCACCGCGTCACACGCCGATCACGGTTTCCGATGCGCGCCGAAAGTTTCGGCGCGCATCGGAAACCGTGATCGGCGACCGCCCCCTTACTCGCCCCGGCGCTCCCCCTTCGGGCCGCGGCCCCGCTCGGTGCGCGGACCGCGCGAGCGCCATTCGGGACTCTCCTGGAGCTTCGCGTTCGCCTCCTCGTTGGCCCCCTTGTCGGACGCCGCGCCCTGGTCCTCGATGTTCTTCCGCGTGCGGGCGCGGTGGATGTCGTACTTCTTGCTGCCGGGCTCGGGCATGGCGATCACCTCCGCCCTCGCGGGTACCCCCGGCGCGACCGGAAACGCCGGACGGTTGCAGGACGGATACGGACCCGGGGACGAACCACCACCCGGGAGCCGTCACCATGGAGGGGTACCCAGCACCGCCGGACGCCTGCCACAAGCAGACAGCAGCAAAGGACCTCACGTGACCGTGTCGCGTCTCATCCCCGTCCCGATCCCCGACCGCGTCGCCGTACTGATCGGGTCCTGCATGCCGCTGGGCGTCCTGCAGGCGGAGGTCGACGCCGAGTGCGCGGCCCGCGAGGTCCAGCGGTTCCGTGGCCCGATGTGCGCCGAGGACCAGGCCGACCGCGAGCACGCCCTGGGGGCGCTGGCCCGTGCGAACAAGGTGCTCGCGGCGTACAACCCGGGGCTGATCCTCCGCCCGGGCGGCGGCATCCGCTGAGGCCTCCGCCCGGCTAGTCGAACGTGCCGTCCACGTAGGACCACTGACCGTCCGTCTTCTCGAAGCGGCTGCGTTCACGCAGCGCGCCGGGCTCGCCCCGGTGGGTGTAGCGGGCGGTGAAGGTGACCGTGCCGGTGGTGTGGAACAGGGTGCCGTCCGTGGTGTCGTGGATCTCCAGGCCCGTCCAGCGCGTGTCCGGGTCGAGATCCAGCGTGCGCGGGCGGGTCGCCGGGGCCCAGGTGCGGAGCAGGTACGGCTCGTCGCGCACGACGAAGGCGCTGTAGCGGGAGCGCATCAGCAGCTCGGCGGTGGGCGCGGTCGCGGCGCCCGCGTGGAAGCGGCCGCAGCACGCGGCGTACGCGGCGGGGAGCCCGCACGGGCAGGGGCTGTCCGCCCGGACGGTGACGGAGGCGGCCGGCGCGGGCTTCTGGGGACGGGGCTTGCGTCGGGACATGAAGGTCATTCTCCCCCGCGCCGCTGCGGGCACCGGATCCGGCCATTGTGCGGCGGGCGCCGCACGGTACTTCCGGGTCGTGCGGGGCCGCCCTATCCTCCTGCGCCGGACGTGACAGTTACCGCCGGTAAAGGGGTGGGCATGGACCGTACGGGTACGACGCGTCGCACATTCGTGGCGGGCGCCACCGCCGTCACCGGGGCGGGGGTCGTCGGGCCGGCCCCGGCCGCCGTGGCCGCCACCGCAACCACCGCCGCCACCGCAACCACCGCCACGGGAGCGCCGCCGCCGTCCGTGGCCGTACTCGGCGGCGGCGTCGCCGGGCTGACCGCCGCGCACGAACTGGCCGAGCGCGGATTCCGCGTCACCGTGTACGAGCGGCGGGCCCTGGGCGGCAAGGCCCGCAGCATGGACGTGCCCGGCAGTGCGCGCGGCGGGCGCCGGCCGCTGCCCGCCGAGCACGGCTTCCGGTTCATCCCCGGCATCTACCACAACCTCCCGGACACGATGCGCCGCATCCCGTTCCCCGGGAACCCGAACGGCGTCCACGACAACCTCGTCGCGCCCGGCGAGATGATGTTCGCCCGCACCGGGCGCGAGGACCTCCGCTTCCCGATCCCGTGGCCGGGCCACCGGCCCGAGCGGCTCACCCTCGACGAGCTGCGCCGCGCCCTCACCGCACTGCTCGAAACAGCGGTCAACCTGCCCCTCCACGAGACGGCGTACTTCGTCAACCGCGCCCTGGTCTTCCTCACCAGCTGCGCCGAGCGCCGCGACGGGCAGTGGGAGCACACGCCCTGGTGGGAGTTCACCCGGGCCGCCCGGATGTCGGTGGACTACCAGCGGATCCTCGCCATCGGCGTCACCCGCAACATCGTCGCCACCAAGGCCGAGGAGGCCAGCACCCGCACCGTCGGCACGCTCGGCGAGGCGTTCGTCTTCAACGCGCTGGGCCGCGGCGCCGACGGCCCGCCGGACCGGATACTCAACGCGCCCACCAACGAGGCATGGATCGACCCGTGGGTGGCGCATCTGCGCGCCCTGGGCGTGGAGTTCAAGGTCGGCTGGACGCTGCGCGAGCTGACGTACGGGGACGGGCGGATCACCGCCGCCGTCGTCGACGACCCGGGCGGCGCACGGCACGGCGTGACCGCCGACCACTACGTCTGCGCGCTGCCCGTCGAGCACGCCCGCCGGACCTGGGGGCCCGCGCTGCGGGCGGCCGACCCGCAGCTGGCGCGGTGCGACCGGCTCCGTACGGACTGGATGACGGGCATCCAGTTCTATCTGACCGAGCCGCCGCCGCTCGTGCGCGGCCACGTCAACTGCGTGGACTCGCCGTGGGCGCTGACCGCCATCGCCCAGGCGCACCACTGGACGGGGCGGGACTTCGCCGCCGACTACGGGGACGGGGCCGTCGTGGACTGCCTGTCCGTGGACATCTCGGAGTGGGACCGGCCCGGCATCCTCTACGGGAGGACCGCCAAGCAGTGCACGCGCGAGCAGGTCGCACGGGAGGTGTGGGCGCAGCTCAAGGCGGCTCTCAACGACACGGGGCACACGGCGCTGAAGGACGGCGCGCTGCACTCGTGGTTCCTGGACCCGGGCGTCGACGGGCTCGGCACACCGCACCCGACCAACGAGGACGAGCTGCTGATCCACCCGGTGGGCACGTTCCACGACCGGCCGCGGGCGGCGACCCGCGTCCCGAACCTGTTCCTCGCGGGTGACTACGTGGCCGTGGACATCGATCTGGCCACCATGGAGGGCGCCAACGCGGCGGCGCGCCAGGCGGTGAACGCGCTGCTCGACCGGGCCGGGTCGGACGCGCCGCGCTGTACGGTGCGGCCGCTGTTCCGGGCGCCGGAGATCGAGGCGCTGAAGCGGCACGATCTGTTCCGCTACCGGATGGGCCTGCCGAACGCGCTCGACCTGGGCTGAGAGAACGGGCGGCCGCCCGGCGCCGATCTTCCGCAGTAGCGTACGGGTATGAGGCTGACGATCCTGGGCGGTGGCGGGTTCCGCGTGCCGCTGGTGTACCGGGCCCTGCTGGCGGACCGCGCCGAGGGCCGGGTCACCGACGTGGTGCTGCACGATGTGGAGGCGGACCGGCTGCGGGCGATCGCCCGGGTGCTGGCCGATCAGGCGGAGGCCGTGCCGGACGCGCCGTCGCTGACCGTGACCACGGACCTCGACGAGGCGCTGCGCGGCGCGGACTTCGTGTTCTCGGCGCTCCGGGTCGGCGGCCTCGCGGGCCGGGCGGCCGACGAGCGGATCGCCCTGGCCGAGGGTGTGGTGGGTCAGGAGACGGTGGGCGCGGGCGGCATCGCGTACGGGCTGCGCACGGTCCCGGTGGCCATGGACATCGCGCGGCGTGTGGCGGCGGTCGCCCCCGACGCCTGGGTCATCAACTTCACCAACCCGGCGGGCCTGGTGACCGAGGCGATGGCGCGGGTGCTCGGCGAGCGGGTCATCGGCATCTGCGACTCGCCCGTCGGGCTCGGCCGGCGCGTGGCGCGGGTGCTGGGCGTCGACCCGGCCGACGCCTGGGTCGACTACGCGGGCCTGAACCACCTCGGCTGGCTGCAGGGGCTGCGGGTCGGCGGCCACGACCTGCTGCCGCGGCTGATGGCGGACACCGAGCTGCTGGGCTCGTTCGAGGAGGGCAGGCTGTTCGGGGCGGAGTGGCTGCGGTCCCTGGGGGCGGTGCCCAACGAGTACCTGCACTACTACTACTTCGGGCGCGAGACCGTGCGGGCGTACCGGGACGCGGTGCGGACGCGCGGCGCGTATCTGCGGGACCAGCAGGCCGGGTTCTACGAGGAGGCGGCCCGCCCCGGCGTGAAGGCACTGGACGCGTGGCTGCGCACGCTCGCCGACCGCGAGGCGACGTACATGGCGGCCAACCGTACGGCGGTCGGCGACAGCGAGGGCCGCGCCGACGAGGACCTGGAACCGGGCGGCTACGAGCAGGTGGCGCTGGCCCTGATGCGGGCCATCGCGCGCAACCAGCGGGCCACGCTGATCCTGAACGTCCGCAACGGTTCGACGCTGCCCGTCCTGGACGCGGACGCGGTGGTCGAGGTGCCGTGCCACGTCAACGCGGACGGGGCGCACCCGGTGGCCGTGTCACCGCTGCCGTACCACGCGGTGGGGCTGGTCGCGGCGGTCAAGGCGGTGGAGCGCGAGGTACTCGCGGCGGCGGAGAGCGGGTCGCGCGAGACGGCCGTGAAGGCGTTCGCGCTGCACCCGCTGGTCGACTCGGTGGCCGTGGCGCGGCGACTGCTCGACGCGTACACGGCGGAGCACCGGGAGCTGGCCTACCTGTCGCGATGACCCCGCGCCCGGCCGCCGCGAGGCCCTGACACCCGTGACGTCCCTGACGCCCCAGACATCTCTGACAGACCGTCAGGGCTTCCGGGCGACGGCGGCGTAGCCCGGGATGGGGTCGTCCCCTGCGACGGGGACGGCCTCGCCCAGCTCGGGCCGCCACTCGGCGGTCAGCGAGACACCCGGCTCGACCAGTTCCAGGCCGTCGAAGAACTTCGCGAACTCGTCGCGTGTGCGCGGCCGCAGCGTGAGTCCGCGCCCCTGGTACACGGCCCGCGCCTTCGCGGCGCCCTCCGGGTCGAAGTCGCCGGTGACCTGCGACAGCACCAGGTAGCTGCCGGGCGCCAGCTCGTCGACGAGCCGCCCCACCAGCTCGTACGCGCCGTCCTCGTCGTCGACGAAGTGCAGCAGCGCGAGCAGCGACAGCGCCACGGGCCGGCTGAAGTCCAGGACGTCCCCGGCGCGTTCCAGGATGAGCTGCGGGTCGCGGGCGTCGGCCTGGATGTACGAGGTGGCGCCCTCCGGCGTGGAGCGCAGCAGCGCCTCGGCGTGGGCGAGGACGATCGGGTCGTTGTCGCAGTACACGATCCGGGCGTCGGCGGCGACCTGCTGGGCGATCTGGTGCAGGTTGGGCTCCGTCGGGATGCCCGTGCCGATGTCCAGGTACTGGCGGACGCCGGCCTCCGAGCCGAGCCAGCGGATCGCCCGGTGCATGAAGGCCCGGTTGACGCGGGCCATGTCGCGGCCGCGGGCGTCGATGGTGAGGAGCTGGCGGGCCATCTCCTCGTCGACCGGGTAGTTGTCCTTGCCGCCCAGGAACCAGTCGTACATCCGGGCGGGATGCGGCTTGCTGGTGTCGATCACGACGGCGGGCCGCTCGTCGGGCTGTGCGGCGTGGGTACCGGTCATCTGGCGCTCCCGTGGTCTCGGGTCGGTGCGGACAGGGGTAACGGGCGGGGGTGGTGCACGGTCGGAACTCCGGTGGGCCGGCTCAGCGGGCCGGGGTGAGCAGGAAGTCGGCCTGGCCGGACTTCGCGCCTTCGATGAAGGCGGCGATCTCGCCGGGCGTATAGATCAGGGCGGGGCCGTCCGGGTCGGCGGACTGGCGTACCGCGACCCTGCCGTCGGCCAGCTTCATGGCCTCGAAGCAGTTGCCGCCGTTGCCGCCGCTCCACGGCTTGTGCCACCCCTCGGCGCCGAGGTCGGCGGCCGGCATGCCGTTGTATATGCGGTCCATTCACAGCTCCTTGCGGAAAGCCCGGAGGATGTCCTTCGTACGGTGTGCGGTGGCGGCCTGCGCCGCCATGCGGTCCATGACCTCGAGGTGGGAGGCCACCTCGGTGCGCGCGTCGAGGTAGACCGCGCCGGTCAGGTACTCGCTGTAGACCATGTCCGGAAGCTCGGGCATGGCGAACCGGAAGAGCACGAAGGGGCCGTACGTGCCGGGGTGGTGCCCCGTCGCGAACTCCGCGATCTGCAGGGTGACATGGGGCAGTTCGGCGGCTTCGAGCAGCCGGTCGACCTGCGCCCGCATGAGGGCGGGGCCGCTGCCCGGGGGGCGGCGGTGCAGCACCGTCTCGTCCATGATCACCCAGAACTTGGGCGGGTCGGGCCGGGTGAGCAGCGCCTGGCGCTCCATGCGCAGGGCGACATGGCGCTCGATGTCGTCCTGCTTGACCTGGCCGACGGCTCCGGCACGCAGGACGGCCGCCGCGTAGTCCTTCGTCTGGAGCAGTCCGGGCACGAAGTGCGGTTCGTAGGCGCGGATGAGCGCGGCCGCGCCCTCCAGGCTGACGTACATGCTGAACCAGCCGGGCAGGACGTCGTGGAAGCGCTGCCACCAGCCGGGCTTGTTGGCGTCCTCGGCGAGCTGGACGAAGCCGTCGGCCTCGTCGCCGTCGACTCCGTACGCCTGCAGGAGCAGCTGGACGTACGGGATCTTCAGCGCGACCTCCGCGGTCTCCATCCTGCGGATCGTGGCCGGGGCCACGCGGAGGACCTTCGCGGCCTCCTCCCGCTTGAGACCCGCCCCTTCCCGCAGATCCTGCAGACGTCTGCCGAGGACGACCTGCCCGACGGTGGGGGCGGACCGCGGCTCGCTCACTTCAGACCTCCCCACGCGCTGTTTTGGTCGAGTGTGCCATGGGACGGCCAGAGAGAACACAGCACTCTGAAATTTTCAGAGTGCCACTTGCCAAGTGTCCGCGACGGGAGGAAAGTATTCCGGTGAACCAGTTCGTGAACCTGTTCACGCGGCTGCTGCGCGCTGCGCCCCGGGAAGATGCGGCGTGGTGAGGCCGCGCCCCCATGTGAGGAATCGGTCGTGGCACCTGGTAATGCGCTCACACCCCAGCTCATAGCGCCGCGACCGGACGCCGCGATCTCTCGGCGGCAGCCACGACAGCAGCAGCCACGACAGCACCCGGCGCATGATCTTCGGCGGTTCGCGTTCGAGCTGCCGGCGCGGCCCGAGACGGTGGCCCGGGCGCGGCATCTGGTCACGGCACGGCTGCTGCTGTGGGGCATCGCGAGCGAGGCCAGGGACGCGGCGGAACTGGTCGTGTCGGAGCTGTTCACGAACGCCGTCGTGCACACCGCCAGCGGCTATGTGGTCTGCGAACTCCGCGACCGCGGCGAACTGCTGCGGATCGCCGTGCACGACGAGGGCCGGCCGGCGCGGGTGTCGCGACGCCCGGACGACGCCGCGGAGTGCGGCCGGGGACTGCTGATCGTCGACAGCCTGTGCAGCGCGTGGGGCGCCCATGACGCGCGGTACGGCGCCGGGCGTGTCGTGTGGGCGGAGCTGGTCCACGACGTGGCGGAACCATGCTGAGGTCGATGGTCACGCTGCTGTCGGCGACGCGGACCCCACGGGACGGGGCACTGGGCGAGGTCCAGCTTGCCCCGCCGCCGCATCTGGCCGCCACGCTGGGCTGCGACGCGGTGGGCGTGCCGGCGCGGCACGGCTCACGGCTGCTGGCCAGGCTGCCCGGCAACGGCTGCGTGTACGCGGACCCCGACTGGTGGTGGTGGCTGGTCCCGGCCGGCTCGGACGCGGATCTGCGCTGGCCGCTGCCCGCCTGCTACGCGCCCGGCGGGTACGTCCCCGACCGGCGGCCGCGGCTGATCCACCGGCCGGGCTGCACCTCGCCGTACACGCCGCCGATCCCGCTGTACCTGATGGTCTGCCAGCTCACCGGTACCGCCCCGGCGTGGACGGTCCCCGGGGTGGGCTCCCGCCTCTGACCGCGTCACGGGGCGGCGGGCGGCGTACGGGCCGTCACGGTGGCCTCGCAGCGCATCCGGCGGTCGTGGCCGACCGTGCGGGGCGGGCCGGTGAGGGTGAGCGGCACGGTGTGGCGGATGTCGGTGCTGGACGCGCCGAACCGCAGTTCGGCCGGGCCCGGCTCGACGCGGCGCGTCCCGTCGGGGCGTACGTGGGCGGTGACGTCGGCCGGGACGGTGAACCGGACGTCGGCGGCCGCGCCCGGGGCGAGCGGCACGCGCGCGTAGCCGACGAGCCGGGCGACCGGGCGGGTGTACGGGCCGGCCGGGGCGTCCAGGTAGAGCTGCACGACCTCGGTGCCGGGGCGGGTGCCGGTGTTGCGGACCGTGACGGCGACGGCCGTCTCGCCGTCCGTGCGGAGCACGGCTGGTGTGCCGCCGGCCGGGACGGGATCGGCCGGGGCGGGGGCGGCCGAGGCGGGGGCGGCCGAGGCAGGGGCGGGTTCCCAGGTGAACGTCGTGTACGACAGTCCGTGGCCGAACGGGTACAGGGGCGTCGGGTCCAGTGAGCTGGCCCCGCTGCGGTGGCCGAGCGGCGGTGCCAGGTACGTCCAGGGCTGGCCGCCCGGGTCGCGGGGCACGCTCACCGGGAGGCGGCCGGACGGTTCGACGCGGCCGGTGAGGACACCGGCGACGGCGGGGCCTCCCTCCTGGCCGGGGAAGAACGCCTGGACGACCGCCGCGAGCCGGTCGGCCCAGCGGCCCAGCGCGTAGGGGCGGCCGGTGAGGAGGACGAGCACGACGGGCGCGGGTCCCTCGACGAGGGTGTCGAGGAGGTCGCCCTGGCCGTCCGGGAGGCGCAGGTCGGGGGCGTCGCAGCCCTCGCCGGACGTGCCGCGCCCGAAGAGCCCCGAGCGGTCGCCGACGACGGCGACGCACAGGTCGGCGTCGGCGGGGTCCGTGACGAACTCGGTGCCCGGGAGCTCGGCCCGCAGGGACGCGAGGAGCGTCGGGACGGTGACGCCGAGCGGCAGCTCCGGGTGCTCGACGCCGACGTGGCGCGGGAAGCTGTAGCAGCCGAGCATGCCGGCCGGGTCGTCCGCGAGAGGACCGACCACGGCGATCCGTCCGCCTGCGGGAAGGCGGAGCGGGAGCACGCCCGCGCCGTCGGCCAGGACGACGACGGACTCCTCGGCGGCGCGGCGCGCCAGGGCGCGGAGCTCCGGCGGGTCCAGGTCGAGGGCGGGCGGGGGCGCGGGGGGTGCCCAGTCGGCGTCGAGGAGCCCGAGTTCACACTTCTGGGTGAGGACGCGCAGGGCGGCCCGGTCGATGTGCTCCTCGGGGACGGTTCCGGCGCGGACCGCGTCGCGCAGGGGCGTGCCGTAGCAGCGTACGGCGGGCAGTTCGACGTCCACGCCGGCGGCGAGGGCGAGGGCGGCGGACTCGGCGGGGGACGTGGTGACGCGGTGGGCGAGTTCGAGGAACGACACGCCGAAGTAGTCCGCGACGACCGTGCCGTCGAAGCCCCAGGTGTCGCGGAGGAGAGTGGTGAGCAGCGGGTGGTGGGCGTGGGCGGGCAGGCCGTCGATGTCGTGGTAGGCGGCCATGACGGAGCGGGCTCCGCCGTCGCGTACGGCCATTTCGAAGGGCGGCAGCACGGTGTCGGCGAGTTCGCGGGGGCCGAGGGACGCGGGGGCGTGGTTGCGGGCGCCGCGTGAGGCGGCGTAGCCGGCGAAGTGCTTGAGCGTGGCGACGACGCCGGCGGACTGGAGGCCCTGGACGTAGGCGGTGCCGAGGGTGGCGACGAGGTACGGGTCCTCCCCGATGGTCTCCTCGGTGCGGCCCCAGCGGGGGTCGCGGGTGACGTCGAGGACGGGCGCGAGTCCCTGGTGGACGCCGGCCGCGGCGAGGCTCGCGCCGATTCCGGCGGCCATGTCGTGGACGAGAGCGGGGTCGAAGGTGGCGCCCCAGGCGAGGGGCGTGGGGAAGACGGTGGCCCGCCAGGCGGTGAAGCCGGTGAGGCACTCCTCGTGGGCGACGGCGGGCACGCCGAAGCGGTTGGCGGCGGCGACGCGTTTCTGGAGGGCGGCGAGGTGGGCCGCGCCCTCGGCGGGTTCGACGGGGGCGGTGCCGAACGGGCGGGTGAGCTGCCCGAGGCCGTACGGGAGGAGCGCGTCGAGGTCGATGTCGTCGGACAGCTCGTGCTGGAGCGGGGCGACGTCGTCTCCGCCGTCCGCCGTGGAGCCGGGCCAGACGCTGTGGAGCTGGGCGATCTTCTCGTCGAGGGTCATGCGGGCCAGCAGTGCGGCCGCGCGGTCTCGGGCGGGCAGCGTCGTGTCCTGCCAGGGGTGAGCCATGGAACTCCTTGCTCCGTGTCGTTCCGGAAGAGTTCAGAAAATTCTCGGTCGGCCGGACGGAAGCTACGGCCCTCCAGAGCAGGTGTCAATGCGGCCTGTGGCACAGCGAGTTGGCGGTGAAGTGGTGGTGTGCGAGGGGTTGCCAGGCCGTGCGGGGCGTCCCTAGGGTGCGGCAGCAGCGCGTTTCCGGAGAGTTTCAGAAAACTTCCAGTGCGAGGAGCTCCTGATGGGCGACCCTGCTCTGTCCCGCCGCCGCTTCCTGGCCGCGTCGGCCGGTGCCGGTCTCGGTATGACCACGCTGGGCGCCTGCGGCGGCAGCGGGTCCGGATCCGGCACCACCGACGCCGAGGGCCGGACGGTCGTGGAGTGGTGGAACATCACGACGACGCAGCCCGCCAAGGGTGTGTGGGCCGATCTGGCCAGGGCGTTCGAGGCGAAGAACCCGTCCGTCCGCCTCAAGGTCGTGACCCTGGAGAACGAGGCGTACAAGGCGAAGCTGACGGCGCTCACCGCGTCCGGAAAGCTCCCGGACGTGTTCCACACGTGGGGCGGCGGGGTGCTGCGCCAGCAGGTCGACGCGGGGCTCGTCGGAGACCTGACGGACCGTACCGCCGCCTGGACGGGCTCGCTGCTGCCGGTGTCGACGGAGCCGTACGCCGTGCAGGGCAAGGCGTACGGGATCCCGTTCGACATCGGCATGGTGGGGTTCTGGTACAACAAGGCGCTCTTCGCGAAGGCGGGCATCGGCGCGCCGCCCGCGACCTGGTCCGGGTTCCTCGACGCGGTGCGGCGGCTGAAGACGTCCGGGGTCACGCCGCTGGCGCTGGCCGGCAAGGAGAAGTGGCCGGGCATGTACTACTGGGCGTACCTGGCGATGCGTACGGCGGGCGCGTCCGCGCTCCAGGAGGCGTCGGACAAGAAGGACTTCGGGGACGCGGCGTTCGTGGACGCGGGGCGGCGGCTCAAGGAACTGGTCGCCCTGGAGCCGTTCCAGCGGGGCTTCCTGGGCGCGGGCTACTCGACGCCCGGCGGGCAGGCGGCGACCGTCGGCAACGGCAAGGCGGCCATGGAGCTGATGGGCCAGTGGGCGCCGTCCGTGCAGAACGACGCGGGCCAGGGGCTGGGCGGTGACCTGGGGTTCTTCCCGTTCCCCGAGGTTGAGGGCGGGCGGGGCGCCCGTACGGAGGTGTTCGGCGGGGGCGGCGGGCACGCCGTCCGGGCGGGTGCGCCGCAAGCGGCCCTGGACTTCCTGGAGTTCTTCACTTCGGCGGACTCGCACCGCAGGCTCGTAGCCGAGACGGGCGTGGTGCCGGTCGTGAAGGAGGCGGCGGACGCGCTCAAGGACGCGAACCTGAAGGCCGTGTCGCAGGCGCTGTCCGGCGCGACGGGTTTCCAGCTGTACCTGGACCAGGCGTACGCGCCGGCCGTCGGGCAGCAGGTCAACGACAGTGTGGCCGAGCTGATCGCGGGCGAGGCCACGCCCGAGCAGGTCACGGAGGCGGTCACGCGGGTCGCGAGAGAGCAGTAGGCCGCGATGACCTCGATACCGACACCCGTCGACGCGCGGACGCGGCGCGCGGGCCGGCGGCGGCGGTCGGCGGTGCGCTGGCTGACCGCCGTCTCGTTCCAGCTGCCCGCCCTGGTCCTGTTCGGGCTTCTGGTGCTGCTGCCGATACTTTTCGCGCTGTACACGTCGGTGTTCCGGTGGGGCGGCTTCGGCCGGCCGTCGGACTACGTCGGCACCGACAATTTCGTGCGGTTGTTCCAGGACCCGGTGTTCCTAGGGGACTTGTGGCGGTGCCTGGTCCTGGTGGTGCTGTCGCTCGCGGTGCAGCTGCCGTTCGCGCTGGCGATGGCGGTGCTCCTGAACCAGCGGCTGCGCGGCCGCGCCGTCTACCGGATGCTGTTCTTCGCGCCGTACGTGCTGTCCGAGGTGATCACCGGTGTGCTGTTCTCGATGATCTTCGCGCCGGGTGACGGGCTCGCGGACGCGCTGCTCGGCGCGGTCGGTCTGGAGGGCCTGGGCGGCGGCTGGTTCTCCGACCGGTCCACGGTCCTCGCCACCCTGTTCCTGGTGATGGTGTGGAAGTACTTCGGCTTCCACATGATGCTGTACCTGGCGGCGCTGCAGTCCGTGCCGGCGGAGCTGACGGAGGCGGCGCTGATCGACGGGGCGGGGCCGTGGCAGCGGTTCCGCCGCATCACGCTGCCGCTGCTGGGGCCGACGCTGCGGATCAGTGTGTTCCTGTCCGTGATCGGCTCCATCCAGCTGTTCGACCTGGTGTGGGTGACGACGGCGGGCGGCCCCGTGCACGCGTCCGAGACGATGGCCGTGACGATGTTCCAGTACGGCTTCAAGCGCTACCAGGTGGGCTACGCCTCCGCGATCAGTGTCGTGATGTTCGCGATCAGCCTGGTCTTCGCCGTCGCCTACCAGCGTTTCGTGCTGCGCCGGGACCTGGCGGGGGCCACGACGACGATGAGGGGTGGTGGCGGGCGATGAGGCGCGGACGGTCCGGGGCGGCGCGGGCGCTGTCGCTGCACGTGGTGCTGGTGGCGGTCGGTGCGGTGATGGCCGTGCCGCTGCTGTACGCGGTGCTGTCCGGGTTCAAGTCGACGGACCAGCTGTCCCGCAACCCGGTGGGGCTTCCGTCGCCGTGGGTGGCGGAGAACTACGGCGGGGTGCTGGGCTCGTCGGGTTTCTGGCGGCTGGTCGCCAACAGCACGCTGATCGCGGCCGGTTCGACGGTGGTCGTGGTGGCGGTGTCGGCGCTGGCGGCGTTCTCCTTCGCGCGGTTCGCGTTCCGTGGGCGTGAGGTGCTGTTCACGCTGTTCACGATGGGGCTGATGTTCCCGTTCGCGGTGGCGGTGCTGCCGCTGTTCCTGCTGCTGCGGTCGATGGGGCTGCTGGACAACCCGCTGGGGGTGATCCTGCCGCAGGCGGCGTTCGGGCTGCCCATGACGATCGTGATCCTGCGCGGTTTCTTCCGGGCGATCCCCGGTGAGCTGGAGGAGGCGGCGACGCTCGACGGGTGCGGGCCCTTCGGGTTCTTCTGGCGGATCCTGCTGCCGATGGCGCGGCCGGCGCTGGGCACGGTGTCGGTGCTGGCGGTGGTCGGCAGCTGGAACAACTTCTTCCTGCCCCTGCTGGTGTTCAGCGACCCAGGCTGGTGGACGCTGCCCGTCGGCGTCCAGCAGTTCCAGGGGCAGTACGCCGCCGACACCGCGCGGGTCTGCGCCTATCTGGTGCTGGCGATGGTGCCGGCCCTGGCGTTCTACTCGGTGGCGGAGCGCCAGCTCGTGGGCGGTATCACGGCCGGCGCCACCAAGGGCTGACGCTCACGCGCCGCCGCCCGCGCCCTGGCGCGTCAGAGCGGCCCGAGCGGTCCCGTGACCTGCGTCTTTCCGGGCGGTGCGGGTGCGGCGGTGCTGGCACGGACGACGAGTTCCGTCGCCAGTTCCACGCGTGGCGCGTCCAGTTCCTCCTCGCCGGCGAGCCTCAGCACCGTACGGACCGCGGTCTTGCCCATTTCGACGAGCGGCTGGCGGACGGTGGTCAGCGGCGGCGACGACCAGCGGACTTCCGGAAGGTCGTCGAAACCGACGACGCTCATGTCCTCGGGGACGCGCAGGCCGCGCAGACGCAGCGCCTCGATGGCGCCCAGGGCCATCTGGTCGCTGGCCGCGAACACGGCGGTCGGCGGGTCTTCGAGGTCCATGAGGGTGTTGCAGCCGGTGAATCCGGACGCGTGGTAGAAGTCGCCGGGCACGACGAGGTTTTCGTCGACGGTGACGCCGGCGCTCTCCAGGGCGGCGCGGTAGCCGTCGAGGCGGGCACGGGAGCACAGCAGCCGGGGCGGTCCGGCGACGAAGCCGATCCTGCGGTGGCCGAGGTGCAGCAGGTGCTCGGTGGCGGCGAGGCCGCCCGCCCAGTTGGTGGCGCCGACGGTGGGCGCGTCGAGGGCGGGTGACCCGGCCGGGTCGACGACGACGAGGGGCACGCCGAGGCGGCGCAGTTCCTCGTGGAGCACGGGTTCGAGCACGGACGTGACGAGGATGACGCCGCCGGACGCGCGGGCCCGGAGGTTGCGCATCCACTGGCGGGCGTCGCCGCTGCGGCCGTGGATGGCGGAGACGACGGTGCCCATGCCGGCCGCGTGCGCGACCTCCTCGACGCCCCGGATGACCTCGACGGCCCAGGGGCTGTCGAGGTCGTTGAAGACGAGGTCGAGGAGGGCGGCGCGGTCGCCGGGCGCGGTCGCGCGGCGGCGGTAGCCGTGGGTCCGCAGCAGGTCCTCCACCCGGGCGCGGGTGGAGGGTGACACGTCGGACCTTCCGTTGACGACCCGGGAGACGGTCGGTACGGACACCCCCGCCTCCCGGGCGATGTCCGTGATGGTGACCTTTCCCTTCGCGGCCCCGGCCGCCTTGTTCTCTGCCAATTCCCCCACCTCCGTTGACGGTTGACCCGCGCGCCTCTACCGTTCCGGACGCACTCTCGAAACTTTGCAGCAGTCTTCCGGAAAACCGGAAGGGACCGGAAGTCATCATGAGAGGGACGTCCATGAAGCTCCAGAGCTTACGCAGAGCCGTGTTCGGTATGTCGGCCGCAGCGCTGCTCACGGTCGGCGCGGCCGCCCCGGGCCATGCCGCCGCCGAGGCGGCCGACCCCATCCTGAAGGACCTGGCGGCGGCACAGGGCATCTACTACGGCACGGCCGTGACCGCGTCCAAGCTGACGGGCACGTACGCCGCCGTGACCGCCGGGCAGTTCGACTCAATCACGCCGGGCAACGAGATGAAGTGGGGTTCGGTCGAGCCGGTACGGGGCGACTTCCGCTGGTCCGGTGCGGACGCCGTGGTGGACTTCGCCGAGGCCAACGGCCAGAAGGTGCGCGGCCACACGCTCGTCTGGCACAGCCAGCTGCCGTCCTGGGTGGAGAACGGATCCTGGACGGCCGGGAGCCTGCGCACGGTCATGACCGACCACATCGCCACCGAGGCCGGCCGCTACAAGGGCCGGATCGACCACTGGGACGTCGTCAACGAGGCGTTCAACGAGGACGGCACGCGCCGCCAGTCGGTGTTCCAGCGGACCATCGGCGACGGCTACATCGCGGACGCGTTCCGCGCCGCCCGCGCCGCAGACCCGGCGGCGAAGCTGTACCTCAACGACTACAACGTCGAGGGGATCAACGCGAAGAGCAACGGCATGTACGACCTGGTCAGGCAGCTCAAGGCACAGGGCGTGCCGATCGACGGCGTCGGCCTCCAGGCCCATCTGATCGTCGGTCAGGTGCCGTCTACGCTCCAGGCGAACATCCAGCGCTTCGCGGACCTCGGCGTGGACGTGGCGATCACGGAACTCGACATCCGGATGCCCGTCCCGGCGACGGAGCAGCGGCTGCGACAGCAGAAGGCCGACTACAAGGCGGTCACGCAGGCGTGCGTCGCGGTGTCCCGCTGCGCGGGCGTCACCGTGTGGGGGTTCACGGACTCCGACTCGTGGATCCCGGATTTCTTCCCCGGCGAGGGCGCCGCCACCCCGTACGACGAGAACTACCGGCCCAAGCCGGCGTACTACGGCATCGCGGAGGCGCTCGGCTGGAGCGGCGACACCGGCCCCGGGCCGGGGCCCGGGCCGGGGCCCGGGCCGGTGAGCGGCTGCGCGGTGACGTACGCCG